>PMIK01000172.1 GCA_003157095.1 Gemmatimonadota bacterium | reverse complement strand
TGAGGGGGCTCGAACCCCTGGCCTCCTGGGTGCGATCCAGGCGCTCTCCCAGCTGAGCTACAGCCCCGTGAGGGCCGAAACCTAGCCGGGCCCCCGCATTACCTCAACCCGAAGCCGCCCTCTGAGTCCCGGCGGCTAGTCCGGGAAGGGCACCTCGACCTCGAACCCGTCCTTCGCCACCACCGTCTCGGGAAACACCGCCCGCCCCTCGTCCAGCAGCGTCGCCGGGTCGCGCGAGTAGCGCGCCGAGAGGTGGGTCAAGACCAGCCGGCGGACGCCGGCCAGCTTCGCCACCTCCGCCGCCTCCCGGGCGGTGGAGTGAGCGGTTTCCTTGGCGCGCTCCTTCTCTTCCTCGCCGAAGGTCGCTTCGTGCACCAGGAGGTTGGCGCCGCGCGCCATCTCGATGGTGGCCGCGCACGGCCGTGTGTCTCCCGAATACACCAGCTTCCGCCCGGGCCGGGGCGCGCCGACGATGGTCTCGGCGCTCACCTCGCGCCCGTCGTCGAGCATGACCGTCTGCCCGCGCTGGAGCTTGCCCCACAGCGGCCCCTCCGGGACCCCCAGCTCCCGCGCCCGGTCCGGGTTGAAACGGCCGAGCCGGTCCTGCTCGACCAGCGCGTAGCCCACCGCGCCGCCGCCGTGCTCGACGCCGAAAACCCTGAGATCGTAGCCGTCGCGCGCCAGCACCTGCTCCGGCTCGACCTCCACGATCTCCACCTCGAACACCGGCCGCTCCACTCCCAAAGCCAACGCCTGCCCCAGCAACTTCTTGGCACCCCTGGGCCCGGTGAGCCGCATCGGATCGGTGCGCCCCTGGAGCCCCAGCGTCCTGACCAGCCCGATGATGCCCAGGAAGTGATCGGCGTGGAAATGCGTGAAGAAGACTTCGTTCAGCGCGAAGGTCACGCCGTAGCGCATCATCTGGCGCTGGGTCCCCTCGCCGCACTCGAACATGAGCGTCTCGCCGCCGCGCGTCAGCACCAGCGCGCTCACGTTCCGCTCGGCCGTGGGCCGCGCCGCGGAGGTCCCGAGGAAGAGCAGCTTCAAGAGACTAGAACACGTGCACGTTGATGTAGTGTTTCGGATTCGCCTTAACGTCGTTCAGCAGCGCAGTGAGGGCCGCGCTCGCCTCATGCAGGTCGGTCACCAGCGTCGTGTCGTTGACCAGCCGGCCGACCGAGCCGCGGCCGTGGTTGACCTTGAGGAGAATCGAGTCGAGGGAGGCGCTGGTCCGCTGCAGCGTCGCCGTCACCTGCGCCAGGTTCCGGCTCGCGTCCCGCATGTTGTCTACCGTCTGTTGCGCGGCGCCGCCGCCCACCAGCAGGTCGAGCCGCTGCAGCAGCTCCCGCAGCGAGAGCAGCGTGGCCGCGGCCTCCCGCGAGGGCGCCTCCGCCGCGTTCCCCAGCTGTGCCACCGCCTTGCGTGCGTCCCGGAGCAGCGCGCGCAGCTCCGTGGCGTTCTGGGGATTGAGGAACTGCTCGGCGCTGGCCATCACCCGCTCGCCGGGACCCGTGAGCGACTGCACCGCCTCGCTCAGGTCCTGCTCCCGCTGGCCGGTGATGACGCCGCTCGCCGGCATCGGATCGGGTGACGCGCCGGGGTCATAGTCCAGGTACCGCGCGCCGAAGAAGTCGAGCGAGCGAACCATCGCGCGCGCGTCGCGGTGGGGCAGCTGCCCGGTCCTGAGGTCCAGAACCACGATGACCTTGCCCGGCGCGACCAGGCGAATGTCCTTGATCTGGCCGACGGTGACGCCGGAGGTGTGGATCGGGTCGCCGACCTTGAGCCCCGACACGTCGACGAAAGTGGTCTCAACCAGCTTCCCGCTGGTGAGCGACTTGCCGCGCAGCCAGAGCATCCCGAACACGAATATCAGGGTCGCGACGACCACGAACAGGCCGACGACCGCTTCCCGCCGATAACGCAGCTCCATCAGGCCTCCGCCGCGAACTCGAAATCCCGTTCCAGGAACTCGCGCACGACGGTGTCCTTCGCCGCCATGAACTCCTCCGCGGTTCCCACCGCGCGGATCCGGCCGTTGTGCAGCAGCGCGATCCGGTCCGCAACCTTGAACGACCCGCGCACGTCGTGGCTCACCACCACGCTGGTGGCGTGCAGCTCCTTCTGGAGCCGTTCGATCAGCGCGTCCATCGCATCGGAGTTCACCGGATCGAGGCCCGACGTCGGCTCGTCGTAGAGAAGATACTTCGGCCTTCCGGCGATGGCCCGCGCGATGCCCACGCGCTTGCGCATCCCGCCCGACAGGGCCGACGGCATCAGCCGGCCCACGTCCTCGGTGAGATTCACCAGCCGCAGGCACTCCGCCGCGCGCGTACGGCAGAGGTCGCGATCGCGGCTACACGCCTCGTCGGTGATGCCGAGCCGGATGTTCTCGTAGACCGTCATCGAGTCGAACAGCGCACCGGTCTGGAACGCGTAGCCGATCTTGCTGCGGAGCGCCGCGAGACCCTTGCGGGACAGCCGGCCGACCGACTCCCCGTCAACCATGACCTCGCCCTTGTCGGGCCGCATCAGGCCGATGATGTGCTTGAGCAGCACGCTCTTGCCGCTTCCCGATGGCCCGAGCAGGGCCACCGTCTCGCCGTCGGCCACCTTGAAATCCACCCCGTCCAGCACGACGTGTTGGCCGAATTTCTTGTAGACGTTTCGGAGCTCGATCACAGCAGCAGCTTGGCCAGCAACAGGTCGAGCAGCAGGATCAGCACGCAAGCGGTGACCACCGCCGTCGTGGTCGCGCGGCCCACGCCCTCCGCGCCTTCCTTGGCCTGGAAGCCGACGTAACAGGGGATCATCGTGACCACCGCACCGAAGGCCTCGGCCTTGATCACCGAGTACCAGAGGTCGAAGGGGCGGAAGTAGCGCTGCGTGCCGTAGATGAACTCCGCGTTGGTGATGTGGATGGACTGCCTCGCCGCCCACCAGCCGGTGAGCATGCCGGTCGCGTCGGCGGCGATCACCAGCGCCGGCACCATGATCAGNNGCGCCGATGCGCCCGGCCAGGAGCAGGCCCGTCATCACGGGCCCCAGCTCGAGGATGATGCTCTCCCCGATGACCGCTCCCAGCAGATAGACCGGAATGCTGCCCGTGAACTGGTAGCCCGCCTGGAACGCGGCGACACCGCCGGAGAACGCCGCGGTCAGCACGACGATCAGGAGACTGCCATACCCCACCTGCTGGCACTGCTCCATCGTCCGCGGAAGCCAGGCCCGCCAATCGGGCAGCGCGCGGACCAGCTCCAGCAACATCATCCCGAAGCGACCCACGTTCCCCAACGCGGACAGCACCGGACGCGCCACCGCGCGTGCGGTGCTGATGTAGACCGGAAGCTCCGAAGTCGTGGTGAGCTGGGAATCCATAGGGGCTGGGGGTTAGGGGTTAGGGGCTAGGGCACTCGGGGGGACATCCTAGCCCCTAACCCCTAGTCCGTAACCCCACTTGCCAGTCTATATTCTCGCCCTCCATGCCCCCACAGTCCACCCCGAAAAACGGCGCAGCTTTCCGGCGCAAGCTCCTCGCCTGGTATCGCAAGGCGGCGCGCGACCTCCCGTGGCGGCGCACGCGCGACCCGTACCGCGTTCTGGTCTCGGAGTTCATGCTCCAGCAGACGCAGGTCTCCCGGGTGCTGGACTACTACGGGCCGTTCCTGCGCCGCTATCCCAGCCTCGACGCGCTGGCCCGCGCGACGCCGCGCGCCGTGCGTGAAGCGTGGGACGGGCTCGGCTACTACCGCCGCGCCGCCAACCTCCACCGCCTGGCCAGGCAGGTGGTGCGCCACCACGCGGGGATCGTCCCGTCCGACCCTGAAGTGCTCGAGCAACTCCCCGGTGTCGGGCCATACACGGCCGGCGCCGTCGCCACCTTCGCTTTCGAGAAGCCGGCGCCCGCGGTGGACACGAACGTGCAACGAGTGTTGCGGCGGATGTTCGGCTGCCGGACCGCGAAGCGCATCCGGGCCACCGCCCTGGCCCTGCAGCCGAAGCGCGGCAAGACCGCCTGGGCGTTCAACCAGGCGCTGATGGAACTCGGGGCCCTGGTCTGCACGGCCAGAGCCCCGAAGTGTCCCGACTGTCCTGTGAACCGCCTGTGCACCTGGTATCTCAAGTCTGGTAACCACTCGTAACTTGCCGTCTGGCAACTGCTCTGAGTTCTAGCTTCTCCTCGCTGCCAGCTCCCCGACGAGTGCCACGACTCGGTCCACCTCGTCCGGCGTATTGTAGATGTGGGTCGAGAGCCGGACCCAGTGATAGTCGTACTCCGCCACGTGGCGCACCCGCACCGTCCCGCGATCCCACAGCGCCTTTATCAAGTCGTCGGTGGTCCACCCCTTCACCGTAAACGAGATCATCGGCGCGCGCAGGGCCGCGTCGGTCGCGCTCTTGAGCTCG
>PMIK01000001.1 GCA_003157095.1 Gemmatimonadota bacterium | reverse complement strand
GCGCCAGGCCGGCCGTCCCGTCGAGCTTGTGATACCCATAGGGGTACGTCCCGACCGTCCACCCGCCGCTCTTCGCCTTGCGCTCCATACCCGCGGCGATGCGCTCGAAGATCGATGAGCGCCAAACTGGGCGAAGACCCCCAGCATCTGCATCATCATGAGGCCGGCGGGGGTGGCGGTATCGAAGGGCTCGGTGGCCGAGCGGAAGGCGACCCCCGCCGCTTGCAGCTCCTCGATGAGGGCACCAAGCTGAGCCAGATTGCGGCTCAGCCGATCGACCCAGTAGGCGAGGAGCAGGTTGAACCCGCCCGCTGGCCCGGCCGCGCGAGCGGCCGCCCGTCGGTCCGCTTGGCGAGGATGACTGGGAGGATCAGCAGTTTGGGGGCTTCGCCCTTCTCGATCCGCCAGGCCAGGGTGTACACGATGTAGTCGCCCGTGGCGTCCGGGATGTTGTCCCCATCGAGGAAGTCCGGGAGCACCCTGCTGGTGCGGTCGGCGGTCTGTGGTCGCGAGCCCTCGTAGCGCGGGAACCCAGTGGCCGTCAGTTCAAGAGCGCGGCGAGGCGGTCGAAGACGCGCTGCTCGAACAGGAGGATCGCGCCCTCCTGGCAGTGCTCACCGGCGCCTTCGGCGGCGGTGAACGAGATCAGTTCCTTCGGGCAGCGCAGCGCCTCGAACATCCGGCGTGCCTCACCCGGGAACATGTCGTTCTCGGGGTCGAGCACGAGGGTCGGGCAGGTGATCATGTCGGCCACTCCGTCCATGGTGTACGCGCGCATCGCCCGGAACGCCTCCGCATCGCTGGCCACGCCGAAGGTCCACTTCGTGTTGCCTACCGCCCAACGCAGGTAGGTGCTGTGCGCGGCGGCCCGCGCCATGATGGCCTCGGCCTCCGCTTCGCGCCCCGCGGCGAACAGGTCGTCGAGCGCCGAAGGCAGGCCGCGGATGACCGCACCGCCCCAGTCGAACAGCCCGTCGTTGAGTACGAGGGCCGCGATCCGGTGCTCGAAGGCCGCCGCCCGCGCGGCGAGGTAGCCGCCGAAGCTGGTCCCGATCAGCGCGATGCGGTGCTCATCGACTTCAGGCAGGGTGATGGCGTAGTCGATAACCGGGGAGAGGACCTTCTCCCAGTCCGGGCGGAACACCAGGCGCTGCAGTCGGCGGGTCGTCGCCTGTCCGGGACCGTCGAATGCCAGCACGTTGTAGCCGCGCTCAACCGCGCCCCGCGCCGCCGCGAAGTAGCCTTCCTCCAGCGTTGAGTCGAAGCCGCCGTGGTAGACCACGGTCGGCCGCGCGGTGCCGGAGTCGTCGACGCGGAACAGGTAGCCAGGCAGGGTCGTGCCCTCGTACGGGATCGTGACGCGGCGCGCGGGCACGTCGAGTAGTTCCGCGGCCGCTGCGAAGGACTCCCTGGACAGTCGGGCGAGGCGCTGCGACTCAGCGTCGTGGTCCGGGTCGACGCGCCGGTAGAACTCCGCCGTGCGGTAGTAGTTCGAGGCGCGCAGCAGCGCGTCCCGCGCGCTGACCCGGTGCCCTGCCGCGAGTGCCGCCAGGCCGACCGCGTGAATCCGGTCTGCGAGAGCGCCCCACTCGCGGCACCACGCCTCTTCGTCACCGTCCGTGATGCCGACGCAGGCCGCGAGCACCTCGCCGAGGTCGGCACCGCCCCGGCTGGCGTACCCGGCCGCCCGCAGCGCCTCGAAGGAGAACGACTCGTCGTCGAATAGGAACTTCATGGCTGATCCTTCACTCGCGACGGAACCGATCCGTTCCATCCATTTCCACAGGTTATACCAACTCCTCGATGGAACGCAACCGTTCCGTTGCACTGTAAGATTTGCGCATGGAAGAACCGACTAGGAGGCGTCCGACCGGGGCAGCCGTACTCCAGGAGAACGTCACCAGCGCCATCGCGGCCGCCGCCTTCGCCGAACTCGCGGAGTCCGGCTACGCGCGGATGTCGATGGAGGCGGTGGCCCGCCGGGCCGGCGTCGGCAAGGCGGCGCTGTATCGCCGCTGGAACTCCAAGGACGCGATGCTGATCGACCTGGTAGCCAGCGCCGTCCGGGACCGCGCGCTCATCCAGCCGAACACCGGCACCCTTCGCGGCGACATCGAGGCCTACATCAGGGCCACTGCCAGCCAGCTCAGCGACCCGCTGGTCGCCCGTATAGCCCCCGATTTCCTCGGCGAGTCACCCCGCAACCCCGCCGTCGCCGCGGCGCTGCGCGAGGTCATCGCCACGCCGCGGCGCGAGATCGCCGACGCTCTGCTGTCCCGGGCGATCCGCCGCGGCGAGCTGCCCGCCGACCTCGATCACGAGCTGGCCCTCGACCTGCTGGTGGCCCCGCTGGGCTTCCGGCTCCTCATCTCCCGCGCGCCCGTCGACGATGACTACCTGCGCCGCCTCGCCCACGCCACCGTCGCCGCGCTCAAGGCCAGCAGGAAGCAGCCGCCGCCAACCACAGACTGAGCAGGTGCCAGCCGCGCACGCCCTCAACGGTGAACCTCGCGCCGAATTGCTCGATCGCACGGCTCCGGGCTGTCACATGCCTATCCGGCGGACAGGGGGGCCACTGCCAGCGCCAGCACCTGGGGATATGGTGTGGGGACAAACGTCTCCGACGCGTAGGCGAGCTGCGGCTCGGGCTACCCACGCCGTCGTGGGCTCCCCGGTCGGGCGGCGCGCCTGGGAGCCGCCACGGCGGACTTCCTGGAGGTCAAGACGTCCCAGGGTGGAACGGGCAGCGTGGACTAGGGCCCTACTCGAAAAGACCTCGATTCGGACCCGAGTCGGACCGGCTTCCTGCGAATTCAGGGGCCTGCTTCGCGGGAGGCCGCCCTTTCGGGGCGGCTCCGCCGCCGAGCGGCTGACGGGACAGCGCCAGCGCCGCCACGTTGCGCTTCGATGGCTCTGAAGTAGGACTCCCATGCCGGGCCGGCGTACCGCCGCAGCCATGCGGCGAGCTTCGGTGCGTCGGGATGCTCGTCAAGAGCCCTGAGGAGGCGAGATCGTTGGCTGAGGCCCTGCGCCTCGGCGTAGCCCAAGTACTGGTTAAGCGCGTCCCTGACGACGGACGCGAAGCTCCCAACGTCATCCCAGCTCACGGTTGGTCCGTCTTCGCCGTGGACGGCACCGGAGCGCACGTCGTCGTAGAGGAAGTAGGTCTCATTCGGGTCGGTGAAGCTACCTGTGGCGATGTGACTGAGCATCGTCTGTCGGAGCGCGAGCCTGTGCGCTTTGAGCCCTTCGGACTTATCCCCGAGGAGCGCCTCCAAACCGAAGAACAGGAACAGCAACGCGACAAGCGGCTCGCCAGCAAATCGCGCTTGCTCCATCCACCTGAGTGCGAGGTCGGCCTTCTTGGCGACGTCGGTGACCGGCTCGAGAGGCATCTTCGAGACCGGCTGTGACGCCGCGAGGTCAATCAGCTGGCCGTCAAGCCCCAGCTCGTACGCCACCTCTGGGGGCGCCTGCCGTCCTGACGCCCGCTCACTGAACGTGTACGTGTCGCCGACCCTGAAACGGAGTTGGCGGTCGTTGATGCCCCGCTGTTCGCGGAGTGCGACCCGGAGAACGCGGAGGGCATGGGCGACCACCAATCGCGCCCTGTCCGCCATCAGCTCGTAGCTCGTGTCGCGCGCATCAACGGCCGCGACGCAGCCCACCGGCGGCTCCAGCGATATGGCGCTGTTCTCGCGGGGCAGACGGGAGTCATCGACCGGCAGGAGACGTATGCCGAGCACGTCCGATTCGGCATCGACCTTGAGGAATGCCACCGGAACGTAGCAGACGAGGTTCATTGGTTCCTTCGCATGCTGCGCGACGAACTCCCGGACGCGATCTGTCGCCCTGTCGGAGTAGCACTCGCCGACAAAGTGACGAACAGC
>PMIK01000021.1:1570-2704 GCA_003157095.1 Gemmatimonadota bacterium | reverse complement strand
CTCGGTGCGGCTCGACATGCGGCGCATCGGCCAGGTGAAGGAACGCGACACGGTGATTGGCAACCACACCCGGGTCAAGGTGGTGAAGAACAAGGTTGCGCCGCCGTTCCGGCAGGCGGAGTTCGACATCATGTTCGACGAGGGGATCAGCCATGCCGCGCTGCTCGTGGATCTCGCGGCGGAGATGGGCGTGATCGTGAAGTCGGGTGCCTGGTACGCGTACAACGACCAGCGTATCGGCCAGGGCCGGGAGAACACCAAGCTGTTTCTCAAGGACAACCCGGCTCTGATGGCGGAAATCGAGTCGAAGGTGAAGGACGGTCTGGGAATGAAGGCGGTGGTGCCCGCCGAGGACGAAGCGGTCGCGGAGGAGTAGTGCCGGTCGTCACGGCGATCCAATCCGACCCGAGGGGCAGCGGCGGCTTCGCGATCCACGCGGATGGCGCCTCGTTCGCCCTGGTGGCCGCCGCCGATGTGCGCGAGCTGGGGCTCGCGGTCGGTGCGTCGCTTGCACCCGAGCAGATGCAGCGGGTGGAGGGGCGCGCCGAGGTGTTCGCGGCGCGGCTGGGCGCCATGCGTATCCTCGCCTACCGCGCGCTGCCGTCGGTGGAGATCCAGCGCCGCCTGGTGCGAAAGGGCCACGCCCCGGCCGCGGCGGGTGAGGCGGTCGGTGCTCTGGTCGTGGCCGGTCTCATCAACGACGAGGAGTTCGCCCGGCACTACGCGCGCACCCGCTCCAGCCGCTTTCGCTACGGGCCGTCGCGCCTGGCCCGGGACCTCCGGCGGCTGGGCATTGGTGAGGAGGCGGCGGAGCGCGCGATCCGCGTCGCGTTTGAGCAGGAAGGGGTGGACGCCGCGGGCCTCATGAGGGAAGCGGCGGCGAAGAAGCTCCAGACGCTGCGCGATCTCGATCCAGTGGTGCGCGGGCGGCGGCTCCGGACCTATCTGCTGCGGCGCGGATTCGCGGCCGCCGACGTCCGCGAGGTGGTCAAGGCGGCGCTCGCGGGCTAAGTTTGTGCGGCTCATGAACGCCGCGACCATCCGCCGCCGCTTCCTCGATTACTTCGCGCAGCGTGGCCACCGGGAGGTGGCCTCGTCTTCGCTCGTTCCCGCCGACGACCCCACGCTGCTGTT
>PMIK01000021.1:0-1515 GCA_003157095.1 Gemmatimonadota bacterium | reverse complement strand
GACTACTTCAAGCGCGACGCCATCGCCTTCGCCTGGGAGTTGGTTACCAGCTCCGAGTGGCTCGGCATCAGCCCCGATCGCATCCGCATCAGCGTCCACGCCCAGGACGACGACGCCCGCCGCCTGTGGCGGGAGGTCACCGGTTTGGAGGACGACCGTATCTACGGGCTCGGCGATAAGGACAACTTCTGGCAGATGGCGGAGACGGGGCCGTGCGGCCCGTGCTCCGAGATCTATGTGGACCTGGGCGACCCGGACGAGTCGGGAGCCGCCTCGAACCACGTCCACTCGCTCGACCAGTTCGTCGAGCAGGCCGAAGCCGGGCGGTTCCTCGAGATCTGGAACCTCGTCTTCATGCAGTTCGACCGCCAGGCCGGCGGCGAGCTGATGCCGCTGCCCGCGCCGTCGGTGGACACCGGCGCCGGGCTGGAGCGCATCGCCGCGGTGCTGCAGGGCGTCCGCTCCAACTTCGACACCGATCTCTTCCTGCCGCTGATCGCCCGCGCCGAGGCGGTGGTTGGCAAGCCATACGGCCAGGGGCCCGCCGGCGCGCCCTTCCGCGTCCTCGCCGATCACGCGCGGGCCGTGGCCTTCCTGCTGGCCGACGGCGTATACCCGTCGAACGAGGGCCGCGGCTACGTGCTGCGCCGCATCCTCCGGCGCGCCGTGCGCCACGCCTACCTCCTCGGCCGCCGCGACCCCACGCTGGTCGCGCTGGTGGACGAGGTGGTGAAGGTGATGGGCGGGCACTATCCGGAGCTGGTGCAGCACGCGGTGCACCTCGGCGATGTCACCCGGGCGGAGGAGGAGCGCTTCTTCGAGACGATCGAGGGCGGCCTGCTCCGGCTCAAGGAGCTGACGTCGGTGAGCGCCGAGGAGGCCTTCAAGCTCTACGACACGTACGGCTTCCCGATCGACCTCACCCAGATCGTCGCGGCGGAGCGCGGGCTCGCCGTGGACATTGCTGGTTTCGAGAAGCTGTTGGGCGAGCAGCGCGATCGCTCGCGGAGCGACCGGCGGTCGCGGACCGCAGGGGCGCCGGTCTCGGGCCGTCCCGGACGCTCGGGGTCCTCCCTGGCGCCCACCCCACCCGGCCCCCCGCCGCGGGGAATCCCCCCCTTCGCGTCCGGGGCGGCCCTCGACCCGTCGCCGGCCGGCCCCGCTCGCGGCCGCGCCCGCGAGCCCAAGTGGATCCCGGTCAGGAAGCGGCTCCGCCAGAAGTGGGTCGGCTACGACACGATCCGGGCCGACACCGACATCCTGGCCTTCCAGCAGACGGATGCGGGCGTGGGGTTGATCCTGCACGACAACCCGTTCTACGCGGAGAGCGGCGGCCAGGTCAGCGACACGGGCGAGGTACGCGGCCAGGGCTGGGTGCTGCCGGTCGGCGACGTGCGGAAGGTCGAGGGCAAGACCGCGGTGTTCGGCCCGCACGAGGGACCCTTCGAGCCGACGCCGGTCGAGGCGCGCCTGGTCGAGTTCGCCACCCGAATCGCCGCCATCGCCATCGAGCGC
>PMIK01000161.1:3219-4007 GCA_003157095.1 Gemmatimonadota bacterium | reverse complement strand
GGCCGGGAAAACAGAGCCCCCGGCAGTTGGGGCCGCCGGAGTAGAACGTGTCGGTCTGCGACACGCGGATTGCGGGCACGACGGTCCCGGTCACGGTCAGCCGGCCGCCGGAGATCTCCTGGTAGTACGTGGTGATCGAATACGGCGGCGCGGGCGTGGTGCCCCAGAACAGATTGGCGACCGCCGCGGAGTCCATGATCGCCGCGTCGCTGGCCGTGGTGTTGGAGAACAACGGCATGAACGTGGGATAGCGGAGCGTGCCGCCCACCGCGGTCGCCGACGCCATGGGGCCCGCGAGCGCCGCCGGCGCGTTGAGCAGCTGCCACGCGCCGCGCGAGCGGAGCGCCTGCCGGTTCTGCCGCACCAGCCGCGCGCGTTCGAGCCAGCCGTGCCGGAACTCAAAGGCGTGGGGGTCGCGGGCCAGCGTCCGGTAGAAGCCGGCCGGCGGCCGGGCGCCGCCGTGAATGAGGCCTCGCCGGACGACGTCCGCACCCCCCGCCTGCGCGGTCGCGCGTGACGCGACCGCCGGGCACAGAGAGGCCACGCAAATAGCCACGCCCAATGCGCGCCCGCGCACCTTCACCCGCCGGCTCCTCTAAGGGGATGGACCGCCGCAAGCTAACAGAGTGTTGAAACTGCGGGGTAGCCTGATGCGGCGGCTGTAACCGAGGTCACGCCGCCACGGCGACGAGGACCGCACCGGCCAGGCCCGCATCCAGCGCCACCGTGGCGCCATCCAGCTTCAGCACCACGGCCGGCCAGCGCCGTTCGACCTCGAGCTCCACGCC
>PMIK01000161.1:0-3194 GCA_003157095.1 Gemmatimonadota bacterium | reverse complement strand
CCCCCGACCGAGCGGAGCAGCCAACCCACCAGACCGCCCACCGTGAAGGCTATGGTGGTGGCGACCACCAGGACGCCCAACGCCACCTTGAGGCCGCGCTCCTTCCTCATCACCAGGAACTGGGCGATGCAGGGCACGAACAGGGTGATCGTGATGGCGGCGGTCGTCAGGGCGGCCGGCGTGAGCAGCCCGCGGTGGGCGAGATCGTACAGCCCNNTGCAGGACGCCGGTCAAGTCCCCCGCCCAGAGCAGGACGCTCGCCAGCAGGAAGAGGGGCAGAATCTCCGCGAAGTACCAGCGCACCCGCGCGCCCGTCTTGCGCAGCACGTTCCCCAGCCGCGGGGCGCGCAGGCGCGGCAGCTCGAGGTAGAAGCTGGGCGGCTCCCCCGGCAGGAACAGGGCGGCGAGCCGGCCTACCGCCAGGAAGACCAGCACCAGCACCAGCCCCCACACCAACACCGCCCCCGGCCAGGCGCTCAGGATCCCGAGCACCACGCCGAGCTGGGCGGAGCAAGGGATCGCGAGCGCCAGCAGCAGCGTCGCGATGATTCGCTCGCGCCGGGTCTCCAGCGTGCGCGTCACCAGCGTCGCCATGGTGTTGCACCCGAATCCGAGCACCAGCGGGATCACGGCCCGGCCCGACAGCCCGACCTTCTTCAGGGCGCGATCCAGCAGCAGCGCCAGCCGCGGCAGGTAGCCCGAATCCTCCAGCAGCGCGAAGACGAGGAAGAACGCGCCTACGATGGGGAGCACGATCGCGAAGGCGTAGCGCAGGCCAAGATTGATCAGCCCGTAGGGGCCGTTCACCAGGTCGCGCACCGCCTGCCAGGGAATCACGGCCGTTGCGGCGCCCGCCAGCGGCGCGACCCAACGCGTGAACACGACGTGGTCGAGCCAGTCCACCGCCGTCTGAGCGCCGAAGCCCCCGACGAACTTGTAGAAACCGAAGTACAGGACCAGCGCCACGATCGGGATCCCGGTCCACGGCGAGAGCGCCAGCCGGTCCAGCACCCGCGACCGCCCGCCCGCAACCTCACTCACGTCCGGCACAACGCCATCCAGAAGCGCGAGCGCCATCCGGCGGCGGGCCGTCGCGACCGCGACGGCGAAGCCCTCCGCGCTCGTCCACCGCTGATCGCGCGCGGCGGCGACCTCGCTCCAGCACGCGCTCGCCGCACCCACCTCGCGCTCGCTCGACTCGTCGCCTGAGAGCGCCAGCTCGGCGGCCAGCCGGAATCCGCCCTCCGGCTCCGCGCCCGCGGCGTTCACCAGCTGCATCACCAGCGCACTGAAGGGCTCGGGAAGCGACCAGCCGTCCACCGGCGCTTCGGCGGCCAGCGCCGCCGCGAGCAGTTCATCCACGCCTTCGCCCGTCGTCGCGACCGTCCCAACCACCGGGACGCCGAGCCGCTCGGACAGCAGCGCCAGATCCGGCGCGCGGCGTTCACGCTTCGCCTCGTCCAGCAGGTTGCAGGCGACGACCACGGGGTGGCCGAGCGACAGCAACTGCAGGGTGAGGGGAAGCGAGCGTTCGAGGTGAGCCGCTTCGACGACGTGCACGATCGTCTGCGCCTGCTCCGCCACGGCCGCGCGACGCGCGACGCGTTCTTCTTCGGAAACCGACAGGAAGGTGTACATCCCCGGCGTGTCGAGAACCTCCACATCGCGATTCCCCGCCCCGGACGCGAATCGGCCACGCGTGATCTCGACGGAGGTCCCAGGGTAGTTGGACACAACAGCGTAGATCCCCGTGAGGCGCCCAAACAGGGCGCTCTTGCCCACGTTAGGCGCCCCGACGAGGACCAGCCGGGTCAGGCCAGCAGTCTTCTCCTGCGGTGCCGGGCGAAGGGAGGTGCCCACGTGCCTCTCGACTGAATTCCAGTCTCAAGCAGTGCACACCTTGTGCCTGGAGTATCAGGCTTGGTAGGGCCTTGGGGCGGCTATCCCGAGGACAAACTGCCCCATTTGGCGATCAGGTGGCCCTACGGTACCGTCGCGTGGAGGGCCGGCACGGTCCAGCCGACGGCGAAGCCGACCGCGGCCCCGGCGATGGCGTCGGTGGGGAAATGTTGGTGGGCCACGACGCGGAGCACCCCGGTGACGGCAGCGGCCGCGAAGAGCAAGCCGACCTGCAGCTTGTGCTGGCCAAGGAGGCCACGGCGATGGAGGATGGAGGCGTAGGCCGCCGCGGCGGCGAAAGCGATGGTGCCATGACTCGAAGGAAACGCCCGCCCGTTGTCTGCGGTGGGCGTCCCGCTCGCCGTGGGCAGGTAGAGGAACGGGCGCGGGCGGTGGAAGAGCACCTTCAGCCATTCGGTGGTGGCCGCCGCGACCGAAGCGGACTGGGCGCCGATGGTGACATCCTCCCAGAAGGCAGCCGAGCCTTGCCCTTTCCGGGAGTGTGCGAGGAAGAGGAAGCCCATCACGGCCTCGGAGCCCACCGTCAGGTAGCTGATCTTGTCGGGGAGGCTGCGCAACGGACCGATGGTGGACCGATCAAAGGACCACAGGGCAGCGGGGTCGCAGGGCGAACAGGTGGCTCGGGGGAAGTGGTTGGGCCACAGCACAGGCACGAGGGCCGCGGCGAGACTCGCCCCGATGACGGCGCCGTCAGGCCACATCCCGGTCTTGAAGCGGAGATCCGGCTGTTGCTGCGCTCGCGCAATGCCGGGGCTGGATATCGTGGCAGCGAGCGTTAGGGCGAAGCCGAATGTCAAGGTGTGTTTCAACTTGCCTCCCACCTCCGGACACGGTACAATGGGTGCTTCGCGCCAAACGGGGGACTGGTGTCCACAACGCAGGTCGCGCAACAGGTAATGCTGTTCGAAAAATGCCGGAACTTCACGCAGGCCAAGGAAGTTCAGGCAGCCGGGCTGTACCCGTACTTCATGCCGATATCCGAGTCAGAGGATACGGTCGTCAAAATAGGTGNNCAAGGTCATGATGGGGTCGAACAACTATCTCGGCCTCACCCATCACCCCAAGGTGCTCGAGGCCGCGCGCGCGGCCCTGGAGCGCTACGGCTCCGGTTGCACGGGCAGCCGCTTCCTGAACGGAACACTCGACCTGCACGTGACGCTCGAGGCCAAGCTCGCGGAGTTCGTGGGCAAGGAGGCCGCCCTGGTGCTCTCGACCGGCTATCAGGCCAACCTCGGCCTGGTATCGGGTCTGGTGGGACGCGGGGAGATCGTCTA
>PMIK01000134.1 GCA_003157095.1 Gemmatimonadota bacterium | reverse complement strand
TGTTCATCACCGTGGCGCGCGAGCCCCTGTCGCTCGGGCCGGCGTGAGCCGCGTGCGCCTCCATCGCGTTGCGGCCATCGTGCTCCGTCACTTCTACCTCGTGCGCGGCAGCCTGTCGCGCGTCTTTCCGCTGTTCGTNNTTCAGCCTGGTCACCACGCTCCTCGGGGCGGTGCTGTTGTGGGACTTCCAGGCGCGGGTGATGCAGGGCGTGACGATGGCGTTCTTCGAGGACGTGTGGTCGCGGAACTTTCTCAACATCTTCGCCTCGCCGCTCCGGCTCCCCGAGTATCTCGGGGGCCTCGTGCTGTCGAGCATCGCCACCAGCGCGGTCGGTCTCGCGGTCATGCTGCTGGTGGCGGTCGCGGCGTTCGGGCTCTCGTTCGCGGCCTACGGGCTGCTGCTCGCGCCATTCCTCCTCGTGCTGTTCCTCTTCGGGATCGCCCTCGGCATCGCCGGCGCCGCGGTGGTGCTGCGGCTCGGGCCGTCGGCCGAGTGGTTCATCTGGCCGATCCCGGCGGTGCTCTCCCCGTTCGCCTGCGTGTTTTATCCGCTCGCGACGCTCCCCGCGTGGATGCGCCCGGGCGCCCGCCTCCTGCCACCGTCGTACGTCTTCGAGGGGATGCGGGCGGTGGTGGCGGGAGGAGCCCCCCGGGGCGCGCCGCTCGTCTGGGGCTCGCTACTCGCGGCGTTCTACATCCTGCTCGCCTGCTGGATCTTCCGGAGCGTGCACCGCTACGCCGTGCGCACCGGCCTCGTGGCCAGGTACAGCGCCGAAACCGTGAGCTAGAGCTGCGTTTCGGGGCGCGCCCCGCAGGGGCGCCGGCGCGCCGGCGCGGCGACCCACCACACCGTCCGTGGCTGGCCTGATATGGGACGGTGGAACTCGGTGGCCTCCTCATGGTAAATTTACCGCTTCCCCACAGCGCGTCATCGTCTTCCAGAGGTATTGCGTGAGTCAGCAACTCGGCCGTACGGTCGCCGGTGTTCGCGTCGCCGCCCTTGGGGCGGGCGCAGTGATGCTCCTCGCGGGTTGCCGCGGCGGCGGTCGAGCGCGCGGAGGGTTCCCGCCGTCCGAAGTGGCCGTGGTGACGGTGGCACCGGCAACCGTGCCGGAAACGTTCGAGTTTCCGGGTGAGGTCACGCCGTTCCGGCGAGTGGAGGTGCGCTCGCGGGTGGAAGGCATCATCGAGGCACGGCCCTTCACCGAAGGGGCGATGGTAAAGCCGGGCGAGCTGCTCTACCGGCTCGACAAGGTCCGCTACGACGCGGCGTTCCGGAGCGCGCAGGCNNGACGTGAAGGCCGAGATCGAGGGCCGGGTGGGGCGCACGAATATGGAGGTGGGGGCGCGCGTCACGGGCCCCGGCGACCTGCTGACGACCATAGACCGGCTCGACCCGGTATACGTCAGCTTCGAGCCGTCGTCGCAGCAGCTGCTCGAGTGGCGCGAGAATCCCAAGTGGCGGACCCTGATCGAGGCCGGGAGCCCGCTGGTGGTGCAGGTGGTGCTGCCGGACGGCCGGGTGCTAGGGCGGACGGGGCGGCTCGACTTCGTCGCACCGTCGCTCGACGCGGCCACCGGCACGCAGGAGTTCCGCGCCACGTTCCAGAATGCGGACCGGCTGCTGATGCCGGGCCAGTTCGTGAGGGTGCGGCTGGTCGGGTTCGCGCGCGAGGGCGCGCTCGCCGTCCCGGAGCGGGCGGTGCAGACCGGCCTGGGGCGCCAGTTCGTGTACGTGGTAGGGAAGGGCGACACCGTGCAGACCCGCGACGTGCAGACGGGTCCGTGGGCCGGGGACCGGTGGATCATAGACCGCGGCCTCATGCCTGGTGACCGGGTGGTCGTGGACGGGATCCAGAAGGTCGCGCCCGGCCGGCCGGTCAAGCCGGTGCCGCTGGCCGACAGCACGGCGGCGCCGGCGGCGCCCGCGCGGGCCGGGGCGCCGCGATGACGGTCCCGACCGACGACGGTCGCGAGGTCAAGTACTACTTTATCCGCCGCCCGGTCCTGGCCGGCGTGATCTCACTGATCATCACCCTGATGGGTGTGCTCGCGATCCGCTCGCTGCCGGTGGCGCGCTACCCGCAGATCTCGCCCCCCGCCATCCAGGTGGTGGCAGTGTATCCCGGCGCGACGGCGCAGGACGTGGCGGAGGCCGTCGCGGCACCCATCGAGCAGCAGCTCTCGGGTCTGCAGGGGATGCTCTACTACACGTCGGCCAACGCGAGCGACGGGACGATGAGCCTCTCCATCTATTTCGACGTCAAGCGCGACCAGGACCTGGCGGCGGTGGACGTGCAGAACGCCGTGCAGCTGGCCTCGCCCCAGCTGCCCGCAGCCGTGCGCCAACTCGGCATCTCGATCGTCAAGTCCAATTCCGACATCCTCGGCGTGGTGGGCTTGAGTTCGAGCGACACGCGTTTCGACGCGGCGTACCTCACCAACTACATGAAATTGTACGTCGAGGACGAGCTGAAGGGCGTGCAGGGGGTCGGCAACGCGACCACGTTCGGCGGGTTGCAGTTCTCGATGCTGATCCAGCTCGACCCCGACAAGATGGCGCAGCTCGGCGTCACCGTGAACGACGTCGCCGCCGCGGTGCGCGAGCAGAACGCCACCAACCCGGCCGGCCGGCTCGGTGGCGAGCCCGCGCCGCCCGGAACCCAACTGACGATCCCGGTCACGACGATCGGCCGGCTGCAGACGCCCCAGGAGTTCAACGACATCGTGGTGCGAGCGCTGCCGGACGGCTCGGAGATCCGGATCCGCGACATCGGCCGCGCGGTGCTGGGCTCGCAGAACTACGACTTCGAGGGCCGGCTGAACGGGCGCCCCACGGCGTTGTGTCTGCTGTACCTCCGTCCCGGCGCCAACGCGCTGCGGACGCGCGACGCCATCGTCAAGCGCCTCGGCCAGCTGCAGAAGACCCTCCCGCCGGGCGTGACGATCACCATCCCGTTCGACACCACGCCGTTCGTCACGGTGTCCATCCACGAGGTGATCGTCACCCTGCTGGAGGCCATGCTGCTGGTGGCGCTGGTCGTGTTCGTCTTCCTGCAGAGCTGGCGCGCGACGCTGATCCCGATGCTGGCGGTGCCGGTGAGCGTGATCGGCACCTTTCTCGGCCTCGAGGCGCTGGGTCTCTCCATCAACGTGCTGACGCTGTTCGCCCTGGTGCTGGCCATCGGCATCGTGGTGGANNGACGCCATCGTGGTGATCGAGAACGTCGAGCGGATCATGGCGCACGAGGGGCTCCCGGCGCGGCTCGCCGCGGACCGGGGCATCCGGCAGGTGGCCCCGGCGCTGGTCGCCATCGTCCTGTCGCTGGTCGCGGTGTTCGTGCCCGTGGCCTTCACCGGCGGCGTCACGGGCGCCCTGTTCCGGCAATTCGCCATCACCATCGCGATCGCCGTGGTGCTCTCGGGCATCGTCGCCCTGACCCTGACGCCGGCGCTGTGCGCGTTCCTCCTCAAAGAGGCATCGGAGGCGCACACCACGGGGCCGTTCGGCCTGTTCAACCGCGTCTTCGACCGCGGGCGGCACAACTACGTGACGAACGTCGAGCGGGTGCTGCGGCGGCCCCGCGCCGGCTTCGCGGCGTTCGCCGTGGTCATCGTGCTGGCGGTCTGGCTGTGGCGGCACGTTCCCTCGTCCTTCATCCCGACCGAGGACAAGGGCTACTTCGCGGTCGCGATCCAGCTCCCCGACGGCGCGTCGCTGCAGCGCACCGAGGCGGTGCTGCAGCGGGTCGAGGGCTTCCTGCGCCAGGAGCCGTCGGTGCGGAACATCGTGGCGCTGGCCGGCCTCGACATCCTCAGCCGCTCGAGCCAGACCAACAGCGCGGTGATCTTCGTCAACGTGGCGCCATGGGACGAACGCGGGAAGAAGGACGCCCTCGACAAGATCACGGCGCGGCTGTCGGGCCGGCTGTTCGGGATGAAGGATGCCATCGGTTTTGCCTTCAACCTGCCGGAGATCCCGGGCCTCGGCGCCACGGCCGGAGTCGAGACCAACCTGCAGGACCGCATCGGCCGTCCGGTGACCGACTTCGCGGGCGAGGTGCAGCAGTTCGTGCAGGCCGCGAACCAGCTGCCGGCCGTGGCCGGCGTGCAGGTCAACTTCCGCGCCAACGTCCCGCAGCTGTTCGTGAGCGTGGATCGCGCGGCCGCATTGTCGCGCGGCGTGCAGCTGAGCGATCTGTTCGGCACGCTCCAGGCGTTGCTCTCCACGCTCTACATCAACGATTTCAACCTCTACGGGAAGACCTACCGGGTGCAGGCGGAGGCGGAAGCGCAGTTCCGGCAGTCGCCCGCCGACATCGGGCGGCTGTACGTGCGGGGCGCCAACCGGGCGATGATCCCGCTGTCGGCCCTGACCCGCACGGAGTTCCGGTCGGCGCCGACGCTGGTGAGCCGCTTCAACGGTTTCACGTCGGCGCTCCTGACCGGCGCGCCGAAGCCCGGGCGGAGCAGCGGCGAGATGATGGCGGAGCTGGACAGCCTGGTGACCACCCGTTTCGGCAACGAGGGTCTGGCGCTCGCGTACTCCGGCCAGTCGTACCAGGAGCGGGCCTCGAGCGGCGCGGCCGGCGTGGTGATGGTGCTGGGCTTGATCATCGTCTTCCTGGTGCTGGCCGCCCAATACGAGAGCTGGTCGCTGCCGTTCGCCGTGCTGCTCGGCGTCCCATTCGGCGTGCTGGGCGCTTACTTCGGCATATGGCTGCGGGGCATGCCGAGCGACATCTACGTCCAGGTGGGGCTGATCACCGTGGTTGGCCTTTCGGCCAAGAACGCGATCCTCATCGTGGAGTTCGCCAACTCGCTGCGGGAGCAGGGCGCGACGCTCATCCAGGCGGCGGCGCTCGCGGCACGCGACCGGCTGCGCCCGATCCTGATGACGTCGCTGGCCTTCATCTTCGGCGTCTCGCCGCTCCTGGTGGCGGGTGGCGCCGGCGCGGTGAGCCGTCACTCCATCGGCACCACGGTGTTCTTTGGGATGCTGGTCGCGACGGCGATCGCGATCATCTTCATCCCGCTCTTCTTCCTGGTGATCCAGGGCCTGGCGGAGCGGGGCAAGCCGCCGGCGCCCGCCGCCTACCGGGAGGAGCAATGACCCCCCGCTTCGCCGTGCTCGCGACCGCGACGCTTCTCATGGGCTGCGCGGTCGGTCCGGCGTACAGTCCGGCGCCCGTGGTGCCGGCGTCCACGCAAGTCGGGACCGTGCGCGGGGCCGATTCGACGCAGGCGTTCTTCGACTCCCTGGCCGTGGCGCGCGCGACCGACTCGATGCGCCCCGTCGCCACGCTACTACTGCCGCCGCGTCGCCTGACGGCGGACTCGGTCGCGGACCTCGCGTGGCTCGACCTGCTGCGCGACTCGACCCTCACGCGGCTGGTGGGGCAGGCGCTGCGCCAGAACCGCGACCTCGAGACCGCGCAGGCGCGGATCGCCGAGTACCGGGCCGAGGCGGGCGTCGCCCGCTCGGCGCTGTTCCCAAGCCTGGCCCTGAACGGCAGCGCCTCGCGCAACAAGATCGCGTTTCCCGGCTTCGCGGTCCCGCCGTACACCGCCTATCGCGCGACGGCCGACCTGGCCTGGGAGCTGGACTTCTGGGGCCAGGCCCGGCGCGGGATCCAGGCGGCGAACGCGGACCTGGCCGCCCGGGAGGCCGACGTGCGCGCCACGGTGCTCTCGCTCGTGAGCTACGTGGCCACCGGATACCTGGAACTGCTGGAGCTGGACCAGGAGCGCGCCGTGGCCGAGCGGACGCTCTCCTCGCGGCAGGCGACGCTGGATCTGGCGCGGCGGCGCTTTGGCCGCGGGCTGATCTCGGAGCTGGACGTGCGGCAGTTCGAGGCGCAGGTGGCGGTGCCGGCGGCCCGGCTGGCCCAGGTCGAGCAGCTGCGTTCGCAGGCGGAGCACGCGCTCAACGTGTTGCTCGGCGAAGGTCCGGTGGCGATCCCGCGCGGCGGCTCGCTGGCGGCGGCCGCCCGCCGCGTGACGGTGCCGGACTCGGTGTCCTCCACCCTGATCGCGCGCCGGCCCGACGTCGAGGCGGCGGAACGGGCCTACGCCGCCGCCACGGCACGCGTCGGCATCGCCGACGCGGCTCGCCTGCCGACGTTCGCCATCACCGGCTCGTACGGCGGTCAGGCGGCAACGGCCGGCATGGTGTTCAACAGCCAATCCCGTGTGTACGTGCTGCAGGGAGGCATCTCGATTCCGATCTTCACCGGCGGCAGGCTGGCGAACCAGTCGGAGGCGGCTCGCGCGCGGGCCGAGCAGGCACGCGCCCAGTACGAGCAGACGGTGCTGGTCGCGCTGGGCGAGGCGGGTGATGCGCTGGTGGGCGTGCGGGCAGCCCGGGACGAGGCGGCAGCGGAGGAGACGCAAGCCTCCGCGCTCCGGCGCGCACTGGAGCTGGCCGAGCTGCGCTACGGCAACGGAGTGTCGAATTACCTCGAGGTGCTCGACGCCGAGCGGAGCCTGTTCGAGGCGGAGCTGGCGGCCAGCCAGGCCGAGCTCAAACAGCTCACCGCGGCGGTGCAGCTCTACAAGGCGCTGGGCGGCAGCTGGCCGGGGATGGAGGCCGGGCCCCGCCGCTGACGCCGGCGAGCGGACGCGGGATCAGCCGCGCCGGTCTCCCGTCGCGCCGGTCCACCGAACCGGCCGCGGCTACCAGGCGCGGCCGAGATTGACCACTCCCCCCGCATACAGCGCGCGCGGCTGCGGCCCGCTGATGGGGACGATCACGCCCGCGTCCACAGCCAGCCACGCACGAACGAGCAAGGTCGGCCCGCCGAGGAAAGCCACGATCGGCGCGTCGCCCGCCGGCCCCGACGTGCCGGGATAGCCGTACACCTCGGCGGTCCATCCGAATCCGGCGACGAGCGATCCCCCGAACGAGGCGGTCCAGAGACTGGCGCTGCGCGGCGCGCGCGTGCCCGGTCCGTCGCGCCGGGTGTAGCCGACATTCACGTCCAGGGAGACCGGCCCCAGCTGGTGGCTCGATATCAGCAGCAGCCCCACGTCGGTGGTGCCGGTGCCAAGGCCGGACGCCGCGGGCGCGGAGGGCACCTTGAGGCTCGGGAGCACCGAGAAGTCCCCCAGCAGCGGGGCGCCGTCCAGGACGCGCCACTTGAGCCCGACGGCCAGGTCGCCGATCCCGGTGGTGCCTCCCTGGGGTGGATGCACGACCGCGCCGTCCAGATCCAGTTGCAGGCGCGGCGCGAGCCCGAGCTTCACCACGACCGGCGCGGCCGAGCCCCGCGTCCCGTCCGGGTACCGGTCGAACTCGATGCCGGCCTCGATCTCGACCCAGCCCGGCGCGACCGTGTAGGCGTGGGTGGCCACGGTGGGGCGCTCGGGCTGGACGGCGTGCGGGTCGCGCGGCGGTTCCTGCGCCGCGGCGACGGCGCCGGCGAGCAGGGCCACGGTCGCCGCGAGGGGACAGAGCCGGATCGGCATGGCCGGTGTAGTTACACCACTGTCACGAGTTTCGCAAGGACAATCTTGCAATTTTGGCTATCCTAAATTAATCATTCCGGCATGGCGAACGTGGTGGTGCGCCCGCCGGAGGGCGCGGCCGGAGGCGCGGAGGGCGGCACCGGCGGCGGGCCAGGCTGGCGGCGCGCCCGGCTCGCGCCGAGCCTGGAAGAGGTCTACCGCTCCATTCCGGTCAGCGGCCGGGGCTGGTGGCGGAAGGCGCTGGCGTTCGCGGGGCCGGGCTACCTGGTGGCGGTGGGCTACATGGACCCGGGCAACTGGGCCACCAGCCTGGCCGGCGGCTCGGCCTTCGGCTACACGCTCCTCAGCGTGGTGATGATCTCGAGCCTGCTGGCGATCCTGCTGCAGGCGCTGTCCGCCAAGCTCGGAATCGCCACCGGCCGCGACCTGGCCCAGGCCGTCCGCGACCACTACTCGCGGCCCGTGGTGCTGTTCCACTGGGTCATCTGCGAGATCGCGATCGCGGCGTGCGACCTGGCCGAGGTCATCGGGTCGGCCATCGCGCTCCAGCTCCTGTTCCACATTCCGCTCGCCGTGGGCGTGCTGCTGACCGGCTTCGACGTGCTGCTGGTGCTGCTGCTGCAGAACCGCGGCTTCCGGCTGGTCGAGGCGCTGGTCATCACCCTCATCGCGACCATCGCGGCGAGCTTCCTGTTCGAGCTGATCCTTTCCCGGCCCGACCTGGGCGCCGCGCTGCGCGCCTTCATCCCCTCGCCCGAGATCGTGCGGAACCCCGCGATGATGTACATCGCGATCGGCATCCTCGGTGCGACGGTGATGCCNNCACAACCTCTACCTCCACTCGTCCATCGTGCAGACGCGCCGCTACGACGAGACGAGCGCCGGCAAGCGGGAGGCCATCCGCTTCGCGATTCTGGACTCCACCGTCGCCCTGATGATGGCGCTGTTCATCAACGGGGCGATCCTGGTGGTGGCGGCGGCGGTCTTTTTCCGCACCGGCCACCACGAGGTCGCCGAGATTCAGGACGCCTACAAGCTCCTGACGCCGCTCCTGGGCGTGGGCGGGGCGAGCACCGTGTTCGCCCTGGCCCTGCTCGCCTCCGGCCAGAACTCGACGCTGACCGGCACGCTGGCGGGCCAGATCACGATGGAGGGCTTCCTCGACATCCGGCTCCGTCCCTGGCTGCGGCGCCTGATCACGCGCTCGCTCGCCATCACGCCGGCGATCATCGTGGTGTTCCTGTACGGCCAGAGCGGGACGGCCAAGCTCATCATCCTCAGCCAGGTCGTCCTCAGCATGCAGCTCTCGTTCGCCGTCTTCCCGCTGGTGCGGTTCACCTCCGAGAAGGCCAAGATGGGGGAGTTCGTCAACGCCCGCTGGCTCAAGTGGCTCGCCTACGGCGTTGCATATCTGATCGCCGGGCTGAATGTTTGGCTGTTGATCCAGATCTTCCGTGGCTGAGCACCCCGGTCCGCGGGAGGGAGGCATGTACTCCCGGATTCTCGTCACGCTGGAGCATTCGCCGGCGGACGCCGCCATTCTCGCCCACGTCCGGCGGCTTGCGAAGGACTGCGGCGCCTCGGTCGTGCTGGTGCACGTGGCCGACGGCTGGGCCGCGCGCAACCTCAACACCCTCACCCTGCGCGAGTCGGAGGAGATCCGCAGCGACCGCGCGTACATCGAGCGCTGCGAGGCGGAGCTGGCGGCCGAGGGCGTCGCCACCGAGGCGGTGCTGGCGTCCGGCAACCCCGCGGAGGAGATCGTGGCGGCGGCCGAGCGGGAGGGCGCCGACCTGATCGCGATGGCCACGCACGGGCATCGCTTCTGGAACGACCTATTCCGCGGCACCGTGGCTAACGAGGTGCGCCACCTCACCTTCGTGCCCGTGCTCCTCGTGCGCACGCCTCCGACCGCCTCGACGTGAAGGGCGCGCGGGGCAAGCGCGCGCCGGCAACGCGGGAACTCACCGCGCCGGTCGAAGACTACCTCAAAGCCGTCTACGAGCTGGAGCGCGCCGGAGAGCCCGCGGCGACGACACAGCTCGCCGCACGGCTGCAGGTGGCGCCCGCGTCGGTCACCGGCATGGTGCGACGGTTGGCGGGGCAGGGGCTCCTCACCCACGAGCGGTATCGGGGCGTGCGGCTCACGGCGCCGGGCCGCCAGGCCGCGCTGCGCACCATCCGGCGCCATCGCGTGATCGAGGCCTACCTGGTGCGCGCGCTGGGCTACCACTGGGACGAAGTGGACGTGGAGGCCGAGCGGCTCGAGCACGCCGCGTCCGACCGGTTCGTGGACCGGATGGCCCGGGCGATCGGCGAACCGACCGTGGACCCTCACGGCGCGCCGATCCCCAGCCGGGATGGCGCGGTCGAGGAGGCGCGGTACCGGCCCCTGGCGGACCTCGCGGCCGGCGCGACCGCCGAGGTGATGCAGGTCTCCGACGACGATCCGTCGCTGCTGCGGTACCTGGACGACCTCGCCATCAAGCCGGGCAGCACGGTGCGGGTCGTGGACCGGGCCCCGTTCGGCGGGCCCATCACCCTCGCGGTCGGGCGCGCGACCCGGGTGGTCGGACCGGCTCTGGCCGAGCGCATTCTGGTGCGGCCGCGCGGTGCCAGGCGGGTCAGGGACGGCGGCGCGCGAAGCCGGAAGTGACGCCGGTCGCGTAGCGGTGATCGGGATCACGTGCCGCCGCGGGCGATGCCTTGTTGACGGCCGGCGCGTCGTCTACGATTCGCCATGCCTGCGCCCCATGGAGTGCCGATGTTCACCGTGACTGGCCGGGCGCGTCTGACCCTCCTGGCGCTCGCGATTCCGACGCTGCTCGCAACCTGCGGCAAGAGCGCGACCGGGCCACGGAGCGCCGGCAGCGCGAGCGTCGCGGTTCAGGCCGGCAACAACCAGCCGGGTCTCGCCGGCTACGGGGTCAATGTCCGGCCCGCCGTGCGCGTCACGGACGCCAACGGCAACCCCGTGCCGAACGCCACGGTCACGTTCGCGGTGGCTTCGGGCGGGGGCAACGTCACGGGCGGCACGGCCATCACGAACGCCAACGGCGTCGCACAGGCCGGCAAGTGGACGCTCGGTGCGTCCGCCGGGGTTGATTCGCTCACCGCCACGGTGAGCGGCACCGGCATCGCCGGCAATCCGCTCACTTTCACCGACACGGCGGTGGCCGCCGGCTACACGATCCAGATCCAGTACTTCGGGCCGGCACCATCGGCGGCCGTCCAGGCGGCGATGAACGCCGCGGCGGCGAGGTGGCAGCAGCTCATCTACCGGCCGATCGGCTCCATTTCGGTCGTCACGAACGCGGGCGACTGCGGCGCGGGAACGCCGGCCATCAACCAGATCGTCAGCAATCTGCTGATCCTGGCGCAGTTCGATTCGATTGACGGGCCAGGCAACGTCCTCGGCCAGGCGGGCCCGTGCCTGATTCGGAGCAGCAACGATCTGACCGCGGTCGGCGTGATGGAGTTCGACACCGCCGATGTCGCCGGCATGAGCGCCAACGGGACGCTCAACCTGGTCATGCTCCACGAGATGGGGCACGTGATCGGCTTCGGGACGCTGTGGGACTTCCCGCCGAACAATTGCCTGCAGCTTGCGTCCGACTCGGTCAATCACCGGGACACGTACTTCAGTTGCCCGAAGGCGCGCGCGGCATTCGACTCGAGCGGCGGCACCACCTACACGGGGGCGAGCCTCAGTCCGCACGGCGGCAACAAGGTGCCGGTGGAAAACTGCGGGGCGTCGTCTCCGGCGGGGTGCGGCGCGGGCACCGTCAACGGCCACTGGCGCGAGCCGGTGCTCGGGAACGAGCTGATGACGGGCTACATCAACGCGGGCGCAAACCCACTCAGCATCGTGTCCGTCGCCGCGCAGGAAGACATCGGCTACACGGTGAACTACGATGCGGCGGACCCGTACGTGCACGTGTTCACGGCGCCGGCGGCGGGCCGGACGGCGCCCCTGTTCCTCGGCGACGACATTCGCCATGGCCCGATCTACGTGGTCAACCGGCTGGGCCGGGTGATCGGAGTGCGGCAGCGCTGACGGTGGCGGCCGGGACCGGAGGTGACGCAGGTCACGTGAGGGTGACGCGGATCACTTGCAGGTGACCGGGCCGTCGTCTACGATTCGCCGCTCTCCCCAACGTCGTGGAGTACCCATGCACACCGTGAATCGTCGGACGGGTCTGGCCCTCGCGGCGCTCGCGATTCCGTTGCTGCTCGACACCTGCGGCAAGAGCGGAACCGAGCCGGCGAGCGTCGCCACGACGATCACCATCAGTCCGCCAAGCGCGACGCTGGGCGCCATCGGGAGCAGCCAGCAGTTCACGGGCGTGGTGAAGGACCAGCGCGGGCAGGCGATGTCGGCTGCGGTGGTGTCGTGGGCGTCCACCGACGCCGCCGTGGCGACGGTGGGGAGCACCACCGGCTTGGCGACGGCGGTGGCGAACGGCAGCGCGCAGGTCACCGCGACCTCCGGCACGGCCACCCAGAGCGCTGCGGTCACGGTCGCGCAGGTTGGGGCGGGGATCCGCAGAGTTTCGGGCGACGCGCAGTCGGCCACCGTCGGCAAGGCGCTGGCGCAGCCGCTGGTGGTGCAGGTGAACGACTCCAGCACGCACGCGGTCGCCGGCGCCACCGTCACCTTCTCGGTGAGCGGCGGCGGAGGCAGCGTCGGGACGCCGTCCGCGACCACGGATGTCAACGGCCAGGCGCGGACGACCTGGACGCTGGGGCCGGTCTCCGGGACCCAGAGCGTGTCGGCCGGCAGCCCGGGCGTCGCGATTCCGGTCCCCTTCAGCGCCACCGCCAACCCCGGCGCGGCCAAGAGCGTCGCCAAGCAGGCAGGTGACGGCCAGTCCGTGACCACGACCGCGACGGTGACGACCCCGCCGGCGGTCGTCGTGAAGGACACCTTCAACAACCCGGTGCCGGGCGTGGGCGTGACGTTCTCCGTTCCGGCCGGCAGTGGCTCGATCACCGGAGCGACCCAGGTCACCAACGCCAGCGGCGTCGCCACGGTCGGCAGCTGGACGCTCGGCAATGTGGGGACGGATACGCTGGTGGCGACCGTCACCGGCACCGGGATCGCCGGCAACCCGGTGGCCTTCACCGCCACCTCGCTGGCGATCGGCGCGCCGGCCCAGGTTGCCCTGTACGCCGGCAACAACCTGCCGGGGCTCGTGGGCTTCGGCGCCAACGTCAGGCCGGCGGTACGCGTCACCGACGCGGGGAACAACCCGGTGCCGAACGCGACGGTCACCTTCGCGGTGGCCTCGGGCGGGGGCAGCGTCACGGGCGGGATCGCGACGGCCAACGGCAACGGCGTCGCGCAGGTGGGGAAATGGGCGCTCGGCGCATCGCCCGGCGTCAACACGCTCACCGCCACGGTCACCGGTGCCGGCATCGCCGGGAACCCCATCACCTTCACCGACACCGCGGTGGCTGCCGGCTACACCATCCAGATCCAGTACTTCGGGCCGACGCCCTCGGCCCAGGTGCAGGCGGCGATGGACTCCGCCGTCGCGAAATGGCAGCGGCTGATTTACCGGTCCGTCGGCAGCATCAATGTCAACATTCCCGCGGGCACCTGCGGGACCGGGACGCCGGCCATCAACCAGACCGTCAGCAATCTGCTGATCCTGGCGCAGTTCGATTCCATTGATGGTCCGGGGAAGATCCTGGGGCAGGCGGGCCCGTGCGAGGTCCGGAACCTCAGCGGCCTGACGGCGGTCGGCACCATGGAGTTCGACACGGCCGACGTGGCCGGCATGATCACCAACGGCACACTCAACCAGGTGATGCTCCACGAGATGGGGCACGTCATCGGCTTCGGGACGCTGTGGAACAATGCGCCCAACGCCTGGCTGCAGCTGTCGTCCAACCCGCCGAGCACGATCCTCGATACCTACTTCAACGGGCCGAAGGCGCGGAGCGCGTTCGACTCGCTCGGCGGCACATCGTACACGGGGGCGACCCTCAGCCCGGCGGGCGGCAACAAGGTGCCGGTGGAGAATTGCGGAGCGTCGTCGCCCGTGGGGTGCGGCGCCGGCACGGTCAACGGCCACTGGCGCGAGCCGGTGTTCGGGAACGAGCTGATGACCGGCTACATCAACGCGGGCTTCAACCCGCTCAGCATCATGACCGTCGCGGCGCAGGAGGACCTGGGGTACACGGTCAACTACGACGCGGCGGACTCGTACGTGCACGCGTTCACGGCGCCGGCGGCGCGCGGGGCGGCACCGCTGTTCCTCGGCGACGACATTCGCCATGGCCCGATCTACGTGATCAACGCGCTGGGCCGGGTGGTCGGGGTGGTGAGGCGCTAGTCCCGCCGGCGCGGGGGCCCGGCGCCGCCGGGCCCCCCACCCGCGTCAGCGAAGCCGGATCACCGCGAACTGCGGCACCAGCGTGGTCGGCAGGGGAGAGCCCCCGGCGTTGACATGCAGGGTGTCGGCGCCGCCGCGCGGCGCCTGGTGCACGAGGAGGTACAGGCCGGAGCCGGCCCGGAGCGAGCCGGTCAAGTTCAGGGAGCCCGCCCTCACGACGGTCGGGACGAGCGGGAAGGCCAGCGGGAAATACTGCGGGTACGCCGCCGACAGCTCGCCGAAGATCGTCCGCAGCGGCCAGGATGTGTAGCGCAGCTCGCCCGGCGCGTTGAACCCCGGTAGATCGGAAACCCACGTGGCGAGCGCCCACCGCTCGGCCGTCGTGGCAAACGGCAGGCCGGTCGCCTGCGCGACATTCGCGGTCCCCGTCAGCGTCGTGTTCACCAGGGTCCGCGTGATCCCGGCCCCCATCCGGTCTACGAGGTAGCGAACGTACAGCCAGCCCGCCCCGACGTCCGCCAGGCTCTGATCGCTGGTCGTAAGGAGGAAGTGCCGATCCGGCGCGTCGAGGTACTGGTACGCGTTGTAGAACTCGTCGGCGATGTCCGAGCTCCACGTGGCCGAGTCGCCGGGCAGGTAGCTGTCGGCGGCCAGCTCCTCGGCGTACTTCGCCAGCCCCTCGTCCAGCCAGTCGTCCTCCGGGTTCGCGCCGCGCACCAGCACGTGCTGGACGAAGTTGATCATGTGCTCGAACTCATGCGCGAACGTGGTGGGGAGCTGCGTCGTGACATCGGCCACGGCTTGTGTGCAGCTCACCGTACCGGCCGGATCGGGCACGATCCCGTAGAACACCTCGCCGTGGTTATGCTGAGCCGCGGTGGACGGGTCGAGGTCCACGGGGTCGAAGAACCCGGCGATGTAGCCCCCCGTGTCGCATTGGGCCGCGGTCACCAGCGCGTTCACGACCGGCGTGAGGAGCGCGATCACCACTCCGTTGCTGTCAGCGTCGGACTCGCGGCCGAAGGCCAGCGTGTCGAGCGGATACACGCGCTGGTCGAAGATCTGGCTCAGGGAGTCAATGTCCGCCGCGCTCAGGCCCCCCGCGGGCGCCAGGGTGTCCACGTACAGCGCGACGTGGGCGCCGACGCTCAGCGCCCGCGCGACGACCGTCTTGTAGACGCTGCAGGCGAGGTTGGCGCAGACCGAGAAGGGCCGCAGGCTCCCCGCGACGGGCGGAATGACCGTGGTGACCGCTCCGGCGCCGGCGAGCGCATGCAGCCGCGCGGCGGCCATGGCCGGCGCGAGCCGGCGCGCCCGGGCGTGCAGGTAGGCGTCGAACGCAGACTGTGTGAAGGGCCGCCGGCGAGGCGGGCGGAAGGCGGCAGCGGCGCGCGTCAGCGGCGGCGCGGAGAGGTCGGCCTCGACCTGGTAGCCCGCGGAGTCGCCGGGGGAGCCTCCCGCGGCCTGCACGACGACCAGGTACTCGGCGGAGTCGGTGGTGGAGGCGTTGGCGGGGAAGATGGCGCACCCCGAGTCGGCGGTGATGTCGTAGGCCGTATAGGCGCCGATGCCCAGGCTCACGGTGGAAGCGGCGCTGGTGCACGGCGGCAGCGGGCCGTGGCCCGTGACCGTGTTGTCATGCGCGGCGCAGCCGGCCGCCAGCGCGGCCATGGCTCCGACGAGCAGCCCGGTTCGAATCGTCACTGATTCCCCTTTCATGCCTCTGGTACACCAGCGACCGCAGATCGTCCGCAGGCAAAGGCTGAACCTGCCTTGGACGATCCGGGCCGCGGTTTGTTCAGACGCCCACATTCACTCTGAACTGGAAGGTTCGTGGCTTGCCGACCTGGGCACCGGCGAAGAAGGCGCCCTTCAACGAGTACCGCAGGTCGAAGAGGTTGTCGGCAAAGAACTGGGGCCTAACCTCCACGTTGCCGAGGAGGAAGGTGTAGCCGGCGGTCGCATTCACGGTGAAGGTGGGCTTCACGTGGAACGCGCTGTTGAAGTCGAACAGCCCGGTGCCCAGCGGCCCGGTGTTCGGCAGGGTTGGGTCGTAGTTGGGCAGATTGGGGCTGTTGGGGATCAGTCCGCCGTTGAGGCCTGACCCGTAGATGCCCGTGGCGGTGACCAGAAGCCCCTTGGCTCCGTAGGTGAGGCCCGCGGTGGCCGAGAGGCGCTGGTCGTGGTCGAGGTCGAACGTCTGCCCCGGCGGGGTCGCGGCGAAGAAGCCGCCCGTCACCGCGCCGTAACCGTACGCGTGGGCGATCGCGACGTTCAGGAAACCGCTGAACGGGCCGGCCGGCCGCACCTCCAGGACGCCTTCGATGCCGGTCACCCGGATCTGCTCGATGTTCACGTCGGTGGTGATGGCCGTACCGGGCACCTGCGTGTCGTCGGTACCCGGCGAACTCTTCTTGTGGTAGCCCGTGAGCTTCAGCACCACGCCCACGGGGAACCGGTGGGTGAAGCCCACCTCGTAGAAGTCGTCCCGCTCCGGCAGCGTGGGCGAGCTGACAACGCCGCCCTGGGAGGCGCTGGTGATCGCCCGCAGGTCCTCGATGTTGGTGGGGATGAACTGCCGGCCGTAGTACACCCACAGCGTGGTGGCCGGGTCGGGGAAGAAGCTCAGCCGCACCCGCGGGCTCACCTGGTCCGCGGTGGCGTGCTGGGTCGCGGAGATCGGGTAATAGTGCGTGTCGTAGCGCACGCCCGCCCTGACCTGCCACTGATCGCTGGGCGCGATCTGCGTTTCCGCGTACACGCCGATGTCGCTGCCGTCGAGCGGCGATGCCGAGGTGGGGCCATTCAGGTTGGTCGCGTTGAATGCGGTGAAGTTCTCGTGCCCGCGGGTCAGCGAGGAGAGCGTCCCGAACTTGAACGACAGCGGCTCCGAGAGGTGGAGGGTGTAGTCCAGCTTGACGCCGTAGATGTCGAAGCTCCGGGCCTCGCTGATGTTATAGAGCGTGGTGTCCGGCGCGAAGGTGAAGCTGGGCTGGTCGGTCAGGCCCGGCACATACGCGAGGCTCCCGTGCCGGTAGAAGGCCGAGGCGAAGACCTCGGTACCCCGGTCCGCGCTGCTCATGTTCGAATGCTGCCAGCCGAGGTTCACGAAGCCGTTGACGTCCTGCTGCCAGTCGCTGATGACGCCGGCTGCCGAGTCAAACGGGGTCTGGAAGTGGCTGCGCGACCAATTGACGTCGAGGCTCATGACGTCGTGGCCGGTTGGTGAATACTGGATCTTCCCGAAGCCGTACGCGTCCTGGCCATAGTTGCTGTAGTTCTTGAAGCCGGTGACGCGAGTGATCGCGCCGGTGGCGTCCGTGTCGCCGAGCGCGACCACCGGCTCCCGTCGCAGGTCGGTCTCGGTCCGCGTCCCGGAGAAGAACAGGCCGAACTTGCCGCTGTTGGTGCTGGCGGTGAGCGTCTGGCCGTCGGAGCGGTAGTCGCCCACGTAGCTCGAGGCGCTGGCGTGGAAGCCGCCCGAGGGGATGTGCGTGGTGACGTTGATCACGGCGACGTTCCGGCCGCCGTATTCAGCGTCCCAGCTTCCGGTCTGGAAGTTGATCTGCTCCGCGATCGAGGGGTCGAACAGCTCGTTGAGGCTCCCGGAGATGCCCGGCGGCACCGGCACGCCGTCAATGTAGTAGGTGAACTCGGCGTGCTGCCCACGGATGTGCACCTCACCGGTCGGTGCGCGAGCCGCGCCGGCGATGGCCTGCTGGACGATCTGCGAGGTCGTGAGCGTCGGGCTGCCCTGGAACTGGTCCTGCTTGAAGACCTGGTCGCCGGTGCGGGTGTCCACCGCCTCGGGGGCGGCGGTCACGTCAATCGCCGAGGTCATGATGGGTGCCGCTTCCAGGCGGAACGACACCTGCACCAGGTCGGTCCTGCCGATCCTGATAGGAGTGGATCCGGGCTTGAAGCCCACGAGGCGCGCCTCGACGACATAGGCCCCGCCGCGGATCCCGTGGATGCGGTAGGCTCCCAGTCGGTCGGTCTCCGCCTGGGCGATGACCTGGCCGTTGCGCAGGATCTGGATCTCCGCGCCGGCCAGGGGCCCGCCGGAGGCCGTGTCCGTCACCGTGCCGAGCACGTCGGCGGTGGGATTGGTGTCTGCCCTGGCGACGGCGACGGATGTCGCCGCGCGGCCCGCGAATTCCTGAGCCGCCGCCGCGGTCGCGATGAATCCAAGCAACAAGGCCAACGCGCCGCAGGCGCGGCCGAAGGTGGTTCTGAACATCTCGTCCATCCTCGCGTTCAGTCGGTGCGCGGCTGACGCCGCGCATGGTCGTGAGCCCGGTTCCGCGCGCTGCGCGGGCCCGGACTGGGAGTGTGACAACCGGTGACTTAGGCGAGTGCTGCGGGTGGAGCGCGGGAGTCCTGGTGGAGGCCGGGAAGGAACGTCTGCGGCGCCGCCAGTGGGCGCGCGGCCGCGGCGTGCAGCGGGATGCCCTCGAAGCGGACGGGGGAGCCCAGCGACGGCGCCCCTCGGCCGCTCGCCACACGCAAGGTGAGGAGGCAGTTGTCGGCGTGGTGGCTGGTCGTGCCGCAGGGCTCGTAATGTGCCGCCGCCGAAGCGCCGGGCGCCCCCGCCCCGTGGAACAGGAAGGCGTCGAGATCCGACGCCCCCCCGACGCCGCCCAGGAACAGGGCCGCCAGGAGGAACGCGGTGAGCCGGGAGCGGGGGCCGCGGCGCATCGTGCCTCAGACCTCCAGCCGGTCGCCGGGGCGCGACACCAGTTGGTACAGGGCAGGCATCAGCAGGACGCTGATCAGGAGCCGGGAGAACATCCCGCCCACGATGACCAGCGCGAACGGCTTCTGCGAGTCCGAACCGACACCGTTCGACAGCGCCGCCGGCAGCAGGCCCAGCGCGGCGACCAATGCCGTCATCATGATAGGCCGCAGCCGCAGCAGCGCAGCTTCCCGCGTGGCCTGCCCGATTTCCATCCCGCTCGCGCGCAGCTCGTTGGCGTAAGAGCTGTACACCACCGCCG
>PMIK01000156.1 GCA_003157095.1 Gemmatimonadota bacterium | reverse complement strand
AGTTGCCAGACGGCGAAGTACTGAATCCGCGCTCTTCATCTCTCGTCCCTGCTCTCTTCGAATACGCGCATGGGCACCAGCGGCGCCCTGACCGCTCGCCACACCGGGAACTCTCTCACGCCGCCCGACCCGTAGATCAGTCCGGAGTACGTGCCGAACTCCGTGCCCAGCAGCCGGTCGAGCATCCCCCATCGCGCGAGCCCCCATCCTTCCGGCTCGAGCAGCGCGAACACCAGGCGGCCCAGCGGCTGCGCGGTGGAAACGAAGTACGAGCCCGCGGGAACGGTGTGGACCGTGCGCGCGTACGTGCCCGCGACCGCCAGCAGGTGATGCCCCTGGAACTCCCTCGGCTGCCACGTGAGCTGGCTGATGCCGACGGTCTCGACCGTGTCGGTCCAGTCCGCGGCCAGGCGCCGCACCTCGATGCCGTGAAGCCGCAGCAGCTCGGGCACGCCGCCCGAGCCGGCGGGGACGAAGTAGCCTGCGGGCAGCGGCCGGCTGACCGAATCCACGAACCGGTCCTTCACCGGGATGCGCACCGTGCGGTACTGGCCGGTGGGCGCGAGCCGCCGCCGGCCGCGCGCAGTCGTGTCCCCCGTGGGCTGCATCACCTCGAGGACCACCGGCTCGGTGCCGCGCGAGACCATCGTGTACTGGACGGCGAGGTTGGGCCGGGCCGCCGCGCCGGAACCCTCGAGCGTCGTCTGCCGGTCGGCCTCACGCTCGATGCGCCGGATCTCGTCGGCGTGCGACGCCGCGTAGGCCAGGATCTCGACCAGAAAGTCGTGGGTCACCTGGACGCGCGTCTTGAAATCGGCGTGCGAATACGCCTCGGAGAGAATCGCCATGCGCCCGCGCAGGCCCACGTAGTTCGTGCCGTACCAGCCCAGCGGCGCGTATGTGTCCCAGCTCGCGGGATCCACCGGGTCCTCGACGTCGCCGTAAACGAAGATGGGCTCGTGGTAGCGGCCTTCGAGCGTGCGCTGCAGCGCGGGCAGCATCTGGTCGCGCACGAACAGCGCGGGCCCCGCGGGAGCGGCAGGATCGAGCGGCGGCGCGTATGTCAGCAGGTACCCGTGCCGAGTGCCGTCGGTGGTGTGGAGGTCCACCATCAGCGCGGGATCCCAGGTGTCGTACACGCGGGCCAGCGACGCGCGCGTCTCCGGCGCTTCGGCCTTGAGGTAGTCGCGGTTGAGGTCGAGGTTGAGCCCGTCGGCGCGCTGGCCGACCAGCACGGGCCCCACCTGCTCGGAGCGGTTCACCGCCACGGGGCCGAAGGCGTCATTGCCGTCGGGGTTGTAGTCGGGCACGGCGAGGACCACGAGCTTCTGGAGCAGGTCGCGGCGCGTCGAGGCCAGCTCCCTCAGCAGGATGAGGACGGCTTCTTTCCCCTCCACCTCGCCGGCGTGGATGTTCCCCTGCAGATACACCACCAGCTTGCCCGACGCGGCCGCTTCAGCCGGCGACGTCACCGCGGGATCCGACACGATCGCGAGGTAGAGCGGCTTGCCGTAGACCGAGCGGCCGATCTGGGAGACGGCGAGCGGNNCGGCCGGGGCGACAGCCGCCGCGGCGGGCGCGATGCAGGCAAGGGCGACGACCAGATGGCGAACGGCGCGATTCATCGGGATCCTGCTGGCGGCTCGGGAAGCGCCAATCTAGCCGCTCCGAGCCGCCAGGGAGAAGTGCGGCCGAGAAGGCCGTCTACTTCCAGGATACCGTCTTGGCCCACTCCGCGAAGCGCGTCGGCGCGATGCCGAATTCCTTCACGTTGGCCGCGATGTCGGCGTTGTAGCCGACGCGGTCGAACCACTCCAGCATGAGCGCGAAGTCCTCGCTTCCCTTGCGCACGTCGGCGATGGGCACCTGGAAGTGCGTGACGGTGCGGCCCGCTGCCTGCGTCAGGATCCGCGCGGCTTCCGGCATCGTGAGCTGGTCGCCCGCGATCTCCAGCGCGCGGCCGTTCAGCTCTTCGGCCCGCTCGAACGCCAGCTTCCCGTACTTCCCGATGTCGCGGACCGCGATCATCTGGAGCACGGTCGTGGGCTTGATGCCGACGGCGAGCTGGCCGTTGTCAATCGCGGGCTTGAACCACCCGCCCAGGAAGTTCTCCATGAAGAACGCGGGGCGCAGGATCACCCACGAGTGGAAGCCGGCGCCAGTCACGGCGTCTTCCACCCGCGCCTTGTTGTCGAAGTGCGGGATGCCCGTTTTGCGCTGCGCCGACCCGACCGACGTGTAGACGAAGTGCCGCACCCCCGACTTCGCCGCCACCTCGGCGGTCCGCTTGCCCTGCACCTCCTCCTGCTCGACCCCCGCCTCCCAGGTGTTCTGAACGGCGAACACGCCCCAGGCGCCCTCGAGCGCCTTTCGCAGCGAGTCCGCGTCGTCCAGGTTGCCCGTCACCACCTCCGCGCCCAGCGCCGCCAGCGCCCGCGCCGGCTCGCCCGCCGGCTTCCGGGTCACGGCCCGGACCCGGTGCCCCGCCGCCAGCAGCTCGTGCGCCACGGCCCCGCCCTGCTGCCCGGTCGCGCCGGTGACCACAATCAATGCTCCGCTCTTTACCATCGCTTCCTCTCGGTGGAGAATCTGCCGACCTGCGAAAAGAATCTACTGACTTAAATAGTCGTTAGCACGACTATTGTCAAGGGCGGCCAGGCGCCTGGGACGGTCGGCTGTCTTGCCCGGGGGTAGATGGCGCCGGGCCCCGGGGAACAAACGGCACCGGGGCTCGGGGCGGACCGTCCGTGGCCCCCCGGCCTCATCGCGCATGACGTATACGTCATATGGACAGGGGGCGGCCGACGGCG
>PMIK01000120.1 GCA_003157095.1 Gemmatimonadota bacterium | reverse complement strand
AGCACGGAGACGCCGCGCGCCTCCAGGAGTTGGCGCAGCAGGCTGGCGGCGAACAGCGCGGGCTGCCGGACCACGACCTCGGTGCTCCACTCGTTGCGCTGCGGCGAGATGATGCCACGCAGCACGACGCTGCCGTGGGGCGGGCCCCGCTCGACGCTGATCCTGGTGCGGCTCCGGGGCCGGCCGGTGGTGACGATGCTGCGTACCGTGAAGAAGTCGGTCGGCGGCAGCATCGTGACCCGTGCCGGGGCGCCGGGCATCGGCCCCGGCTCCACGATGATCCGGATGCGGTTCGCCGCCGCGCCGAGCGCGGACGGCGGGGCGGCATACGGCTCCTCGACATTGCCCGGCGACCATCCCGGCCCGGCCAGCTCGCCCCCGAGAAACGATGCATCGCCCACCATGTCGCCCTGGATGCGCCGGATGCCCGCCAGCACGACGCTGTCGGCGAACGGCGCGAGGCTGGCGGTATCCAGGCCGAACGTCGGGTCCCCGGTCCCGTACAGCACGAGATTGCCGTTGAGCGTGCTGTCGCGAACCGGGCCATCACCTACCAGGACGGTCACGAAGCGGAACCCGGGCCCGAGGTAGTGCAGCGCGGCCGCCGTGGTGAAGAGCTTCGCGTTCGACGCGGGGAGGAAGCGGCGGTCGGCGTGATACGAGAAGAGCGTGTCGCCGCGCGTGAGGCTCACGACCAGCGCGCCCCACGTCGCACGCCTCCAGATGCGCCCCCGGAACTGCGGCGCGATAGCCCGCGCGAGGATGCCGCTGGGGCGGTCCTGGGCGCGGAGCGCTGGTGCGGGAGCTGCCGCGGCGGCGGCCAGACACAGGGCGGCGACGAGACGGGGCTGCACGCCGCACCTTAAGGACGGGTGGGGGCTGCCGTCAACGGAGCAGGGCCGGGGCAGGCGCGCGGCGGAGCCCGTGCCGCTCAGGCCGCCTCGTGTTCTCCCCGCGCCCTGCCCGCCACCACGGTGATGTTGTCGGTCCCCCCGCGCTCGAGCGCGAGGTCGAGCAGCGAGCGGCACAGCTGCTCCGACGATTCCATCGTGCGCAGCCGGCCCGCGATATCGGCGGCCGAGAGGTGCGTCGTCAGTCCGTCGCTGCACAGCAGCAGGACGCAACCGCGCTGGCGGATGTCGAGCCGCGTCACCACCGGGCTTGCTGCGTCGCCGCCGATCGCGCTCGCCAGCACGCGGTTGAATGGTGACGCCGCCACGCGCTCCGGCTTCAGGACACCGCTGTCCACCAGCCCCTGGGCCACGGTCTGGTCCTTCGTGACTTGGCGCAGTTCACGATCCCAGTAGTAGTAGCAACGGCTGTCTCCCACCTGCACGACGTACGCCCACGGCCATACCACGATGCCGAGCGTCAGGGTCGTCGCCATGGTATGTGCCGCGTTGGCCGCCGCACGGGCTTCCGCCTCGCCGCATACCGCGGCATGCGCTTCAAGAGCGGCCGCCCGCAGCGCGGAGAAGAACTCCTGCTCCTCGGCGGAGCCGGCGGTGTGATAGCACCGCATCGTGGAGGACACGTAGCGCGTGACGGTTTCCGCGGCGAGCTGGCTCGCGTCGCCTCCGGCCGCGCTGCCGCCGACACCGTCGGCCACCAGCATGATCGTCGCCAGCCGTTCCCCGCGCAGCGGCAGGCGGTCGGGCTCGGGCAGGCTCGTGCCATGAATCGCGATCTGATGATGAACCGTCGCGAGGAGGAAGTGGTCCTGGTTGTCCTTGCGGACCTTGCCGCGGTGGGTGAGACCGAAGAGATCGAGCTCCCGGTCCCGGGGCCGCGCCTCGGATGCGGGGACGACGGAGGCGGTGAGCAGATCAGCGAGGGCCATCCGAACCTCCATGGCTGTCGTGCGGGCGCCCGGTCACGACGCCCGCCTCATGCGCCGCAGCAGATCGGCGCAGCGCGGATCGCGCAGCACCGTCATGGCAAGACCGGCGCCGGCACCATACAACGAAATCCGGTCACGACGAGGTCGGCTCGCGTCAGACCCGTGGCAGGCTCGTAGCCTCGGCGGGTCGCGTCCGCGATGGAATCGGGCGTGTTGAATGCGCCGCCGCGAATGACGTACATCCTCTCGCTCCGCGGCGGCGCGGTGCCCCCGGGGTAGGCGGCCGCGGGCGACCTGGTCCACTCCCACACGTTGCCAATCAGGTCCTGTATCCCGAGTGCCGAGTTGCCGCGCGGGAAGCTGCCCACGGACGCGGGCCTGCTGCGCTTGCCCCCCTGAGTGTTTGCCGCTCCGCCGGTCCACGCCGCTCCCCAGGGATAGCGACGCGCGTCCGCGCCGCGTGCGGCCGCCTCCCACTCCTCCTCGGTGGGAAGCCGCCCGTTGGGAGGGGTCCTCCAGGCGCAGTAGGACATCGCCTCGGCCCACATCACGCCCGTCACCGGAAGCGACGAGTCCGGCTGCGCGTTCCACGGCGGCAGCGCCCCGGTCGCCGCGACGAAGCGCGAGTAGGCGCCTACGGTCACTTCTGTCCGGTCGAGGTAAAAGGCGGGAAGCGTGACCTGATGCGCTGGCCGCACCCACAGCGGGCCGTCATTGCGGCCGATGGTATAGATGCCGCCGGGAACGGGCACCATCCCCGCCGGCATGGCCGGCGCAGCGGGAACGGCGGCCCGGTTCGGCGTCCTGCCACGCCACACCCACAGGCCCGCCGCCGCGGCGAGCACCAGCACCGCGCCCAGCGCCAGCAAGAGGTGCCGCCGCGCGCGCCGCGTTCCCCGGGCCAGTTCTACGGTCGAGTGGCCTCCGGAGACAGGCGTGATGCCACCCAGAGCCCGGACCATCTCTCCCGCCGTCGCGAAGCGCCGGTCGGGGTCCTGCTGGAGGCAGCGATTGATGACGGCCGCGAGCGCCGGCGGCGCGTCGGGACGCGCGCGCTCCACCAGCTCGGCCGGCGTGGCCACCCGCTTCATCAGCACTTCGGTCGGCGTCGCTCCGCCGAACGGCGGCCTGCCCGCGAGCATCTCGTAGCCCACGATGCCCAGCGCGTAGAGATCGGCCCGGTGATCCACCTTGTCGCCGACGACCTGCTCCGGGCTCATGTACGTCGGGGTCCCGACGACCATGCCGGACGCCGTCAGCGAGGAGTTCTCGGCGGTGCGCGCGATCCCGAAGTCGGTGACCAGCGCCCGGCCGCTGTCCCGTTCCAGCAGTACGTTGTGCGGCTTGATGTCGCGGTGGATCACCCCGCGGCGGTGCGCGAGATCGAGCGCGCTCGCCACCTCCCGGAGAATGCGCGCGGCGTCCTCGACGTCGATCCGCCCCTCTCGCTCGAGCCGGTCCGCCAGGCTCTCGCCGTCCACGAACTGCATCGCCAGGTAGAAGATGTCGTTCGCGTTGCCGATGAAGTGCAGCGGCACAATGTGCGGATGGGAAAGCTGCGCAATCGTCTCCGCCTCGCGCCGGAACCGCTCCTGCGCCGTCGCCGAGAGCAGCAGGTCGGGCGAGAGGACCTTCACCGCGAGTGGTCGTTTGAGGCTGAGATCGCGCACCAGGTATACGGCCGCGAATCCGCCCTGGCCGATCGTCCGCTCCACCGCGTAGCCCGCCCCGAGCGCCGACTGGAGGCGGGTGGCGAGTGCGTCGTTGGGCGCCGTCATGGGGCTGAAGTCTGCAGCGGAGAGGCATGGGAAAGCAAAAGGCCCGGGACGAGCCCGGGCCTTTCGATCAGCGCACCACAGCGGGGCGCGTCATTGGCAGTTGCTGACGTGCCGCGTCAAGAGGTTCAAGTTGCAGGTCTTGCCGTCGATCAACAGCGTCACGTTCAGCGTCCCGTTGAAATCCACCTCGATGCGCTTCGTCACGTCNNCCGGGTACAGGTTGCTGGCCCGCGGCAGGTTCCAGGTCACGGCCTCCACCGAATCGCTCCCCGTTTCGTCATGGGTCCGCGAAACGCTGGGACCTACGAAGGACGTGGTGTCGCTGCCGTTGGCGACACCGCCGTGGGTGCGCGACGTCTCACTCGCGCCGGTGAAGTTACGGGTCAGGGTGTCGTCAGCGACCCGGTGCAGGTTGCCGGAGAACGTGGCGCCGTTTTCCGCGGTGTCGTTCCGGAAGCCGGTGAACGACCAGTGGGTCGCGATCTTCCGCACCGCGGACAGCGGGACGCAGTTCACCGTCGTCCCCGTCGCGTCGAAGCAGGTGCGGCTGCGCACGTAGATGACGCTGTCCTGTCCGAGCACGCCGGATTCGCCGAGGCTGGCGCCCGCGATCGCCGGCGCCGAGAGGGTGGCGGTCGAGTCGTTGCCCCGTATGGCCGAGACGTCAAGGGCGATCGCGTCGCCAGAGCTGCTGGCGACGTCGGTCGTCAGTGTCGTCTGGTCAATCAGCGATGCGGGCGCGGTGCTCTCACTACAGGCGCACAGGCCGAGCAGGCCCGCGGCAGCGGCCAGGCGAAGTGCGGTACGGCTCCTCATTGTCGCATCCTCCAGTTGTGTGCGGACGGCGGACGCCACCGAAGGCGGCGGCATTGATCGGGCTGTGGAGTCAGACGGTCACTCGGGTACCCTGTTAACGAGGCCGAGTATCCGTGTGACCTGCGTCACACAGCCTGATGCTCGGTCCGCGCGATGATTTCGTCCTGGAGGGCTCTGCCCAGGTCGCAGAAGTAGTCGCTGTAGCCCGCGACCCGCACGATCAGGTCGCGGTGCGTTTCGGGGTGCGCCTGCGCGGCGCGCAGAGTGTCGGCGTCCACGACGTTGAACTGCACGTGATGGCCGCCCAGGCGGAAGTAGGTGCGGATCAATTGGACGAGGCCCCGCCTGCCCGCGTCGTCGGCCAAGAGGGCGGGGGTGAATTTCTGGTTCAGCAGGGTGCCGCCGGTCCGGACCTGGTCCATCTTCGCCACCGAGCGCAGGACAGCCGTGGGTCCTTGCCGGTCGGCGCCCTGCACCGGCGAGACGCCCTCGCTCACCGGTGCTCCGGCGCGGCGACCGTCGGGCGTGGCTCCGATGACCGAGCCGAAGTACACGTGGACGGTGGTCGGCAGCAGGTTGATGTGGTAGGTGCCGCCCCTGGTGTTGGGTCGCCCGTCCACGGCGCCGAAGTAGGCCTCGAAGACCCGGACCATCAGATCGTCGGCCGCGTCGTCGTCGTTGCCGTACCGCGGCGTCTTGTTGAGCAACAGCTGTCGCAGCCGCTCGTGGCCGGCGAAGTCGGCCTCGAGCCCGCGGAGCATCAGCTCCATCGAGACCGCCCCGGTGCCGAAGACGTGACGGCGGAGGGCGCTCAGCGCGTCGGTGACGGTGCCGAGCCCCACGCCCTGGATGTAGCTGGTGTTGTAGCGCGCGCCCCCGTCGTGGTAGTCCCGCCCCGTCGCGATGCAGTCGTCAATCAGGAGCGAGAGGAACGGCGCCGGCATCCGCTCGGCGAACAGCCGCTCGACGACGTCGTTGCCGTGGGTCTTGATGGCGACGAAGTGCCTGAGCTGTCGCTCGAACGCCCCGAACAGGTCGTCGAACGTCCGAAAGGCGCGCGGATCGCCGGTCCGCGGGCCGAGCTGCTGGCCGCTCCAGGGATCCTTTCCGTCGTGCAGCAGCAGCTCCAGCAGCTTCGGCAGGTTGAAGTAGCCGGTGAGGTTGTAGTTCTCCTTGCCGAACGCCCCCACCTCCACGCACCCGCTCGACCCGCCGTTGCGCGCGTCCTCGAGGCTCTTGCCGTGCCGCGTCAGCTCGCGGACGATCAGGTCGTGGTTGAAGACGGACGGCTGGCCGAAGCCGGTGGCGATGATGCGCGTCGCGCGCTCGAGGAAGGCATCGGGGCTCTGGGCGCTGACCTGAATGGAAGCGCTGGGCTGGAGGAGACGCATCTCATCCACGACGTCGAGCATCAGGAACGTCAGCTCGCTGACGCCGTCGGTCCCGTCGGGCCGCACGCCGCCCAGGTTGACTTGGGCGAAGTCCGTGTACGTTCCGCTTTCCGCCGCCGTGACTCCGACCTTCGGCGGGGCGGGCTGGTTATTGAACTTGATCCACAGGCACTGCAGAAGCTCTTCCGCCCGCTCGCGGGTCAGCGAGCCGTCCGCGAGTCCCCGGCGGTAGAATGGCAGCAGGTGCTGGTCGAGGCGCCCNNTACGCCTGTATCGCCTCCCAGAAATCGCGGGGGGCGTCGGCGGGCACCCGGGAGCAGACGTCCGCGATCCTCAGCAACTCGGCTCTCCGGCCCGGCTCCGTTTCCGATGCCGCCAGCTCGCGCGCCCGGGCGGCGTGGCGCTGCGCGAACCCGACCAGCGCCTCGGCGCAGATCAGCATCGCCTCGAGCTCGGCTCGTCGCGCCGCGATCTCCGCGCCTGGGGTTCCCTCGATCGTCGCGAGGCCGGCCCGGATGTCATTGGCGAAGCCGCGCAGCCCCTTACGGTAGATCTTGTCGTCGAGCACCGTATGGCCGGGTGCGCGCTGCTCCATGAATTCGGTGAACACGCCCGCGCCATACGCCGCCTTCCACTCCTCGGTCATCGCGTCGAACAGCTGGTCGCGGATCGCGCGCCCTCTCCAGAACGGGATGATCTCGCCCTCGTACAGCGCGCGGGCTTCGGCGCTCACGGCGAACGGGATCTTGTCGCGCGTGTTCAGGAGATCGAGATCCTGGAGCGTATGGCAGCAGAGCTCGGGGTAGGTCGGCGTGGCCTTGGGCGCGGGTCCCTTCTCCCCGACGATCAGCTCTCCCGGGGCGAGCCAGATGGTCTGCTGCTCCACCAGTTGGCGGAACACTCCGGCCCGGCGCAGGGGCGCAGGCTCGGCGCCGGGGTGATCCCGGTAGAACGCGGTCACGAGCCGCGCGCGCTCGGTGGAGATCGCGGGCTTGGCGTCGAGGCTCTGACGCCTCAAGCAGGATACGCGCTCGGTCATCATCGGATTCAATCCCTGCCGACCGGCAACCCGCCCGCGGCCAGAAAAGAGGCGATCTCGTCCATCCGCTCGCGGGTCGGCGAGTCCGTGTGGAGCAGCTGGTACGTCCGGTCCAGCCGGAGGTACTTGCCGACGCCGATGCGATGATACGGGAGCAGGTCCACGCGCGCGAGCCGCGGCAGGCTGGTGGCGAGGTCGCGCACGGCCTGGACGTTCTCCGGGTCGTCGGTAATGCCCGGCACCACCGGCATCCGCAATACGATTTGATGGCCCAGCTCGGAGAGCCGGCGGAGGTTGGCGAGGATCCGGTGATTGCTCACCCCGGTGTAACGGCGATGCCGCAGCGCGTCCACGAGCTTGAGATCGTAGAGAAACAGGTCCACGTCCCCGCGCAGGCGCTCCAAGCTCTCCCAGGGCGCGTGGCCGGAGGTGTCGAGGACGGTGGTCAGGCCGTGCCGCTTCGCGGCCGCCAGGAGGCCCGCGGTGAAGTGCGGTTGCAGCAGCGGTTCCCCCCCGGAGAGCGTGACGCCACCGCCGGATTCGTCGTAGAACGGCCGATCGCGCTCCACGACGGCAAGGACCTGTTCGATGGTCATCTCGCGGCCGGCAACTTCGCGCGCCTCCGCGTGGCACTCGCGGGTACAGGTGCCGCAGGCGTCGCACTTGGACCGGTCGGTGACGGGGACTCCGTCCACCCACGCGACGGCTCCGTGCGGGCAAGTCTCGACGCAAGCCCCGCATCGGATGCAGCGGGCCTCGTGCAGGACGACCTCCGGTCTGGAGGCTTGACTCTCCGGATTGTGGCACCACCAGCACGACAGGGCGCACCCCTTGAGGAAGACGGTCGTCCGGATACCGGGACCGTCGTGAATGGAGTAGCGACGAATGTCGAACACGATGCCGGTCTTCAGGGAGCCTCCGGGTCGGTTGCCCGTCAGGCGCCGCAAACCACGGGCCGCGCGCGCCCGCGCCCGTCCCGACGCCGATTGGCCGGGGGTAGGCAACGGGTTAGGTTCGGTCCCTAATGGGCGCTTCTTCGCCTCCCGCTCTTCCGGCCGCCAGGCCGGACGCCAGGACCGCTCCCCCCTCCAGGTTGACGGGTACCGACGGCCTGCTCGTCCTGATGACGTTGATCTGGGGGGTCAACTACATCGTCATCAAGGCAGCGCTCGAGGTCTTCTCGCCGCTGTCCTTCAACGCCGTCCGGTTCCTGCTCGCCGCGGTCTCGATCGGCGCCTTCGCGTGGGCCGCAGGGGCGCGCCGGCCACCGGCCCGGCAGCTGCTGCGGCTCTGCCTGCTGGGCGTGCTCGGGAACACCCTCTACCAGCTGTGCTACATCGAAGGCATGGCCCGGACGCGCGCGGGCAACGCTGCCCTCATCATGGCGGCGGTCCCGGTCCTCACTGCGGTGAGCAGCCATCTCCTGGGCCATGAGCACCTGCGATCACGGGACATCCTCGGTCTCGCCCTCTCCACGACCGGCATCGCCGTCCTGGTCGTGGGCAGCGGCGTCGTTGTCGGTTTGGGCGGGCCGCTGGCCGGAGACCTGCTGATGCTCCTCGCCGTGATCTTCTGGACCGCGTACACTATTCTGGCCAAGCCATTGGTGGACACCCTCGGCCCGACGGTGACCACGGCGTGGACGATGGGCTTGGGCGCCATTCCGCTGCTCGCGATCTGCGCGCCGGCCGCGCTGGCCCAGCGGTGGAGCGCGGTCACGCCGGCCGCATGGCTTGGCGCCGTCTTCTCGTCGCTCGGCGCGCTGGTGGTGGCGTACCTCATCTGGTACCGCGGCGTCGAGCGGTTGGGCGCGACGCGCACGGCGTTCTACTCCAACTTCTCGCCGGTCGTCACACTGCTCGCGGCGTGGCCCCTCCTGGGCGAGCTCCCGACCGTGTGGCAGATCCTGGGAGCGGCAGGCATCTTCGGTTCCCTGGCACTCGTACGCTCATGAAAGCCGTGCTCTTCGACCTGGATGGCACCCTGCTCAACCAACAGGGGGCGGGCCGCCGCGCCATTCACCGGGCGCTTCAGGAGGTGCTGGGCATCGAGCATCCGGCAGCGGGCTTCCGATTCGACGGGCGGACCGATCCAGAAATCGTGCGGCTGCTGGCTGCGGCCGCGGGGAAGGACAACGGCCCCCGCGTGGTGGACGACGTGCTCTATACCTACGTGCGCCTGCTGGACGAGGAGCTGAGCCGGCCCGGACAACGAACCACCGTTTGTCCCGGCGTGCTCGCTCTGCTCGCGGCGCTCGAGGACCGGCGTGACTGCGTGGTCGGGCTCCTCACGGGCAACGTCGTGGACGGCGCCCGGTTGAAGCTGCGGTCCGCCGGAATGGACATCGCGCGCTTTCGCGTCGGGGCTTTCGGCTCCGATCACGGCGAACGCAGCGAGCTGCCTGCGATTGCGCAGCGGCGGGTGCGAGACATGCTGGGCATCGAGGTCGCCGGCAAGGACGTCGTCATCATGGGCGATACGCCGGCCGACGTGGCCTGCGGCCGTGGAATCGGGGCACGGGCGATCGCAGTGGCGACCGGCACCTACACGGTTCCGGACCTGCTCGCGGAGGGAGCGTATGCGGCGTTCGCCGACTTCTCGGACACCCGCGCCGTCGTTGCGGCGACGTTCGCGCCGTGAGTGAGCGTGAGATCGAGCTGAAGGCGATCGTGGACGACCCGGCGAAGCTCGTCGCGCGGCTCGGCTCGCTCGGCGCCACGCGCGCGTTCCGCGGGCGCATGTCCGACCGGCGCTATGACCTGCCGTCCCGTTCGCTGGCGGCGCGTGATGAGGTGCTCCGCGTGCGCACCTTCGAGCCCGCGGTGGGCAGCCCCGGGCGCCTCGCCGAAGTCGCGTGGAAGGGCCCGACGCGGCAGGACCGGGGCTACAAGGAGCGGGATGAGCTGCAGTTCGTGGTCGGTGAATCCGGTTCCGTCGAAGCGATGCTGGCGAAGCTGGGGCTTGCCGTCACCGAGGCCATTGATCGGTGCGTGGAGTTCTACCAACTCCGCGGCGCGGTCCTGCGGCTTGAGTGGTACCCCCGGATGGATGTCCTGCTCGAGGTCGAAGGCCAGCCGGCAGCGATCGAGGAGGCCGCCGCGGCGACGGGCGTCCCGCGCGCCAACTTCACAGCCGATCGTCTGCTCGATTTCGCAGCGCGCTATCAGCAGAGGACGGGGACGGCGCCCGCGCTCAACGTCGCGGCGCTGGGCGCGGGAAAGCCCGCCTGGCCGGACTGGGCGCTCGAGCGTGATGGACGGACGCACTGACACTGACTGCTGACCGCCGGATGGGGCAACCATGGGTGTTCTGGGCGTAGGTATCGATCTGGTGCCGGCGTCGCGAGTGGATGAGTTGCTGTCGCGGCACGGAGAGCGAGCGCTGCATCGGCTCTTCACGGAATCGGAACGCAAGCGCGCCGCGGAGTATGCCCACCCCTCGCTCCACCTGGCGGCACGCATTGCCGCCAAGGAGGCCGCGTACAAGGCGCTGTCCGGCGATGGCCGCGCGAATGGGGTCGGCTGGCAGGATCTCGAGGTGCACCGTCTCGCTGATGGACGTCCCGGCCTCGTGTTCCACGGGGCGGCCAAACGACGCATGGCCGAGTTGGGCGCGACCCGCTGTCACCTGTCTCTCACCCACGCCGGCGGCGTGGCTGCGGCCGTCGTGATCCTCGAGTAGCGTCAGGTTGCAGGACCACAGGGGCGCCGCTACGTTGCGGCATCCTCTAGCATGAGATTGAATTTCATTCGTATGGGCAGCCCAGCCCTCGTCGTAGTGATGCTAGCCGTACTCACCCGCGTTTCCCCCGTCGCGGCCGAACCGATCACTCCCGAGGTGCGCGATGCCGCTCGGCGCATCGCGGCAACCGTGCATCTGGCGGCGCAGGAGTACACCCTTGCCTGGGTAGGCGGTGCCCTCACCAGGCCCGAGGAGGCGGACGAGGCCACGCTGTTCATCGGCGAAGCGCAGCGCGCGGTGCGGGGGCTCCCGGCGCGTCTCGCCGTTGAGGTCGCGGGCGAACTCGACGCGATAGCGCGCCTGCTCGCTGCGGCGGCGCCGGTGGATTCGGTCGCGGGTCATGCAGCAGCCCTCGAGCGGCGCCTCGACCTCGAGTTCGGGTCAGTGGTGGATGACCGGCCGGCGCGCGAGCCGTCGCTGGCGGCCGGGGCGCGGATCTACGCGTCGCGCTGCGCGCAGTGCCACGGCACCGCCGGGCATGGTGACGGCCCTTCCGCGGCCGGGCTTACGCCGCCGCCGGCCGATCTCGGTTCCCGCGCCGCGCCGGCCCCGGTCGCGCCACTCGACTACTTCCGCCGGCTCACCTATGGCGTCCCCGGCACCGCGATGCCGGCATTCGGGCCTGTCCTCTCGCGTGAGGACCGGTGGGACGCGATCGCCTACGTGCTGAGTTTGTCGGACACTCTGGCTCGCCGCACCGCGAGCGGCGCCGACGCCGTGACCTTCGGAACCGTGCGCGCGACGGTGGGTGCGGCGATGGAGCAGGCGCGCCGTGGCGACCGGAGGGTGGCCGCCGACAAGGTGCTCGACGCGTACCTTGAGTTCGAGGGCGAGGAGGGCAGGGTTCGGATCGCGGACGCGGGACTGGCGTCGCGGGCGGAAAGGCGCTTCGCGGCGCTGCGGGAAGCGGCGCGTGCGGGTGGCCCGCGGCTCGATGCGCGCTATCTCGAGCTGTCCGGCACGCTGGACTCAGCCGAGGCGGCGCTCGGGCGCAGCCGCACCGGCTGGGGTTTTCTCGCCGAGAGCTTCCTGCTGATCGTGCGCGAAGGGTTCGAGGCCATACTCATCGTCGCGGCCATCATGGCGGTCGTTCTGCGGAGCGGCACCGTGCAGCAGCGCCGCGACGTGCGCTGGGGCGTGGTCCTGGCTCTCGCCGCCAGCCTTGCCACCGCGGCCTTGCTGGAGTGGCTGCTCGAGGGGAGCGCCGCGAAGCGCGAGGCGCTGGAAGGTGGCGTGATGCTGGTGGCCGCGGCGGTGCTCTTCTACGTCTCGTACTGGCTGGTCTCCAAGGTCGAGGCGGCCGCGTGGCAGCGATTTGTGCGCGAGAAGATCGAGCGGGCCGCGGCGAGCGGCAGCAGTCTGGCGCTCGCCGCGGTCGCCTTCCTCGCGGTGTACCGCGAGGGATTCGAAACGGTGCTCTTCTACAAGGCGCTGTACGNNCGTCGTCCTCCTCGCCGTCTACATCGGAATCGAGAAGTTCGGCATCCGGATCCCGCTGCGACCGTTCTTCGCCGTGACGGGGGCGACGCTCTGCTTCATGGCGTTCGTGTTCGCGGGAACCGGCGTGAAGGAGCTGCAGGAAGGCGCGCTCATCCCGTCCACCCTGGTGCCCGGCGCCCCTCGCAGCGAGTTCTTTGGCGTCTACCCCACGGTGCAGTCGCTGGCGGTCCAGGGATTGATCGTCGCGAGTTTGAGCGTCGCGGCCATCGGGTGGCTGGTGCGACGGCGCGAGCCGCGGTTCGCGGCCATGAGCGATTCCGTCAGCGAGGCTGGCCGTGCCGAGGCGGCCGGCCGCCCCCGGGAAACACGATAGCCGGCCAATCGGCAGGCCGTCGTGAAGACCGAGGCGTCCCAGTCCATCGGCTGTGACGTTTCTACTTGCCCCTCAAGTGTGAGAGGGTCTGCGCGAGGCGTGCTTCGCGACCGACCTTGCCGCCCTTCTTCGCGGCGGCAGCGACCTTGCTCGCGGGAATCTTCTCGCCCTCGGGCACGTGAAGCGCGCGGTGCCAGCCACCCTTCTTCTTGGTGGCGTCAGCGATCCACTTCTTCTTGGCCATACGAGCCTCCGTATCGAGAAAGTAGCGCAGGGCGTCCAGCTCGGTGGC
>PMIK01000266.1 GCA_003157095.1 Gemmatimonadota bacterium | reverse complement strand
GATGGGCCTCGCGACGCCGACCGCCATCATGGTCGGCACGGGCCGCGGCGCCGAGCGCGGGGTGATGGCCAAGGGTGGCGGCGCGCTCGAGGCGGCGTCGGCGCTCGACGTGGTGTTGCTCGACAAGACGGGAACGGTCACGGAGGGGCGGCCGGCCGTCACCGACCTCCTGATTGCGCCGGCCACGGACGCGCTGCTCGCCATCGGACCACGCTCGGACGCGGAGGCCGCGGCGCTGCAGCTGGCCGCGGCGGTGGAGAACCTCTCGGAGCACCCGCTCGCTGCGGCGATCGTGCGGGCCGCGCGCGAGCGCGGACTCGAGATTCCCGAGGCGACGGGATTCCGCGCCCGGGAAGGCCGGGGCGCGACGGCGCAGGTCTCCGGCCGGCTGGTCGCGGTCGGCAGCCCGACCTTTCTCATCGAGCAGGGCGTGGACATCGGGCCGTTCACGGACGCCGTGGACAATCTGGCATCGCGGGCGCGGACCCCGGTGCTGGTGGCGGTGGACGGCGCGCCCGCGGCGCTGCTCGGCCTCGCCGACCCGATCAAGCCTACGGCCGTCCCCGCCGTGCGCGCCCTCAAGGCGATGGGGCTCCGGCTCGTGCTCGTGACCGGGGACATCCGGAAGGTCGCCATCGCGGTCGCCGGCGAGGTAGGCATTGACGACGTCGAGTCGGGGATGCTCCCCGCGGGCAAGGTCGCCGTCATCAAGCGGCTGCAGGCGGCCGGGCAGCGGGTCGCGATGGTGGGAGACGGGATCAACGACGCGCCGGCACTCGCCGCCGCCGACGTCGGCCTGGCCATCGGCACAGGGACGGACGTGGCGATCGAGGCCGCCGACATCGCTCTGATGAGCGGCGATCTGCGCGCGGTGGTCTCGGCGCTGGAGCTGTCCCGGGCCACCATGCGCATCATCCGGCAGAACCTGTTCTGGGCGTTTGCCTATAACGTGGTCGGTATCCCGATCGCGGCGGGCGTGCTGTATCCCGTGGCCGGCGTGCTGCTCTCACCCATCTTCGCGAGCGCCGCGATGGCGTTCTCGTCCGTGTTCGTGGTGACCAACAGCTTGCGTCTCCGGCGCTTCGCGCCGAGCTTCGCAACCTGACCCCGCATCCCTAGCCCCCAGCCCCCATCGGACCAGGCAACCAGGAGCCCCCATGCTATACTTCTACCGAGCCCATGCCGCGCCGGAGTCCGTGCTGTCAGCGGCGGAGCGCTACTTCGGAGAGCGGGGTCTCGCGGTTCAGCGGGGAGCGGGCCATCACGCCCGTTACGTGGGATTGCTGGGGACGGTGGACCTGAACGTCGAAATCGAGGGTGGCCACTACGTGCGCGTCACGCTCGCGACCCGCGACACATCGCGTTCCGAGCTCGACGACGTCGCCAAGCGCTTTCTCACCGAGTTTCACGCGATCGAGGAGCCGGGACACGCGGCGCGCGGCGCCTACTGATCGCGCTGGTCACCCGTCGAGCGTGGCCGCGTAGCCTGCCTGCGCCACCGCCGCGGCCAGCTCCTCGATGGTGGCGGTGTCGTCATCGAAGTCCACTTCGGCAATCGCAGCCTGCAGATCCACCACCGCGCCGAATACGCCGGGCACTTGCGCCAGCGCCGTTTCCACGCGCTTCTGGCAGTGGCCGCAGGTCATGCCGGTCACCTTGAGCATCAGTTTGGCCATGCGCCCTCCTCGATGGGCGTGAGACGTGAGTGAGGTGAGTCGTGAGAGGCCCACGTGAGGGGTGAGACGTGGAGGTGAGAAGGTGCCTCTCACGCTTCTCGACCCTCACCTCTCGCCTGCACCCCTCACCACTCACTTCTCACCTTTCACCACTCAGTGCGCAAGTCCTTGACTCTCCTCTCACGGCCAGCGAGCTTTTCGGGCCGTAATCCCATGTGTGACAAGCGAGTGCAATGACCGCCCGCCCGGCCGCCGCGGGCCGCAAGGCCGTCGCCGGCATCCCCGCCGGGCTCGGCCGCGCGCAGCTGCTCGAGCTGTACTACTTCATGCGGCTCACCCGCTCGCTCGAAGAGCGCCTCGCCAATCTGTACCGCCAGGGCAAGGTCATCGGCGGGCTGTTCCGCTCCCTGGGCCAGGAGGCCGACAGCGTGGGCAGCGCCTTCGCGCTGGACCGGTCGGCCGGCGACATGCTCTCGCCCCTGATCCGCAACCTGGGCTCCCTGCTGGTGATGGGCGCGCTGCCGGTGGATGTGCTGCGGCAGTACATGGCCAAAGCCACGAGCCCTACCCGGGGCCGCGAGCTGAACGTCCACTTCGGCGATTTGGAACGTGGGTTCATCGGCCAGATCTCGCATCTCGGGGACATGCTGCCGGTGATGGCCGGCATCACGCTCACCTTTCAACTGCGTGGTGAACGCAGGGTCGGCCTGGTATACGTGGGCGACGGGGCGATGTCCACGGGCGCGTTCCACGAGGGGATGAACCTCGCCGCCGTGCGGCGGCTGCCCCTGGTGGTCGTCGCGGAGAACAATGGCTATTCCTACTCCACCACCCTCGAGCGGCAAACCGCCGTTCCGCAGCTCGTGCTCAAGGCGAGGGCGTACGGCGTGCGCGGGGAGCGGGCGGACGGCAACGACGTCCTCGCGGTCTACGACGTGACGCGGCGCGCGGTGGACCGCGCCCGGGCCGGCGAGGGCGTGACGCTCATCGAGCTGGTGACCTACCGGCGCAAGGGGCACGCGGAGCATGACGATCAGCACTACGTCCCGAAGGACGAGCTCGCGCGCTGGGAGCGGAACGATCCGATCGACCGCTTCGTGCGGCAGCTGACCGATAGTGGCTGGGCGGACGCCGGTGAGCTGGAGGCCGCGGACGCGCGGGTCGCCGGCGAGCTCGACGCGGCGGTGCAGGCCGCCCAAGGGGAGCCGCTGCCGGAGCCGGCGTCCGCGCTCGAGGGGGTATACGTGGAGCCGCCCCGGCAGGCGGCGCCTTGGCAGCGCGAGGTGACGCGTGGCTGAAGTGACCTACCTCGAAGCCCTGCGCCAGGGACTCCGGGAGGAGATGCGCCGCGACGAGCGCGTGTTCATCCTGGGCGAGGACGTCGGCCGCTACGGCGGGGCGTTCAAGGTCACGGAGGGCTTTTTCGAGGAATTCGGGGAAGCGCGGGTGATTGACACGCCCATCTCCGAGGCGGCGATCGTCGGTGCGGCGGCCGGCGCTGCGCACCTCGGCATGCGGCCGGTGGCGGAGATGCAGTTCATTGATTTCATCTCCTGCGCCTACGACATGCTGACCAACTACGTGGCGACGGCCCGCTATCGCGCCAACCTCGCCTGCCCACTCGTGGTACGGGGGCCATGCGGCGGCTACGTGCGCGGCGGGCCGTTCCATTCGCAGAACCCCGAGGCCGCGTTTCTGCACACGCCGGGTCTCAAGATCGTGTGCCCGGCCACTGCGCGCGACGCGAAGGGGCTGATCAAGGCGGCGATCCGGGACGACGACCCGGTGCTGTACTTCGAGCACAAGTATCTGTACCGGCGGATCAAGGAGCAGCTGCCGGAGGACGGCGATCTGGTGACGCCGATCGGTCGCGCCCGGCTGGCGCTCGAGGGGACCGACCTCTCCATCATCACCTACTCGGCGATGGTGTGGAAGGCGCTGGAAGCGGCGCAGGTTCTGGAGAAGGAGGACGGGCTCCACGCCGAGGTCCTCGACTTGCGCACCCTGCTGCCGATGGACGATGCTGCGATACTGGAGACCGTGAAGAAGACCAACCGCGTCATGATCGTGCACGAGGACACCCGCACCGGCGGGGTGGCGGGCGAGATCGCGGCCCGGATCAACGAGTCGGCGTTCGAGTGGCTCGACGCGCCGGTGCTCAGGGTCACGGCGGCAGACACGCCGTTGCCCTACGCGCCGACGCTGGAGGATTTCGTATTGCCGCAGACTGCGGACATCGTTAGCGTGGCGCGCAAGCTCGCGGCGTACTGAATGGCTGGGGCTAGGGGCAAAGGACTAGGGGATAGCAGACCCCAGTCCCCAACCCCTAGCCCCTAACCCCTGCAGGCAGGAGTGCTCGATGTCTCGAGTTGATGTCGTCATGCCCCAGATGGGAGAGTCCATCGCCGAGGGCACGCTGTCCAAGTGGCTCAAGAAGGTCGGCGACGAGATCAAGCGCGACGAGCCGATCTTCGAGATCTCGACCGACAAGGTGGACGCCGAGATTCCCGCGCCATCCGCCGGGGTGCTCGCCGAGATCAAGGTGCCGGAAGGGCAGACGGTGCCGGTGCAGACGGTGGTGGCGGTAATAGAGACAGAAGCAGGGGCTAGGGACTCGGGGCTAGGGGCCAGGGAGACACCTGGTCCGGTTGCCGCTCCGGCGCCAGCCCCCGAGGCTCAAGCCCCGACTCCCGCTGCGCTCGCTGCCCGGCCGCCGAAGGCGACCGTTGCGCCCCTTGCCCCTAGCCCCCAGCCCCTAGCCCCTCCGTCGGCCGAGTCGGCCGACGAGCGGTTGCGCCGGCGGTCGACGCCGTTGGTCCGGAAGATCGCGGCGGACCGCAGCGTGGATATCGGTGCGGTGCCGGGCACCGGGCACGCGGGCCGCGTCACCAAGAACGACATCCTGGGCTTCATCGAGTCCGCGGGCACGGGCTCACGGGCGCCCGAGCGCACCGAGGTTCCGCGAGCCCCGGCGGCTCCGGCGCCCCCGCCCGCCGCGGGCACCGCCTGGGAGGCCGCGCCGTGGCCCGGCGACCGGGTCGAGCCGATGAGCCGGATCCGGCAGCTCACCTCCGAGCACATGATCTTCTCGCGCCGCACATCGGCCCACGTCACCACCTTCTACGAGGTGGACATGACGCGCATCGCCCGGCTCCGCGCGGCCAACAAGAAGGGCTACGAGGAGCGCGGCGTGAAGCTGACGTACCTCGGCTTCATCGTGAAGGCGGTGGCCGACCAGCTGCGCCGGAACCCGGTGCTGAACGCCGCGGTGCAGCGCAACGCCATCATTTATCGCGGCCAGGTCAACATCGGCATCGCCGTCGCGCTCGACTGGGGGCTGATCGTGCCGGTGATCCGCGGGGCGGACGAGCTCTCGCTGGTCGGCATCGCGAAGACGATGGCCGACCTCGCCGACCGCGCCCGCGCCAAGCGCCTGAAGCCCGACGAGATCCAGAACGGCACCTTCACCATCACCAATCCGGGCGTGTTCGGCTCGTACGCCGGCACGCCCATCATCAACCAGCCGCAGGTGGCGATCCTCGGGGTGGGCGCGGTCGAGAAGCGGCCCAAGGTACTGACCCTCGAGGACGGCGCGGAGACCATCGTGCCGCGGATGATGACGATGCTGTCCATCTCGTACGACCACCGCGTGGTCGACGGTGCCGACGCCGATCGCTTCATGGCCGCCCTCAAGGAAGAGCTGGAGAGCTTCCCGGAGAACGGAGTCTGAGCCGCCGGCTGATGGTGTTGACGTTCGAGCCGTCGCCGGGAGCGGAGCCGCAGGTGGATGAGCTGCTCCGCGCGACGCGGCGCCGGGCCGAACACGCGGCCTGGCACTGCTGGGCCTATCGCAATGCGATCAATTCGAGCGAGCTTACGCTGTTCATCGAGGGCCCCGAGCCGGAGCCCGGCGGTCCCGCGGCGCCGGTCTTCGGCGACGAGATCGGAGAGATCCGGGCTCTCGCGCGCCGCTGCGATGCGGTGCGCTCCCTGACCGAGTACCCATTGGGCGACCAGCCATGACCGAACGACACCTCACGATCGACGGCCACGAGTGGAAGATCTCGCTCTCCGGCCGATTCACGGTGTACGACCATGATGAGTACCCGCTCGTCTTCGAGCGGGCGGGAGCGGACGGCGCCAGGGAGCGGCGCCTGGCGCGGTTTTCGCCGCAGGGCAGCCGGAGCCGCGAGCGGGCGCTGGCCGAGCTATCCGACGCGGCGCTGGTGAGCCTGTGGCGGCAGAGCCAGGTGACGTGGACGTCGCCGGAGTTGGCCTATGTTCGGCGCTAGCGCGGGCGAGCCGCTGGCCGTGGGTACGCCGGCGCCCGATTTCGAGCTCGATGCCACCGGCGGGGCGCGGGTGCGCCTGACGGCGCTGCTCGACCAGGGGCCGGTGGCGCTCTACTTCTACCCGGGCGACTTTACCCCGGGGTGAAACCGCCAACTCTCCGCCGTGCGCGACGAGCAGAGCAAGTTCCAGGCACGAGGCGTCCGGACCTTCGGCGTCAACCCGGTGTCGGTGGCCGACCATGAGAAGTACGTGACGAAATTCCGGTTCAACTTCCCGCTGCTGGCCGACACCGGCCGGGAGGCCGCGCGGGCGTACCAGGCGCTCAAGCCGGACGGGAAGGGCGTCGTGCGGACGGTGTACCTCATCGGGCGCGACGGCCGCGTTCTGTTCGGCAAGCGCGGCGCGCCCGGGGCGGACGAGGTGCTCCGCGCGCTGCGGGGAGAATCCTGATGGCGGGACAGATGGACTTCACCGGCAAAGTGGTGCTCGTGACCGGCGTGAGCCGAGTCGGACAGATCGGGCATGCCGTGGCGGCCGGGTTCGGGAAAGCGGGCGCCAGGCTGGTGATCTGTGATATCAGCGCCGTGAACGTCGCGGCGCGCGCCAAGGAGTTCACGGAGCAGGGCTTCGAGTGCCGGGCGGCGGCCGGGGATCTCACGGAGCCGGACGTCGCGCAGTGGGCGGTGGACGAGGCGTTGCAGACCTACGGCCAGTTGGACGTGGTGGCGAACGTGGCGGGCGGGCTCGCGGGAGTGGGGCCGATGGTGGAGAGCGAGACCGAGGTGTTCGATCGGGAGATCGCCATCAACGTCAAGACGACGTATCTGGTCTCGCGCGCCGCTGCCCGCGTGATGGTGAAGCAACACCGGGGCGCGATCGTGAACTTTGCCTCCATCGCCGCGTTCCACGGCCGGGCGGATATGGCGGCGTACTCCGCGGCCAAGGCGGGCGTTGCGGCCCTCACCCGCAGCCTCGCGCTCGAGCTGCGAGACCAGGGCGTCCGGGTCAACGCGGTCGCCCCCGGTACCGCGCGCACCCCGGAGAATCTCGCCACGATGGGGGCCGCCGCCGTCCGTTGGGTGGACATCGGCGACATCGTCAACGCCGTTCTGTTCCTCGCCTCGGATCTTTCCGCGGGCATCACGGCGCACGTGCTGCCCGTCTCGCACGGCGAGGCCTAGCGCAGGTGGAGCTCCGCGGCCGCAACGCGCTGGTGACCGGCGCGGGCCAGCGGATCGGCCGCGCCATCGCGTACGGGCTGATCCGGCGGGGCGTCAACGTGGCCATCCACTACCTCCGATCGGAGCACGGCGCGAAGGCGACGATGATGGAAGGGGAGGTGGCCGGCGTCCGGGTCGCGATGCTCAAGGCGGACCTGGGCGACGCCGCCGCCGCGGAGGCGTTGCCCGCGCGCGCCGCGGAGGCGCTGGGCGGGAGGCTCGACATCGCGGTGCTGAGCGCGGCGACCATGGAGCGCCGTCCCCTCGCCGAGGTCACGCCCGCCGACTGGGATCGCGCGATGGCCGTCAACTTGCGGGGCACGTTCTTCGCGGCCAAGGGCGCCGCGGCCGCGATGGGCGAGCCGGGCGGCGCGATCGTAGCCATGGCCGACCTGGCCGCGTTCCAGCGCTGGCGCAACTACCCCGTCCACACCATCGCCAAGGCCGGCGTCGTCGCGCTGACCGAACTGCTGGCCAAGAGCCTGGCTCCCAGGATCCGCGTGAACGCGGTGGCTCCCGGCGCGGTGCTGTTGCCCGAAGGCTGGGATGCGGAGGCGCGTGCCAGGCTCGTGGCCTCGACCCCGCTCGGCAGGCTGGGCACCCCCGACGACGTGGTGCGCGCCGTGCTCTTCCTCCTCGAGAACGACTACCTGACCGGCACCACGCTGGTGGTGGACGGAGGGCGGCTGCTCCGGTGAGCGGGGAGGCGACTCCGCCGGCGCCGGTGGATGCGGCGGCGGGCGGGCGGCCGGCGGCCGTGGAGCGGTTCGTGCGGCGCGGCGTCGCGCTGTACAACGCGGGACGTTACTGGGAGGCGCACGAGGCGCTGGAGGTCGTGTGGCGGCGGGCCCGCCCGCCGGAGCGGTCGCTCTGGCAGGGGCTGATCCAGGCGTCCGCGGCGATGCTGCATCGGGAGCGCGGCAATCGCCACGGAGTGGTTGTGACGGGCGGGGCGGCGCTGCAGAAACTCGGTGCGAGCGCGCCGCCGGCTTTCCCCGTGGAGACGGCCCGCTTCGTGCGGGCGCTGGCCCGCTGTCTGGAAGCCGGCGGGCCGGTCCCGCCCATGGAGTACACTCCTGCGCCGGCCTCGCGCCAGGCCGGACGGCGGACGAAGGACGCATGAGCGAGTACGATCTCATCATCGTCGGGGCAGGTCCCGCAGGGCTGACCGGTGCGTTGTACGCCGGCCGGTCCATGTTGCGGACGGTGCTGCTGGAGAAGGGGATCCCGGGCGGAGAGCTGCTCAACACGGAGTTGATCGAGGACTATCCGGGCTTCGAGTCGGTGAAGGGCTTCGAGCTGGCGGAGAAGATGGCGGCGCACGCGCTGAAATTCGGCGCCGAGCTGGTGACGGATGGTGTGGTGTCGGTGGCGAAGGGGGCCGATGGCCGATTCCTCGCCACGACCGAGAGCGGCGCGCAGTACCGGGCGCCTGTGGTGCTCCTCACCGCCGGCGGGACGCCGACCAAGCTGGGCGTTCCGGGCGAGATCGAGTACGCGGGGAAGGGCGTCTCGTACTGCGCGGTGTGCGATGGCCACTTCTTCCGGGGCGAGGTGCTCGGCGTGGTCGGGGGCGGCGACGCGGCGGCGGAGGAGGCCGACTTCCTCACCCGCTACGCGAGCAAGGTGTACCTGATCCACCGGCGGGACGAGCTGCGCGCCTCCAGGATCATCCAGCGCCGGCTGTTCGAGAATGCGAAGATCGAGGTGGTGTGGGACACCGTCGTCGAGAGCATCGAGGGCACCGCTGACGCGCTCGCGCACCTGGCGCTGCGGAACGTGAAGACCGGCGCCGCATCGGCGCTCCCCGTCGGCGGGGTGTTCATCTTCGTCGGCTTTCGCCCCAATACCGGGATCGTGCAGGGCCATGTCGAGCACGACGAGGGGGGCTACCTCATCACGGACGAGGTCATGATGACCTCCATTCCCGGCCTGTACGCGGCGGGCGACGTGCGGGCGCAGCTCACCCGGCAGGTCACCACGGCCGTGGGCGACGCAACGACGGCGGTGATCGCGGCCACGCGGTACCTGGCCGAGTGGAAGGAGCGATAGAGGGCGCGTGAAGCCCACCGTCGTCACGCTGACTAACGGTGCGTTCGCGGAGAACTGCTACCTCGTGGGCGATCCCGGGAGCGGCGAGGCCGCCATCGTGGACCCCGGCGAGGAAGTGGACCTCTTCCTGGCGCGGCTCCGTCACGAGCACTGGACGCTGCGCGCCATCTGGCTCACCCACGCGCACGTGGACCACGTGGCCGGCGTTGCCGCGCTGCGGGCGCAGATCGAGGTTCCGGTCTACCTGCACCCCGCTGACCGCCCGCTGTACGACGGCGTGCCGAAGCAGGCGGCGATGTTCGGACTCGACGCGACGCCGCCCCCGCCGCCCGACCGCGCCTTCANNGGGCGGACCGACCTGCCCGGCGGCTACATGCAGGCGCTGCTGGAGAGCATCCGGCTGAAGCTCTTCGTGCTGCCCGACGAGACCGTGGTCTACTCCGGGCACGGCCCGGCGACGAGCATCGCGGCCGAGAAGCGGAGCAACCCGTTCGTGAGGCTGGTGCCCGGCATCAACGCCTGCCTCAAGTGCGGCTACCCGGTGCGAGGGAAGCCGTGGGGTTGCAAGAACCCGTGCCCCAACTGCGGGCACGTCTATCCGCTCGGCGATTGCTCCGACTAGCCCCTATCCCCTAACCCCTGGCCCCTCGCTTCCATGCCCGACCCGCGCCTCAGGCCCCTGCGCCCCGACGAAGTGGATGGAGCGGTCCGCGAGGTGTTCGAGGCCTACCTCAAGGAGCGGGGCAACATCCCCAACATGTTCCGGACGGTGGCCCGCCGGCCCGCGCACCTGCTGACGATGCTGGCGCATTTCCGGACCGTGATGAACGAGGGCACCGTCCCGCCGCTGCTCAAGGAGCTGCTGGCGGTGCGCGTGTCGCACCTCAACCGGTGCCACTACTGACTGGCCTCCCACACCGCCCTGGCAGGGCGGCTGGGCGCGACGCAGCAGATGCTGCATGGCGTGCGGAGCGCTGGCGCCGCAGGCTTGGAACCGTTCGAGCCGGGCTGGCGCGCGGCGCTGCAGTATGCGGACGCCGTGACCGGGCGGAGTGACGCGGTGACCGACGAGGAGTATGCCGCGCTCGCCGGCCACTGGGACGAGGGACAGGTCGTCGAAATCACGCAGGTGATCGGGTTGTTCAGCTACTTCAACCGCTTCAACAACGCGCTTCGCGTCGAGCCAACAAGGTAGGAAGGGATCTTCCATGGCGGACTTTCGTGTCGAGAAGGACCCCTTGGGCGAGCTGGCCGTGCCGGCCGCCGCCCTGTACGGCGTGCAGACCGAGCGCGCGCGCCAGAACTTCCCCATCTCCGGCCTGAGGCCGCTCGCCGCGTTCGTGGACGCGGTGATCCGGATCAAGCGGGCCGCGGCGTTGACTCACCGGGAGACCGGCCGGCTGGAAGCGAAGCTCGCCGACGCCATCGTCCGGGCGGCCGACGAGGTGCTCGGGGGCCAGCATCGCGACCAGTTCGTCGTGGACGTCTACCAGGCCGGGGCGGGCACGTCGCACAACATGAACTGCAACGAGGTGCTCGCCAACCGCGCCAACGAGCTGCTGGGCGGGAAGCGCGGCGAGTACCAGCCGGTGCACCCCAACGATCACGTCAACATGGCACAATCCACCAACGACGTGATCCCGACCGCCATCCGCCTCGCGGCCCTGGCGGCGGCCGCACCGCTGGCGGAGGCGTTGGACGGACTGGCGACCGCCTTCGAGGCCAAGGGGCGCGAGTTCGACGGCATCGTCAAGTCCGGGCGCACCCATCTCCAGGACGCGACTCCGATCCGCCTCGGCCAGGAGTTCGCGGCCTACGGCCACACCATCCGGCGCAACCGCGCGCGCCTCGAGCGCGCCGCCGAGGACCTCCAGGACCTCGGCATCGGCGGCACGGCGGTCGGCACCGGGTTGAACGCGGAGCGGCGCTACCCCGAGCTGATGGTGAAGCACCTGAAGGCGGCGACCGGGCTCGACCTGCGCGTCGGGGCGGACCCGGTGCAGTTGATGCAGTCCATGGGCGACGTGGCGGCGTTTTCGGGAGCGGTGCGCGCCCTGGCGGTGGACCTCAACAAGATCGCCAACGACCTGCGTCTGCTGGCCTCGGGTCCGCGCACGGGGCTGGCGGAGATCGCGCTGCCGGCGGTGCAGCCGGGCTCGAGCATCATGCCGGGGAAGGTGAATCCGAGCATCGCCGAGATGGTGAACCAGGTCTGCTACCAGGTGATGGGCAACGATCAGACCGTGGCGCTCGCGGCGGAAGCCGGCCAGCTCGAGCTCAACGTGATGATGCCGGTCATCGCCCACAACCTGGTCTTCGCGCTGGAGATCCTGAACACGGCGGTCCGCGTGCTGACCGGGCGGTGCGTCGTCGGCATCACGGCCGACGCGGCGATGTGCGCGCAGTGGCTGGAGCGCAGTCCCGCGCTCGTCACCGCCCTGGCCCCGAAGGTCGGCTATGCGGAGGCCGCCAAGCTGGCCAAGGAATCCCTGGCCAGGAATCTGACCGTCCGGCAGCTCGTGGAGGAGAAGGGGATTCTCAAGGGGCGGGAGCTGGACGAGGTGCTGGACTACCGCGCGATGACGGAGATCGGGGTACCGGGAAAGAAATAGAGTTGCAGCGTTGTAGAGTTGCAGGGGTTTGAAGGAAGCAAGTGTGCAGTAGTACGCAGACGCGGCAGACGCCAAGTGGTGTTCAGCGACAAGGGGGCAGCCTCGGCCGGCGCTGCCCCCTTGGTACTTCGTACCACTGCTGCGTCTGCGCGTCTTCACACTACTGCAACTCTGCAACTCTGCAACTCT
>PMIK01000192.1 GCA_003157095.1 Gemmatimonadota bacterium | reverse complement strand
CCGCCGTGAAGCTGCCGGGCTTCCCGGCGAGGGTCTGCCGCAGGAAGGTGAAGACGCGGTCAATGGTCAGGAACTCGCTGAAGACGACCGAGTCGGCCGCGGTTCCACTGTCGGCGTACACGAGGCTCACCACAGCTGTGCCTTGGACGCCAACCGTGACCGGACGAGTGACGATCGGCGCGCAGAAGCACGACCGCTGGATGGTGAACTGATAGTCTGCCGGGGCGTGCGCCTGCCAGCGCCGCTGCGCTGCGTTCAGCTCATCCAGCGCACGGTCGAGCCTCGGCTCCGTACAGCCTGACAGCGCGAGCACGCCGGCGAACGGAAACCACAGGCTGCGGCTCAAAGCGGTTCGAGACATCGTTGCGGCCTCCAGCAACCCGGGGAACGTGCGCCTCAAAGGCGGGCGAGACGCCTCCACATCTCCCCTGGAAGATCCCGGTCTCAATTGCCCAGTCAACTTCGAGCCGTCAAACCCGCCTGGTGTTAACACGCTCGCGCCGCGCGCGTCATATGGGGACCAGCCCCCCAAAGCGGATCAGGCGGCCCGGCGCGTGAACATCCTGCATGTCCTGTCCCAGTACGAGGTCACGGGTGCCGAGACGTACGCGGCGGCCCTGATAGCACGTCAGGCGCGCGACGGCCACCGGGTGATCGTGGTCTCCGACACACTCAACACCCCGGTCGACGCCGAGTACCTGCCGATGCCCATCGGCAAGCGGGACTACGTGCAGCGCGTGCGGAATGTACTGGCCCTGCGGCGCCTGATCCGAAGACGCGGGATTCATCTGGTGCACGCCCACGCGCGCGCAGCGAGCTGGGTCGCCTTCTTCGCCACTCGGCTTTCCCGCGTTCCGCTCGTCTCGTCCCTCCACATCCTGCAGTCGCCACACCTCTCGGCCCGCCTCTTCAGCGTCTATGGCGAGGAGATGGTTTCGGTCACCCGCACCATCCGGGCACAGGCTGTTCGCGTCCTCGGCCTTCCCCCGAGTCGGGTGCACCTGGTGCGCAACGGCGTGGATTGCGAATGGCTGGCTGATGCTCCCCGGCGCGCCGACGCACGGAGCGCGCTCGGAATCCCGGACGACGTTCCGGTCGTGGTGCTGGTCGGCCGGCTCTCCGGGCGCCGCACCGCCGTCGCCGTGGACGCCGTGTCGGAGATCTTCCCGCGGGTGCGCGCGGCGGTGCCCTCAGCCCGGCTGATCGTGGTCGGCGGGATGAAGATGCCCGAGAGCTTCCCGGCCCTCGTCGTCGCCACCAACCGCCGGCTGGGAGGTGAAGCCGTGCGCCACGTCGGCCATCAGTGGGACGTGCGGCCGTTCCTGGCGGCGGCGGACGTGGTGATCGCCGCGGGGCGGAGCGCCATCGAAGCGCTCGTCGTGGGCCGGCCGGTGGTGGCCCTCGGGGAGGCTTGTTACGTCGGCATCGTCTCCGCGGCGACGGCCGACGAGGCGATGCGTTCCAACTTCGGCGACTTCGCTAAGAGTGGCCCCCCCGATCCGTCGGTGGTTGCCGCCGACGTCGTCGCGCTCCTGGGCGACGAGGGACGGCGGCGCGAGCTGAAGGCGTGGGGTGGCGCCTTCGCGCGGCGCACATACGATGTGCGGTTGGTGTGGCAGCAGCTCCAGGCGGTCTATCGCGCAGCGCTGGCGCTCAAGGGGCGGGCCAACGGGATCGCTCCCCGCCGCGGTCCCCTCGGCAGGGGCGAGGACCTCTTACAGGCTCTAGAAGGCGTCGCCGGCCGCGATGTAGAAGCCGCCGCCGCCCTTCGCGAACGCGTAGTCCAGGCGGAGTTGTAGCCCCTCCTTCCGGTCGAGCATGAGGCGGATGCCGGCCCCTCCGGCGAAGCGCAGCTGGGCATCCGGGATGGCGCGGACCGACGGCGTCGTCGCCCCTGCGCCACCGAAGGCCACGACCGACACGAAGCTCTTGAGCGGCGCGCGCACCTCCAGCTGCGCCGCGCTCATCGCGCCGTCGGTGAAACGCGGCCAACAGCAGCCGTTGGCCCCGCGCGTTGGTGCGCGGCAGAATCCCCAGTGGTTGTATGCAGCTGATGGACATCGTGCGCTCCGTTAACGAAGACCCCGCCGATCCGGCGATCGGCGGGGTCTTCGAGTCACGTGTCGACCTGGCCGTCAGGGCCGCGCCCGCACTCTGCCATAGTCGTCATTGTTCGGCTGAGGTTTGTTGTTGAAACGCTTGTCGGAACCGACCCACGCCTGGTCGTGCGGCGGCAGAAAGTACTCGTTCCGGTATCTGTAGATTGCCACGGCACGGGCGCCGGGAGCGTTCTTGGAGAAGTACCGACCCCTGAACTCGTACACCGTGACGGGTGTCCAGCGCCGGTAGTTGGTGCGCCAATCCCCAGCGCGCTCTTGCGAGTATCCCAGCACGCCGATCTCGCTGCCAAGTCGCGGGTCGTTCACGACCGCGTCGGGCGTATACGGACGCGCGCGACCATAGTCCGCGTCACCCGGCTGCCACTGGTAGTTGTAGCGCCTGTCGCGGCCGACCCACTCTCGGTCCTGCGGCGGCATGAAGTATTCGTTGTTGTGCTGGTAGACTTGTACGGCGCGTGCGCCGCGAACTTGATAGCGGTAGTAGTGGCCATTGATATCATAGAGGGTGACCGGCCTCCACTGCCCGTAACGGTCCCGCCAATTGCCATACCGCTCCGGCGAGTAGGCAAAGACGCTGACTTCGGGCCCGATGCGGGTGCCGAACCTGATGCTGATTTGCGCCGGGGCCCGCGCCGGCAGGGCGATCAGCGCGCCGAGCAGTGGTAAGGTCAGCAGGGTTGGGATGCGCATGTGGCTCTCCAGTCGTGAGATGACGTCAAAGCCATCTGGGCGACTGCAAGCTGGGGCGCCGAACCTCCGGGCAACATCGATCGAAGGGGTGGATCGGACCTCGCTCCAAGGGACCATTCCACCATCGGCACATCCGTCTCGGTGGCTAGACCTTTGAAGCGGACTTGGTTGCGCCTGCCTTCGTGTCAGAGGCTCGTCAGAGCGCCTCCCAGCGGTTTCAGCGCAGGCCGAACCACGCCGCTGCGGCGATCGCCAGGAACACGGGCCAGGCGAGGTGCCGGCCCCGCGAGCCAACGAGCGTCACGAGGGCGCTGGCGAGGAAGGTGCCTGCCATGACGCTGCCCAGGGCCGCCCGTGAAAGCGGCGCGAGGGAACGAGCCGCGATGAGAAGGAGGAGACCGCAGCCCCACCACGCGACGGTAGTGAGGTGCCACGCGAAGCGGAGGGTGCGCCGCGTGAACAGGTCGCTGCCGAACAGATGGGGGAGATCGGTGCGCCGGAACAGACGGATCAGGATGTACCGCTCGCCGAGATAGGAGTGGGCAGCGCCGATGGCGAAGGTGAGCGCGGCGGCGAGGAGCAGCGATAGACTCATTGGGCCATCCCGCTCATCGCGGCCTCCTGCGGGCGTGTTCGCATCTGCCCATCACGGTTCATCCCGGCAGGCGCTCCGCCTCTGCCCAGCCCAGCACACCGGCGCACGTCAGCCACAGCACGCACGCAGCGCCAAGGCAGACCGCGAGCAGGAGCCGATTGCTGTCCGGGACGAAGCAGCCGGCTGTGCCGACGCCGATCAACAGTCCACTCGTGGCGTAGTACACTCGAGCCGGAAGCCCGCGGGCGAGGGGCAGGGAATGCAGACCCACGAGGATCGCCACGGTGGGCGCCGTGAAGTCGCGCTTGCCGATGTTGGTGAGGACATTGACCGCCAGCAGGATCAACAAGCCCTCAACTGCGCTCGTGATGCCGATGAGCC
>PMIK01000211.1:2390-2605 GCA_003157095.1 Gemmatimonadota bacterium | reverse complement strand
CACGCGCTCGTGCGGCCAGCGGAAATGACGCCCGTCGCTGCCCGCGTCGTTCAGCAGGAGTGCCTGCGCGTGAGTCACGACCCAGCCGGACGTGGTGGTCTCCAGCGGGATGGCCGAGCCCACCAGCGGCTCCAGCGCCCCGGTCGCGGCCTCGAGCACGAGCTGCTGCCCGTCACGGTCGAGCAGCGCGACGTGTCCGATGGACGCCTTCGTCA
>PMIK01000211.1:0-2342 GCA_003157095.1 Gemmatimonadota bacterium | reverse complement strand
CAGCCACGCCGGGCCCTACGGCTCCGGCATGGGTTGGACCATGGCGATGAACGGCTCGACCAGTGACGGATCGAACTGCGTGCCGGAACCGCGGCGCAGCTCCGCGATGGCCTGCTGGGCGGAGTAACGGGGCCGGTACGGGCGCTCCGAGGTCATCGCCTCGAACGCATTGCAGATGGCGAAGATCCGGGCGCCGAGCGGGATCGCATCGCCCGTGAGCCCGTCCGGGTGCCCGGTGCCGTCGAAGTACTCGTGGTGGTGCCGTACGATCCCCACGGCCCGCCCCAGGCCGGGGACGTTGCGCAGGATGTCCGCCGCGATCGCCGGCTGCCGCCGGAAGTGCTCGCGGTCCTCGGGGGTCAGGGGCTCCGTCTTCGTGAGGAGTCCCTCCGGCAACATGAGCTTCCCGATATCGTGGAGCAGGAACCCACGGAATACGTTGGGGTCGGCGGCGAGCTGCGGCGCGACACGCTCGCAGAACAGCAGCGCCAACCGGGCCGGCCCCTCGGAGGCGGTCGGCTTGGTGCCTTCCCGCTCGGCCAGGGCGAGGGTCAGCGCGGCGACCGTCCCCGTGTACGCGGCTTCGAGCCGCTCGAGCGCCTTGTTCAGCTCGGTCACCTTCTCCTGCAGCTTCGCGCCCAGGCGGTCCGCGTAGGCGGCGGCGAAGGTCTCCCGGAGGTTGGAGCGGGGCTTGAGGGCCGGTTCCGGCTGGCCCAGCGCGCTCGCCACGGCGGAGAGCAGCTCCTTGGGCTCCATCGGCTTGAGCAGGTACGCCGCGCCGCCCAATCCCGTACCGAATTCGCGGTCGGCCGACTCGATGTAGGAGCCGGTGTAGAAGATGACCGGAATGCCGGCGAGGGCCGGATCGGTCTTGATGGCGCGGCACAACTGGAAGCCGTCGAGCCTCGGCATCAGGATGTCCGTCACGATGAAGTCGGGATGCCGCGCGCGCGCCGCGTCGAGCGCCGCCTGGCCGTCGGACGCGGTTTCCACGTCGTAGCCCGCGCTCTGGAAGATCGCGCGCAGAGTCCGGAGGTTGTATGCGAGATCGTCTACGACCAGCGCCTTCACGCCGTGTGCTCCCTCCCGTCCTGCCTTGAAATAGCGTGCCCTGTCCTGCACGGCAAGCGCACCGTAGCTTGACTTCCGTGTCCGTCACCGTCCATGTCGTCGCCCATACGCACTGGGACCGCGAGTGGTATCACCCTGCCGCGGTCTTCGGGCTGCGCCTCACGCGGCTGGTGGACGACCTGCTCGATCTGCTGAACCGCCGTCCCGACTTCCGCACCTTCCTGCTGGACGGCCAGGCCATCGTGCTGGAGGACTACCTCACCGCCCGCCCGGAGCAGGAGAGCCGACTCGGCCGCATGTTCGCCGAGGGACGTCTCGAGGCCGGTCCGTGGTACGTGCTCGCCGACGAGTTCCTGGTCTCCGCGGAGGCCCTGGTCAGGAACCTGCTGGAAGGGGGCCGCACGGTGCGGCGGTGCAACGGACGGCCGATGGCGGTCGGCTACTCGCCGGACGCGTTCGGGCATCCGGCCGGCTTCCCCACGATCCTGCGGGGCTTCGGCATCGAGGTCGCGGTGCTGTGGCGCGGATTCGGTGGCGAGCCGGGACAGGACGGCGACTTGTACCGGTGGCGCGCGGCCGATGGCTCCGAAGTGCTGATGGTGCACCTTCCGCCTCCCGGATACGAGAACGGCCAGAGCCTTCCGCTGGAGCGCGTGGCACTGGCCGAGCGGTGGAAGCGCCTGAAGGCGCAGCTCGCGCCCCGCGCCCGCTCGCCGTTCTGGCTCGTTCTGGCCGGCGCCGACCATCACGCCGCGCAGCACGACCTGCCCGAGGTGATCGCCGCGCTGAACGCGATGGTGCCGCAGGTCCGCTTCGCCCTCTCGGCGCTCGAGGACCATACCGCGGCGGTGCTGGCGTGGGCGCGCAAGCGCGGCGGGGCGCTGCCGGTCGTCTCCGGCGAGCTGCGCGCCGGTCACCGGCACGCCTGGGCGCTCCAGGGGACGCACGGCTCGCGACTGTACCTGAAGCAGGCGAATGCCGCGTGCCAGACGCTGCTGGAGCGCTACGCCGAGCCGCTCGCGGCGCTGGAATCCAGCCGCGGAGGAGCGGACCGGCGCGCCGAGCTGCGCGTCGCGTGGCGCACCCTGCTGGAGAACCATCCCCACGACAGCATCTGCGGGACCAGCGCCGATCCGGTGCACCGGGAGATGGTGGTGCGTTTCGAGCGGTGCCGGCAGCAGGGAGGCGAAATCGTGGCGCGGTCGCTCGAGGGAGCGGTCGGGCACGATGCGGTGGCGGCGCGGCTGGCGGGCCGCCGGGCGTGGCGCCCG
>PMIK01000293.1 GCA_003157095.1 Gemmatimonadota bacterium | reverse complement strand
CCCAGGTACTCCGGCGTCCGGCCGACCATCAGTCCGGCGATGAACACGGTGAGGATCGCCATCACCAGCATGCCGTATAGCCCGGATCCGACGCCGCCGAAGATCAGCTCGCCGAGCTGGATGTTGACCAGCGGCACCATCCCGCCCAGGGGCGTGAAGGAGTCGTGCATGCTGTTGACAGCGCCGCAGGAGGCGTCGGTAGTCACGGTCGCATAGAGGGCGGAATTGGCGATCCCGAACCGCACCTCCTTGCCTTCCATGTTTCCGCCGGGGTTCGTGGCCGAGGCGACGATGTCCACGCCCCGCGCGGCGTGGATCGGGTTGCCCCGCGCCTCCGCCCAGTACGCCGTCGTCACACCCGCCGCGAACAGCACGAACATCGCCGCCCACAGCGCCCAGCCGTGCCGCTGGCTCTTCACCATCCGGCCGAAGGTGTAGGTGAGGCTGGCGGGCACGATGAAGATGGCGAGCATCGAGAGGAGGTTGGACCACGGCGTCGGGTTCTCGAACGGATNNACGTAGTGGGCGAAGTTCTGGATCGCGCCCTGCTGGACGAAGACCAGCGCGAGGACGATGGAGAGCGGCAGAAAGAGGTACAGCGTGCCGCGCACCAGATCCACCCAGAAGTTGCCGATGCGGCCCGCGGACCGGCGCGCGATGCCCCGCGCCAGCGCCACCGCGACGGCGACGCCGCACGCGGCCGACGTGAAGTTGTGGAAGGCGAGCTGCATCATCTGCGAGAGGTAGCTCATCACCGTCTCGCCCGAATACGACTGCCAGTTGGTGTTGGTCGTGAACGACGCCGCGGTTTCGAAGGCCTGCCGGTCCGGCACCGCCGCCCGGTTGAACGGATTGAGGGGCAGATGCCCCTGGAGCCGGAGCGCAACGTACGTGACCAGCATGGATGCGGCGCTGAAGAGCAGCAGCCCCGCCGCGTAGCGCGTCCAGTGCTGATCCTCCTCCGGATCCACGCCGCACAGGCGGTAGATCACCCGCTCCACGGGCGCGAGCCACCGCAGCGAGCCGTCGTAGACGCGGAGGATGTAGATGCCCAGCGGCTTCGTGACCGCCAACACCACCAACCCGAAGAGCAGAATCTGCAGCCAGCCGTTCAGTGTCATGTCGTCGCCCAGTCCGGAACCGGCGCGGGCCCGGTCAGAACTTCTCCGGCTTGAGGAGGGTGAAGATCAGGTACACGAGCACCAGGAGCGAGACGATGCCGCCGATGAGGGTCTCCGCGCTCACGGCCGGTCCTCCTCGCCCGTGCCTTCGTTCCCGAGGCGTTCGCAGCCGCGGACGTAAGCGATCATCAGGCCGAAGAAGGCCAGCGTGACGACGATGTAGATGAAGTCGAGCATGTGCGGAGGATAAAGCGAGCGGCGTCAAGACGGGGTCAGGAAACCCCGGCGGGACATCAAGATTCCATCAAGAACCTCCGGCTAATGCTCCCACCACAGCGCGGGATCGCGGAACCGGTGGGTCGGCGCAGGGAGCGAGAGCGCGAGCGTGGCTCCCTCGCCGGGTGCGGTGCTCACCGTGAGGGTACCGCTGAACGCGTTTTCGACGATGCGGCGCGCGTCCGCGACGGCGCTCTGCAAGTCCACCACTTCCGCTCCAGGCGCGAGCACGACGAGCCGCACGACCGAGCCGACGTTTTCCAGCGAGACCGTCACCGTGCCGGACCGACCCTGAAGGCTCCGCAACGCCAGGCGGATCATCGAGGCGACCGCCAGGCGCAGGCTGTCCGCGCTGCCTGGCACGGCGACCACGTAGGCGAGCGTCTTGAGCTCGATCGAGGTGCCCCGCAACGCCGCCTGCGGGCGCTCGGCGTCCACGCACGACCACACCACCTGCACGACGTCGAACTCCCCGCTGCCCTCCAGCACCGCGCGCGCCCGGTCGTGCACCGTTCGGACGAGCGACACCGCCTGCTCCAGCGCCCGCCCGGCCGCCCGCAGGTCCTCGATCAGCTTGGCCCACCCCGCCTCGGTCGGCGGCACCGCTTCCGCGAGCGCCGCGCCGCTGCGGACCACCGCCGTGCGCGCCACCGCCAGCGGGCCGCCGATGTCCTGCGCGAAGCTCCCGAGCTGCTCCATGAAGCGCTCGAACAGGTCCAGATCGGCCGGCATGCCGTCGCCGGCAACCCGGCTGCTCAAGCCGAGGCATAGGCCGGCCAGCTCCAGCGCCAGCCGCTCCCGGCTGCGGCGCTCCTGGGCGATCGGCGGCGGATCCGGCACGCTGTCGCGCACCGGAGCCACGCACCATTGCGCGTCGGACAGCCGGCCCGCCACCCAGCGGCTGCCCCGCGGCGCGAACATCGTCGCGTGCAACAGCGCGTCCTTCACCTCGGGCGTCACTTCCCACGCCTGCGCCTCGGTGCCGTTGGAAGCCACCGGCTTGATCGCGCCCGAATCCTCCACCACCCACACGCCCACCATCCGCCCATTCAGGGCGGCGCCGGCACGGCGCAACACTTCTGCTGTCCACCGGGATTGGTACTCATTCGTCCCCGGTTCGGTCATGGCACTCCCTTTATGGTATATGGCCGCCCGACAGACGACCCCCGTTCGTGCCGCACCGACGGCTCATAGGGCAGCCGCTCCTGCGTGATGGCTCAATATCCGACTAGACACCCGGTGCAGCAAGGCCCTCCGGAACCACCGGCTCCCGAACGGTGATTCGGGCATTATCCTTGCCGGGAGAGGAGATCGCCATGACCGACCGCCTGCCCGCCATTTTCCTCGCCCACGGCTCGCCTTTCCTGCTCGACGATGCGGAGTGGGTAGCGCAGCTGGGCCAGTGGGCCCGCGCCCTGCCGCTCCCTCGCGCGGTGCTGATGCTGTCCGCCCATTGGGAGCAGAAACCCGTCACCATCAGTGCGACCCGTACCGTCCCGCTCGTCTACGATTTCTACGGGTTCCCCGCGAAGTACTACCAGGTGACCTATCCCGCGCCTGCCGCGCCGCAGCTGGCGCAGCGGGTGCGCGACCTGCTGGGCCGGACCCAGCCGGTCATCGAGTCCGACCGGGGACTCGATCACGGTGCCTACGTGCCGCTGATCGCGATGTATCCCGAGGCCGACGTGCCGGTGCTCCAAGTGTCGCTGCCGAACCTGGACCCGTCCACCCTGTTCGAGCTGGGACGCGCGTTCGCGCCGCTGCGCCGCGAGGGAGTGCTGATCGTGGGCAGCGGTTTCCTGACCCACAACTTGCGGGCGATGGACATGTCGCCCGGCGCCGCCACGCCGGCGTGGGCCTCGGACTTCGATGCATGGACGGCCGACGTGCTGGCGCGCCAGGACGTGGACCAGCTGCTCGACTACCGGAGCCGCGCCCCGGGGGTCCGGATGGCGCTGCCCACGCACGAACACTTTGTGCCCGTGATCGCGGCGGCGGGAAGCGCAGTGGACGAGCCGGGGCCCGTTTCCTTCCCCATCACCGGCTACTATTTCGGCTCGCTCACCAAGCGCTCGGTGCAGTTCGGCTGACCGCGCGGCGCGACGCGGCGCCGGGTCAGGCTGCCGGCCCGCGTCCGCCGGACGCGGCGAAGTAGTCGTTCGCCGCGGGATGGAAAAGGGCGAAGGCGAGGACGGCGACAATCACGAAGTTGGTCGCCAGCGAGAGCGCCGAGAAGAAGGCGACGGCGCCGATCGCGAGCACGCCTCCGCGCCAGGCGACCAGAGTGACCCNNAAATCCCGGCTTGGGTCAGCACCGCGCCGACCAGGGGGCTCATGCCGTGCGCGATCAGCGAGTACAGCGTGAGTACCCCGAGGGCGATCCCGATCCACGCGATGATCGTCACTGACACCGGCCGGTGCTTCATGGGTCCTCCGTTCGGGTCTTCAGGGGCCCTCGGGGGCGCGTGCCACCCGGTTCTAACGGTCCGGGAGCCGATCCGCCAGATCCGCCATCTCCTGTAGCAGGGTCACGATTTCGTCCACCCGCGGATCCAGCGACTCCGCCAGCTCGGGATGGACGTGCCCGTACGCCTTGAGGTGCCGCGCCTTCACGTCCTCCATGCTGCTCGCCCATACCTCCGCCGTGGCCATGACCCGGCGCCGGAGGGGCGGGGCGTCGTGGAGGGGGAGCGCCAGCGCGCCGCTGAGCGACGCCACCGCGTCGCCCAGGTTGGCGATGACCGTGCGCAGCGCCTCGTACGGCGCGCCCGGGCGGCTCAGCTCGGGCCACCCGGCCACGTCCGCGAGGTCCTCGCGCAACATCCGCAGGTGCGTCGCGACGCGGCGCTGCTGGTTCGCGTTCAAGAGGGGTCGGTCCACACGGCTCCCGGTCGGCGCGGAAAGATACGCCGCCTCGGCAGCCCCGCGTTATCTTGGGGCGAGATGACCACCCCCGCGTCCCTGTGGTCGCGTCCCGACGACGCCACGCGCCAGGCTCAGCTCGATGCGATGCGGCGCCGGGCGACCGGACTCCTCGCGCTGGCGGCGGGTGTGTTCGCCGCAGCCCGCAGCTTCGAGGGACGGTATCCGTGGCTGGGCTTCATCCGCGCGACGGCCGAGGCCTCGCTGGTGGGCGGCCTGGCCGACTGGTTCGCCGTCACGGCCCTGTTCCGCCACCCGCTCGGCATCCCGATCCCGCACACCGCCATCGTCGCGACGCGCAAGGAGCGGATCGGGCGGGTCCTGGGCAACTTCGTGCAGAGCCACTTCCTCACCCGCGACGTCATCGCCGCGAAGCTCCGCGCCGTGCGCCCAGCCGAGCGCGCGGCACGATGGCTCAGCCAGGTCGAGAACAGCCGGCGCATCGCGCAGCAGGTGGCGAGCGGGGTGGCGCGGACCCTCGACGCCCTTCCCGACGAGGAGATGCGCGCGCTGGTCCAGCAGGGCCTGATCGCCCAGCTCCGGGCCACCCGCGCGGCCCCCGCGCTCGGCAAGACCCTTTCGATTGTCGTCGCCGGCAACCGGCACCAGGAGCTGTTGAACGAGGCCGTCCGTCTCGCGGCGCAGGCGGTGCACGACAACCGCGAGCTGATCCGCGAGCAGGTGAAATCGGAAAGCCCGTGGTGGGTGCCCGGCGTCGTGGACGACATGCTCTACCAGCGGATCGTGGGCGCCATCGAGACGATGCTGCAGGGCATCGGCGCCGACCCGCACCACCCGCTGCGGGCCACGTTCGACGCGGCCCTGCGCGATTTCATCGAGCGGCTGAAGCACTCGCCGGAGGCCATCGCGCGCGCCGAGGCGCTGAAGGAGGAGTGGCTCGCCGACCCGTCGGTCGCGGAGCTGACCGGCCGCCTGTGGGAGACCACGCGAGGCGCCGTCACGCGGTTCGCGACGCGGGCCGAGGGCGCCGACCCCACGCCGCTGGAACGGGGCATCAGCGCCTTCGGGGCGGCGTTGATCGCCAATGAGGCGATGCTCGACGAGATCAACGACGTGGTCATTGATCTCACCGTGTCCGTCGTCGAGCAGTACCGGCAGGAGATCGGCGACTTCATCGCCCAGACCGTGGCGGGGTGGGACCCGGCGGCTACGTCGCACCGCTTCGAGCTGGCGGTGGGCCGCGACCTCCAGTTCGTGCGGATCAACGGAACCCTGGTCGGCGGGCTGGTCGGCCTGGCGCTGTACGCCGTCTCGCGTTTCTGGCGCTGAAGAGAGGGGATAGGGGCAAGGGACGAGGAGGGGCTAGGGACGGTGGGGTCTTCCCCTAGCCCCTAGCCCCGAGCCCCTAGCCCCTGGCCCCACTGCCATTCAGCTCCGAGCCATGGTGAACGTGAACTGGTACGACTTCGCGGTGCTGTCGTACACCGCCTCGAACCGGGCCGGAAGAACCACCCCAGCGGGCTCGCCCGGCACGGCCAGGACCTCGATCGGGAAGCTCTTCCGCTCCATCAGCATCGCTCGCGTGATCATCGGCTCGAGGAAGATGGGCGACTTGTGGTAATAGCCCACGACCATGGTCTTCTGGAACGGCGTCGTGGCATGCATCTCGGTTCCGGGCAGGGAGTGCATCCCCATCCCGGGCACGCAGATGCCGACCAGAGTGCCGAGCCCCGGGATGGCCTCGTCAGGCAGCTCGTAGCCCGCGGGCAGGACCGACGGCTTCGTCGAATCGGCGCAATCGACCTTGGCCAGGTCCGCCTCGGAGATGTTGTTGAAGTGGAAATCGAAATGTGGGACCAGGTAGGGTCCCGGCGGATGTCCGTGCGGTTCCCAGTAGATGGTCAGGTTCTTGAACCCGACTGCCGAGTCCACCGCTGCGGGCAGCGCGACCATGGCGTCCATCTTGGGCGGCCACGCCATCGGCACCTCGGGCGGCGCGTTCTCAATGGCGCCGACCGGCACCGTGGCTCCAAACGCCACCAGGGTCTTGCCCGACATCCGGCCCCAGGTGCAGACATTGACCCCGTTGAACGGCTTGCATTCCCCCTGCACCAGCCGCTCCTTCGTGCACGCGGCCGTGCCGGCCAACACGGCACTCAATACGGTTCCCGTCAGAATGCGGCGGTACGATTTCAAGCCCAACGACATCTTTCCCCCAGTCGGCGGTGGTTGAGATCCTGCGATTAGATCTGTGGATTGGGCGGGGACCATACAGTAGAATCCCCCCTAACGCAATAGGAATTCCTGGGAGGAGGCGCGCGTGCCGGAGCAACGGATCACAGTCATGGGCATCTTCGTCGCCGACTTGGCCTTCCGGACTACGCAATTGCCTGCGTGGGGGCAGACGGTGCTCGGCTCGGAGTACCGGCTCGGGCCCGGGGGCAAGGGCTCGAACCAGGCGGTGGCGGCGGCCCGGCTCGGCGGCCGGGTGAGCTTCGTCGGCAAGGTGGGCCGCGACCCATTCGGCGACCTCGCCCGGGCCACCTGGAGCGCTGACGGCATCGAAACCGAGTTCTGTTTCGAGGTGCCCGACGTGGCGACCGGCGCCGCGGCGATCGTTGTGCACCCGGTGACCGGGGAGAACGCCATCGTCGCGGTCCCGGGTGCCAGTGCCCTCCTCACCACGGCCGAGGTGGACCGGGCGGCGGCGCTGATCGCGCGCTCGTCGGTCTTCGTCACCCAGCTCGAGTTGCCGGTCGCCGTGGCCGCGCACGGACTGCGGCTCGCGCACGAGGCCGGCGTGCCGACCATCCTCAACGCGGCACCGGCGCTCCCGCTGCCGCACCATGTGTACGGCTGCTGCGACTACGTGACGCCGAACGAAAACGAGGCCGCGGCCCTCACGGGGCAACGNNGCAACGGGTCGGCGGGCCCGCCGACGCCGCGCGGGCGGCGGACATCCTCCTGGCGCGCGGCTGTCGCAACGTCGTCATCACGCTCGGGAAGGACGGGGCGTTGGCGAAGAACGCCAGGGTGACGGCGCACGTCCCCGCCTTCGACGCCGGTCCGGTGGTCGAGACCACGGGCGCCGGCGACGCGTTCACCGGAGCGCTGGCCATAGCCGTTGCGGAGGGTCTGGATCTGGTCGCGGCCACCCGGTTTGGCTGCGCGGCCGCAGGGATCTCAGTGACGCGGCATGGGACGGCCCGCTCGATGCCGACCCGGGCCGAGGTCGATGCGCTGCTCGGGGACGCGACCTGACGGCGCGACGAAACTTCCGGCCGGGCGGTGCCGTAGGAAAATCAATCCGCGACTGGTCTCCGAGCTTCCCGAGAGGCGCCGCTACGGCGTGGGCCCGGTTCGCACGCAACACCCCACATCCACCTGGAGCACCGATGCGCCTAGTGAACCGCGTGGCGTTGCTGGCCCTGCTCATGCCCAGCGCCCTGATCGCGCAGGACCAGTTGCCCCTCAAGCACGTTCCCCAGCCTACGGTACCGGCCATCACGGCGGGCGACCTGATGACGCGCCTGTACATCTACTCCGACGACTCGATGATGGGCCGGCGCGCTGGGACGCCCGACAACCTCCGCTCGACGGCCTACATCGAGTCGGAGGTGCGCAAGCTGGGTCTCGTGCCGGCCGGCGACAGCGGCGGCTACTTCCAGAACGTCCCGCTCGTGAAGGAGACCATAGACAGCACGTCCACCATCACGGTGGCGGGCACAACGCTCAGGGTGTTCGACGACTTCATTCCCCGGGCCTTCGGCGCAGGCACGCCCCGCCCGCTCGACGGCGTGCAGGCGGTGTTCGGGGGCTCGCTCAACGACGCCGATTCGTTTCCGGTGGAGCAGGCCCGGGGCCGCCTGGTCGTGTTCGCGCTGCCGAACGGGCCAGTGCGCATCAACCCCGGCGCGGTGATCGCCCGCCTCAACGAGGCCGCCGGACTCGCGTTCCCGGGACTCGAGCGCGTGCCTCCGCAGTTCAAGGGCATGCTGCGGCGCCCCAACGTCACGCTCGGCGCCTCCAGAGATGAGCGCCCCGTTCCGGCGCTCCTCCAGATGACGACTGCCGCCGCGGGCAGGCTGCTCGGCACGCCGCTCGACAGCGCAAAGGTCGGAGCCGTGGGCGGCACGCTCCAGGCGCACGTCACCACGTTGAGCGAGCCCGCACCGGCGCGGAACGTCGTGGCGATCGTGCGCGGCAGCGATCCCAGGCTGCGAGGGGAGTTCGTGGCCATCGGGGCCCACAACGATCACATCGGTCTCACCCTGCCGCCGGTCGATCACGACTCCATGCGCATCTTCAACCACGTGGTCCGGCCCGAGGGTGCGGAACAGACCGGCAAGCCGGCCACGCCGCAGGAGCAGGTCACGGTGGATAGCCTGCTCGCGGCCTGGCGTGCGGCGCACCCTGGCACTCAGCGGGCGGACTCGATCGACAACGGCGCCGACGACGACGGCTCCGGCACCGTGTCGGTGCTCGAGATCGCCCAGCGCATCGCGACCAACCGCGTGAAGCCGAAGCGCTCGATCATTTTCGTGTGGCACACCGGCGAGGAACTGGGGCTGTTCGGTTCGACGTGGTTCACCGACCATCCCACCGTGCCGCGCGACTCGATCGTCGCCCAGCTCAACATCGACATGATCGGCCGCGGCGATGCCGACGACGAGACGGGGCGCACGAAGGAAGGCGCGCCGATCCACGGGAACCCGAACTACCTCCAGCTGGTCGGCTCGCGCCGCCTTTCGACCGAGCTGGGCGACCTGGTCGAACAGGTGAACCGCGACGGTCACTACGGCCTCGCGTTCGACTACTCGCTCGACGCCGACGGCCATCCGATGAACATCTACTGCCGCAGCGACCACTATTCGTACGCGCGCTACGGCATCCCGGTCGTGTTCTTCACCACCGGCGGTCACTCCGATTATCACCAGGTCACCGACGAGCCGGAGTACATCGACTACGCGCACATGGCGCGCGTCGCCAACCTCATCGAGGACGTCGCGATGCACGTGGCCGACCTCGACCACCGCGTGGCGGTCGACCACCCGAAGCCGGATCCCGAAGGCGCCTGCCGGCAGTAGGCTGGCATATCCACAGGCAGAAGCCCCGGCTGGTCACGGTGACCGGCCGGGGCTTCGATCTTCCCCTGCGATCCCGGCACCGCCGGGAGAACTACCCGTGCTTGATGAACGTCCCGTCGTTGAGCTCGGCGTATGCCTGCTGCAGCTGCGCCTCGGTGTTCATGACGATCGGTCCGTACCACGCGACCGGCTCCTCGATCGGCTGGCCCGACACCAGCAGGAAGCGGATGCCGGCGTCGCCCGCCTGCACCGTCACCTCGTCGCCGCTGCCGAACAGCACCAGCGACCGGTTCCCCGCCTCCTCCCGCACGATCGTAGCGGAGGGATCGAGTTGCTCGGTCAGCACGCCCTGCGGCGCCGACGCGTCGCGGAAGGTCCCGCTCCCCTCGAAGACGTAGGCGAACGCGTTGCGCGACGTCTCGACCGCCAACCGCTTGCGGCGGCCCGGTGGCACCGACACGTCGAGGTAGCGCGGATCGGCCGCCACGCCGTCCACCGGGCCCTTCTTCCCCCAGAAGCTCCCGCACACGACCCGTACCCGCGTGCCGTCGTCGTCGGTCACCTCGGGGATGTCGCGCGCCTGCACGTCCTGGTAGCGTGGGTCGGTCATCTTGAGCGCCGACGGCAGGTTCGCCCAGAGCTGGAACCCGTGCATCCGGCCCTGCGGGTCGCCCTTCGGCATCTCCTGGTGGAGGATCCCGCTGCCGGCGGTCATCCACTGCACGTCGCCCGCACCCATCGAGCCGCTGTTGCCCAGGCTGTCACCGTGATTCACCGTGCCCGCGAGCACGTACGTGATGGTCTCGATGCCCCGGTGCGGATGCCACGGAAAGCCGGCGAGGTAGTCCTCGGGATGCTCGTTCCGGAAGTCGTCCAGCAGGAGGAAGGGGTCGAAGTCCCGGGTGTTCCCGAAGCCGAATGCGCGGCGCAACTTCACGCCCGCGCCCTCCAGCGTCGGCTTCGATTCGATGATCCGCTTCACAGGTCTGATGGACATTGTGGCTCCTTGCTGACGCTCTCGTGTGGGACCCCCGTACTAGCGCATCCGGGCCGACCGAACTTCGCCGCAGCGCCAGCGGTCGGGGCCGGTACGCGGCCTCGAATCGGTTCACCGAGGTGCAGCCGGGGATTCAGGAAGCTAATGCACCAGGCAAGGGCCCGGCGTGCCGGCCGAAGGGGGAAAGCCGAAGGCCCCGCTTATCGCAGGGCCTTCGGTCACAGGCACTTGCCACTCAGCTCCCGGCCGGCGGCCGGTGCCGGCTTATGGCTTCGCGGGAGCCGCTGGCGCCGCGGGTGCCGCGGGCTTGCCCGGCCGGCCGAAATGCTGGCGCGGCGCGGCAGGCTGCGCGCGGGCCCACAGGCGGTGCTCGTAGTATGCGACGATGCGGGTCCGAATGGACTGCTGCGTGTCACCCGAGACCGCCTCGAAGGGCGCATAGCGGCTCGAGTCGCTCGAAACGGTGAACCACCACCACGTGCCCGCCGGCGGCGTCTTGCGCTTCTCGGTGGTACACGTGTAGGTCCGACCGCCGTGCTCGAACGTGAAGCCTCCGGTCATCGGTGCCGCCCCCCCGGTAGGTGTCCCGGCGCCGTCGGCCGCGCCGCAGTCGAACTGGGCCTGACGAAAAAATGGGCCGCCGCGAGAGGGAGGCCCGGGATCAATCCAGCAGCGAGCGCCCTGCGCGCCGCTGCCCTGACAGGATGATAACCGGTCGAAGCCTGAATAGCGACGCCCCGCCCGATAGCTCCTCGAGCGGGGCGCCATCCGCCGTTACGACGCGGGCTTACACTTCGCGCAGGTGTCGGCCGGGCCGCGCAGCCGCTCCGGTCGGTGCACCGTGATCATCGTCACCCCCGCGCTGTCGCCGGACTTGTTGAGCAGCCGCTGCACCAGCTCTTCGATGAGACGATGAGCGTCCTCGCCCTTCTCGGCGTGCACCTTGAACGTGGTCGGTACCGCCCAGTGCTTCTGCTTAGCCATGCTTCCTCCAGGTGTCGCCTTGGTCTGCATACGAGTGGAGCGAGCAACTCGCTCACAACACGCGGTCCAATGACGAGATTGCGTCTGCAAAATAGCGGGAGAACGCCCACCACGCGAACACCGATCTCGTCAGCCAGGAACCGACGAGCCTACCCAACTCCGCACTAACGCCTGGTCGCCAGCGCTACTCGTCGAGCGCGCTGACCGAGACGGTGGCCTGGCCGTTTCCGTCGTACTGCACGCTCACCCGCCAGGGCTGGCAGCAGACCTGGCAATCCTCGACGTACTCCTGCTCCGTGCCACCGGCGGGGTCCAAGGCAATGTCCACCACCTGACCGCAATAGGGACAATGGACGGTCGCGCCGGTTTCCGCGGTGCCATCGCCCAGTGGGAATTCGCGCTCGAGGTCATCGTCGTCGGAGAGTCGCATGGATGCGGTCGCCAGGAGAGGGTAAGACAGTATACGCCGCTGGCGAGTCACAGGTTTCCCGGCGGGCCAACGTCCGGCTGCCGGAACCCGGTCGATGCCCTGCGCGGTTATACTGCGACATCCATCCTCAACGAGGGCATATGCAGCCGCTCCCGCGCTTGGCGGCAGTGCTGGTGTCGTGCCTCCTCGCGGCCGCTTCCACGGTCCGGGCACAGGTGGCGCCGGCGACCGGGCTCGACCTCCTGCAACAGATGCGCGACGCCTATCGCGGCCGGTGGTTCACGACGCTCACCTTCACGCAGACCACCACGCGGCACCGCGCCGACGGGTCCGACACGGTCTCGACCTGGTACGAGAGCCTGCGCTACAGTGATGCAACAGGCACCCGGCTGCGCATAGACGTCGGCGACCCCTCCGCCGGCAACGGCGTGCTCTACTCCGCCGACTCGCTCTGGGTCGTGCGCGGCGGCCACCTCGCCCTCGCGCGCTCGGGCGGCAACGCGCTGCTGCCGCTCATCGAGGGAGTGTATTTCGAGCCGGTCGCACGCACCGCCGCGGAGTTGCAGCCAACCGGCGTTGACCTCACGCGCGCCGTGCTGGCCGGACAGTGGAACGCACGGCCGGTCTGGATCGCGGGAGCGGCGTCACCGGCGGACACCACCTCGCCGCAGATCTGGGTGGACGTCGAGCGCCGGGTGGTGGTCCGTGCGATCCTCGTGCCTGCGCCGGGCGCTCCGCTCATGGACGTCCGGCTCGAAGACCTGGTGCAGCTCGCCGGCGGCTGGCTCGCGACCAGGTGCGAGTTCTACGTGGCGGGGGCGCGCGCACAGCTGGAGGAGTACCACGGCTGGGCGGCGAAGGTGGATCTGGCGCCGGGGCTGTTCGACGTCGCCACCTGGACCACGGCGCCCCACTGGGCCGCGACCCCGCGCGGGCCGTAAACCGCGACCGCTCCGGCGCCGGGGCGGCACCGGCAGGCGACCCCCTGGCGTCAGCCCCGCCCGCGCTGCAGCGTTGGCACGGAACTGGCGGCTGTTCGCCAGCGCCCAGGGGTCCGCAGCGACTCGGCCGCCCCGGGAGCCGATGCGGAAACGGGGGAGCGGGAGAGGATCGTGGCGCCGCTGCGAAGCCGGATGCCGGTGGAGTTGGACGTCGCGCCTCGTACCATGGCGGAGCGCGTCGTCACCGTTGCCGCATCTATCCTGGCCGCCGCAAGCTTCGCCTGTCACGATGCAGCACCGCCGACTACTCCACAGCCAACTCCAGTTGCACCCACGCCGGCGGCGAGCGGCATCACGGAACTGCACCTGCCGACGCCCGACAGCAGCTACAACCTGCTCCATCCCAGCGTGCAGTGCGGCGCCCGCGGCTGCTTCATGCTGGCGTGCCAACACACGCTCCGCGACGACCATGCCGGCACCAGATCGGACATCGTGGAGAACACGGTAGGCTACAAGTCCGCGGGCACGGACATGCTGAACTGGACGCCGGTCAGCAACCCGATCATGAGCGCCGACGAGATTGACAGCACCACCGACTTCTCCGACCCCGAGCTCCTCGACCTCAAACCCAGGCTCGTGGCCTACTCCAGACTCGTGCCGCCGGGCTTCGACGTCTTGTACATGAAGGAGACCAGCGACACCGTCAATTGGACTCCGCTGAAAGAAGTGCTGCGCGTGCCGGCCAACACCGGCATATCGCCCACCGTGCTGCAGAACGGCAGCGAGTACGACCTGTGGGTGGTTGACGCCAGTTCCTTCGGCTGTCAGAGCAAGAAGACCATTACGGTCCGCAGGCGCTCAAGCACCTATACGAACTTCTCCCATGCGGTAGTGGACACGACCGACCTGAACGAGCACAGCGTGCCGGGCATGGTGCCGTGGCACATTGAGATGATCCGGGGGCCTGCCGACACGCCGGACAGCATCATCGCGCTGGTCGCCATGCATCCGGCGGGCTCGGAGTGCGGCAACTCGAGCCTCTACCTCGGAACGACGGTGGATGGCCTGCACTTCAGGATGAACCCCGGACCGGTGCGGACCGGAAGCGACGACAGCATCTTCAGCATGGTGTACCGGTCCTCGGGAGTCTACTTCTCCAAGGACCGGACGTTCGTGGCCATGTTGTCGGGAACCAAGAGCGGCGGCTGGCCGGAAGCCAGGCTGGCCAGAATCAAGTACGACTACGACTCGCTGCTGGCGAGCACGCTGCATGGCAGGACGCCCACGCCGCTATCGGTGCAGCTCGTCCCGCAGTGGTTCTCGCGCAGCGAAGGACGTTGACGCTTCTCCAACACCCCGAAGAACAGACACCGCAACCCCCGTCACCAGCCGCCGCCTGCACCCGAACGTCACCTCACGAGCACGACGAGGTCCGGCCCGCCCCACGAGGTGGCACAGACGTCGGGCCGCACCTCCACGCTGTCACCCGGGTCCACGGAGAGCACGCCGAGCGCGTGATGGTGCGCGTCGCGATTCACGACGCGGAGCCGCACCCACCTTGCGTCGTGCAGCGTCAGCGTGGCCGGGATCGGCCGCCACCCGCCTTCCCCGACGCGGAACGCGCGGCCATCACCCTGAAAGGTCACCGTGACTGTGCGGCTGCGCAGGAACACGAAGCCAAGCGCGAAGCCCAAGACCAGTGGGAGGAACGGTGCGACCGCCACGAGCTTCCGGAGCCTCACGTCCCCAGCGCCTCGGCGACGCCCGCGTACAAACGATCAACGTCCGCCTCGCTGTACGGAATCACGCGCGCCAAGCCGCCGTCGCGGCCGACAACGAACACGCTCGCCGAGTGCGCGACCAGGACGTTGCCCGCCGAGTCGCGGGTAATCCATGACGCCACGTGGAAGGAGCGCTGCACCGCGGCCAGCGAAGCCGAGTCACCCGAAAGGCCGATGAACGTGGAATCGAACTGGCGCGCGTATGCCATGGCCCGCTCCGGGCTGTCCCGCCCGGGATCCACTGTGACGAACACGAACCGCACGCGCTCGGCGCGGGGCCCGAGCCGCCGCCGCACGCCGACGAAAATCGACAGGGTCAGGGGACAGATGTCGGGGCAATGCGTGTAGCCGAAGAAGACGAGCACGACGTTGCCCCGCTCTTGCGCGAGGTCGAAGACGTGCCCGTCGCTTCGCCGCAGTCTAAGGGCAAGCCCGGCGGAGGACGTGGCGTCCCCGGCGCCCAGCGACTGCTCCAACCGGTCGTACCTCACCACACGGGCTCGGACGGGCACTCGCCCGGCACGGCTGAAGATCAGCACCAGCGGCACCGTGTCGCCTGCACTCACCTTGCCGCGGAGTCCCTCCAGCATGATGTGCGTGCCGCCCG
>PMIK01000234.1 GCA_003157095.1 Gemmatimonadota bacterium | reverse complement strand
GCCACGCCGCCACCACGGCCGCCTGGCCGAGGCGATCGGACAGGCCCGCCGACTTCAGCACGCCGGTCAGGATGTCGGCCACCTTCGTGGGCTTCGACTTGCGGGGTGGCGTCACGCGTCCCGATCCCTCACACCGCCTCGATCTTTCCGTCGCGGATCCGCCACCGCGGAAGCGCGCTCACCGCATCCGGCATCTCGCCCTCACGCGGCACCGTCGCGAACACCTGGCTGCCTCGGGCCGCCAGCCCCTCCACCAGCCTGCCCAGCCGNNGCCTCGATGAGCCGGAGCGACAAGGCCGCCGTCCGCCACTGGCCCGCCGACCCGTACACACCCAGGTCGCGCCCGCCCAGCAACAGCCGCAGGTCGTCGCGGTGCGGGCCCACCGACGTGGTGCCCCGAACCATGTCCCGCTCCCGCGACCGCTCCAGCGCCTCGGCCAGCTCCTCTTCGCCACCGGTCGCACGCGAGGCGTAGCAGAGGCCGGCCTCGAGCGCCTCCCCGATCTCGGCGCAGTGCTCGCTGTAGCGCGGCGCCCAGCGCTCCACCCAGAGCCTTCGCGCCGCCGCTACCTTGGCGCCCGAGCGCGCGAGCAGCGCTTCCCAGTCGGCGACGTCGCCGGCCGTCGCACGGCAGCGGTGCCGCAGCGCCCGCCGGTACTCCCCCAGCGCCGCCACATAGCCGGGCACGACGAGGGCGAGAAGCACATCCACGAAACCCCGCCGCACCCTTGCCCCGCCGGCCACCAGTTCCACGTCGGAAGGACTCAGGACCACACCCCGCACCAACCCGATCGCATTCGCGAGGCGCTCGACCTGCAATCCATCCACAACTACACGCTTCTCTCGAGTCCGTCCGTCATAGCCCGCGGCGACGACTCCAGTGCCAGTCTCTGCTTCGACCCGGAAGCCGTCTTCGCCGAACCGGACTAGTTCACGGTCCAAGGCTCCTCGAAACGATCGGAACACCTCGAGGTACAGCAGCGCCTCGAGCAGACTCGTCTTTCCGTGCCCGTTCGGGCCGACGAGCACCATCCCCGCCGCCGGCAGCTCCAGATCGGCGTCCGCCAGATTGCGGAATCCGCGGACCGAAAGCCGCGCGACCCGCGCTATTTCAGCCTCACGTTCACGCTGTCGGTGAGCGTGTCGCGGCCCAGCACGTCGCTCGCCGCGACCCTGAAGCTGAACGCCCTGTGCCGCAGCGACCCCAACGGCACCGTGAAGACGGCATCGAACACCGTGTCGTTGACCGTGTCCGGCGGGTACGCGACCGGCGCACCGGAGATCTGCAGCGTGACCGTGTCAATCCGCGCCTGGTCGTGCGCGATCACTTCGATATTCAGCACACCGATCGAATCCACGGTGGTGTCGCGGCCCGGGATCGTGGTGATCGAAGGCGGCGACTCGTTCGGGCCGTTGGGCTTCGGACCCATCGGCGTCGGCGCCTCCCGGCAGCCCCATGCCACCCAACCGAGCGCCATCGCCAGAGGCCAATGCCGGAGGGTGAACAAGGTGGGTCTGAACCCCGCGCGGCGGGCCCCCGGGAACGCCATTCTCCGGGGCCGGATCACGCCTGGTAAGATACCGACGAAATCTAGGCCAATCAAGGGGTTAACCCATCTTGCGGACGGCTACTGCGAGGTCAGGACCGCGCTGTCTGAAGCGGCAAACCCGATAAGATTCCACACCTTTGCGACGAGGGTGATTTTCGTCCCGGCTGGGAGGCCCGACGGGACCGTCCAGATCACGTCCGTGGTCGCCTCGGTGGTGTCCGGGAAGAGGTAGAGCGAATCGCCGTCCAGCTGCGACATGGCGCTCCGCAAAGTGACGTGGAGGCTGTCGAACCCCTGGAAGTCGTACGCGTAGATGGACGCGGGGATGCGCCCGGGACTCGACACGCTGTACGTCGTCAGGAGGATACGCACGGTGGGCGGCGCGACGCGCGCGCGCGGGTCGGTGCAGGCCGCGGCCGCGAGCAGGGCGAGCGCGACGGCTACTTGCCTTGGAATTTGGCCGGCCTCTTCTCGAGGAACGCGGTGAGCCCTTCCTTCATGTCGTCGGTGGCGGCGACCAGGCCGAACGCGTCGGCCTCAAGCGCGAGCCCCTCCGCGAGCGTCATGTCGAGCCCGCGATCCACCGCCTCCATCGTGAGCTTCAGGGCGAGCGGCCCATTCAGGGCGATGGTGCGCAGCAGCTTGTCGGCTTCCGCCGCGAGCTGGTCGGCGGGCACGACCTTGCTCACCAGGCCGATCCGCAGCGCCTCCTGGGCGTTGATCTGCTCGCCCGTGAGGAGGAGATGGAGCGCGTTGCCCCTGCCCACGATCCTCGGCAGGCGCTGGGTCCCGCCGTAGCCGGGGGTGATGCCGAGCTTGACCTCGGGCTGGCCGAACTTCGCGTTCTCGCTCGCGATGCGGATGTGGCAGGCCATGGCCAGCTCGCACCCGCCGCCGAGGCAGTAGCCGTTGACCGCCGCGAGCACCGGTTTCCCCATCGCCTCGAAGGCGCGCAGCATCGCCTGTCCGGAGAGCGAGCGCTCGCGTCCCTGGAGCACGCCCTGCTTGGCGAGGTCGGCGATGTCGGCGCCGGCGATGAAGGCCTTGGGGCCCGCGCCGGTCAAGATGACGCCGCGCACCTCGGGGTCGTCCTTGAGAAGTTGCGCCGCCTGGTGGAGCTGGCTCACCACCTGGTCGTTCAGGGCGTTGAGCTTGTCGGGACGGTTCACCGTCAGCGTGGCGACGCCGTCCTTCACCGCGAGGAGGAGGTTCTCGAAGTTCATAGCGAAAAAACTAGCCGCGGCATAGGTTGCCCGCCATGAGCCTGCACCCGCTCGGCTGGACCGCCGACCGCCGCCTCACGATCCTGGACCAGACTCTGCTGCCGGCCGAGGAGCGCTGGCTGGAGCTGGACACGGTCGAGGGAGTGGTCGAGGCGATCGCCATGCTGCGGGTGCGTGGCGCACCGGCGATCGGCATTGCCGCCGCCATGGGGCTGGTGGCTGCGTTGCGCGCCCGCACGGTGGGGCCGCGCGAGGCGTTCCTCTGGCTGGTGGAGCGGGACGCGGCCGCGATCCGCGCCGCCAGGCCGACCGCGACGAACCTCGGGTGGGCGATGGACCGGATGGTGCGGCGCGCGGCTGCGACCCAGGGCGACGGCCTCACGGTGCTGAGGGCCCTCGAGGCCGAGGCGCAGGCCATCTGGGATGAGGACAAGGAGGCGTGCCGGCGGATCGCCGAGCACGGGCAGCAACTGCTCGTGGGCAGACGCGCAGACGCACCGACGCGCAGTTCCGAACGCGCAGACGCGCAGGCGCGCAGCCGAAGCGACGCGCCAGGCGATCCGCTCGTGGTCAACTTGCTCACCCACTGCAACACGGGCTTCCTCGCGACCGGCGGCGTCGGTACGGCGCTGGGGATCGTGCACCTCGCGGCCGAGCGTGGCATGCGGGTCCACGTCTGGGTGGATGAGACGCGGCCGCTCCTGCAGGGGAGCCGGCTCACGGCGTGGGAGCTGGCGAAGGCGGGTATCCCGCACACCGTCATCACCGACGGCGCGGCGGCGAGCCTGATGGCGGCCGGTAAGGTGGACGTCGTGCTCGTGGGTGCCGACCGCATCGCGCGGAACGGCGACACCGCCAACAAGGTGGGCACCTACTCGCTGGCGGTGGTGGCGCGGCATCACGGGGTGCCGTTCTACGTCGTCGCGCCGCTCTCCACTTTCGACCTGGCGTGTCCTTCCGGCAGCGCGATTCCGATCGAGCAGCGGAGCGGCGCGGAGGTGACGCGGCCGCTCGGCAGGCAGGCGGCGCCCGAAGCGAGCCGGGCGTACAATCCGGCGTTCGACGTGACGCCGGC
>PMIK01000208.1 GCA_003157095.1 Gemmatimonadota bacterium | reverse complement strand
CCACTTCCCCCTTTGCCGTCTGGCGACTTCCCTGTGTACCGAACCGCTGCAATCGCCGTGTCCACCGGTGTCACCGCTTCCCAGTCCCGATCCTTCGTCAGCTCGGCGACGAACCGCTCCGTCAGCGCGACCTGTTCCTCCGCCATCCGTCCGTACGCGCGCCGTCCGACCATCTTCATCGCCATCCACAGCTTCAGGGCGCTGAACGGGCGTGAGCCCGCCAAGCCATGGTCTCTGAACTCGATGGCGTCGTCGGTCTGGGGGATGTAGACGGCGTCCGACCAGAAGGCCCGGCGCCCCGCCTCACCGTCCCTGGTGAGGATGGCGCCGCACGGGTACGGCATGAACCACCACTTGTGGGGGTCCATCGTGATGGAGTCGGCCCGCTCGATGCCCTGGAGCCGGGGCCGCAGCGCGTCACTCATCAGGCCGCCCGCGGCATACGCGGCGTCCACGTGGTACCACAGGCCCAGGTCGCGCGCGGCGTCGGCGATGGCGTCGAGCGGGTCGATCACGCCGTTGCTGGTGACCCCCGCGATGCCGACGACGCAGAACGGATCGAGTCCCGCGTCCCGGTCCTCCGCCACCATCCGCCGCAGCGCCGCCACGTCCAGTCGCGAGTTCCGGTCCACCGGGACCCTGCGCACGCCGGCGACCCCGCCGAGCCCGAGGATGTTCGCGCTCTTCGCGATGGAGAAGTGCGCCTCGACGGAGGCGTAGAGCACCGGGCGCCTCCGGAGCCCCCACAGCCCGCGCGTCGTGGTCTCCGGCACCTTGGCCGCCAGCGCGATCTTGAGGCCGGTGGTGTTGGCCAGCGATCCGCCCGGCGTGAGGCTGCCGAACGCGCCCCCCGGGTAGCCCGCCAGCTCGCACAGCCAGCGGATCACGATTCGCTCGATGCCCGTCGCGGCGGGGCTGTGGTGCCACGCGCCCACGTTCTGGTTCAGCGCGGCCGCCATCGCCTCCGCGAAGACGGCGATGGGCAGCGGCGTCGGGTTCATCAGGCCGAAATAGCGCGGGCTCGGCAGGTGGAAGCTGTTGGGCACGACCTCGCGCTCGAAGCGCGCGAACAGCTCCGCCCAGGGCGTCGGCTGCTCCGGCAGCGGCTCGGCGAACAGTGCGAAGGCCTGCGGCGGCGTGATGTCGGGGATAACCGGCAGGTCGCGCAGCCCGGCGAAGTGCCGGGCGATCCACTCGGTCGCGGCGCGGCCGATGGCGCGAACGTCGTCGTCGGCCGGATCGAACGGGTCGTGCGGGGACTGCGCGTCCTGCGGTGTCATGGGATCGGCAAGCTAGCGGGCCGCGCGGCGGCGTTGCAGGGGTTGGGCGGCGCCGCCCCGCCCCGGCACCACCTCCCCGCAACTACGTCGCCCGCAACCACAACCAGGCGGCGGCGATGGCCAGGGTGAGGACGGTGACCGGAATGCCGACCCGCGCGTGCTCGCGCCAGCCGATCCTGATGCCCAAACGGCCGGCCTGCTCCACGACGATGATGTTCGCGATGCTGCCGACGATGAGGAGGTTGCCGGCGAGCGTGCTGGACAGGGCCAGGATGGGGCCGGCTTGCGCGTGGCCGCGGGCCACCGGCAGCAACAGCATCACGGCCGGCACGTTCGACACCAGGTTCGAGAGCGCGACGGTGATGCCGAAGAGCCACGGTGCGCGGGAGGGATCCACGCCTGTCGCGCGCAGGCCCTCCACCGCGTGATCCAGCATGCCGGACGCGAGCAGCGCGTGGCTCACCACGAACAGCCCGATGAACAGGACCAGCAGGTTCCAATCCACCTGGCCGAGGATGTCGCGCGACGCGGTCCGCCGGCTCAGCAGCAGGAGGCCGGCCGCGGTGAGCGCCGCCGCCTCGCGTGGCACCGGTACGAAAAGAAAGACGGTGATGAGCGACGCCAGAATCGCGACGCCCTTGGCCGTCTGCCAGCGATCGAAGGCGAGGCCGCGCTGCTCGGTCCGCGTGAGCGTGACGGCGCGCTGCCAGCCGCGGCGGAATCGCCACGCGACGACGGCCCACACGATGCCCAGGCCGAGCAGCGAGGGCACCAGGGCGTCGAGCATGTAGCCGTGGAACGAGAGGTGGAGCGTCTGGCCGATCAGCATGTTCTGGGGGTTGCCGATCAGGGTCGCCGCGGAGCCGACGTTGGCCGCCGCCGCCAGCGCCAGCAGGAAGGGAACCGGATCGAGCCCCCGCCGAGCGCATCCCACCGCCAGAATGGGGGCCATGGCGAGACATACGATGTCGTTGGCGAGCAGGGCGCTGAGGAGACCGGCGACGCCCACGACGAGGGCCAGGAGCAGCGCCGGGGGACCCTCGTGCTCGGCGAGCCAGCGCCCGATTCGCGTGTAGAAGCCGCCGAGCCGGAACTGCGCCGACACGACCATCAGGCCGAGCAGCAGTGCGATGGTTGGAACGTCCACGGCATTCCAGGCTTGGCCGACGGTCACCCGCCCGGTCGCCACCAGCGCGATGGCGCCGAGCAGCGCCACGCCGGCGCGATCGAGGGCGAGGCCGGGGAACTCGCCGAGCAGCATCCCGGCGTACACGGTGGCGAAGACGATCAGGATCGTCGTGTCCATCGCGGAACAAGATACTTGGTGTCCCGGCAGCAGCCCTCTCTAGCGGAAGATGCCCCCGGTTGGTATTGCTTAGTGCATTCCTAAGGAATGGTATCGGCAGTACGCCGGCTCTCGCTCGGGAGTACAGATGCGCTACCGAATCACGATGGGTGTTGTTGCGTTAGCCGCGTGCCTGCCGGCGCTGGCGGTGGCCCAGGAGCAGTTGGTCGCCGCGACGGCACCGGAAGCACCCCCGCGTCGGGAGGGCAGCTGGGAGCTGACCGTGAGTGCCGGGGCCACCTATCTCGACCACAGTTTCATCGGGGTTGTCCTGCGCACGGACTCGAGCGCGAACCGGCTCGCCCCCGGGGGGGTCCTGCGCGTCGGCTATAACCTCAGCACGATGTGGAGCGTGAGCGTCGGGGTGGGGGTCGGGTACACCAAGCCGGCGACGGTCATCCAGCCGTTCGCGGCGATCACGTGGACGCCGAACATCAACGCTCGCACCAGCCCGTTCATCACCGTGGGCGGCGGTGTGACGGACATGCGCTGGAGTACCAACGGGAGTTGGAACCTCCGGAGCAAGTACGGTGCCCATGTCGGCGTGGGGTTCCGCCAGATGCTTGGCCGCTGGACGGCGCTGCGCGTCGAGGTGCGGGAGCAGGTCGAGCACGACTCGTTCCCGTCGGGGCCAGTCTTCAACGGCATCGGCACGGTGGGCTTCTCGTTGTTCCTGGGTGGCGGACCGCTCAAGGACAGCGATGGTGACGGCGTGCCGGACAAGTACGATTCGTGCCCGGACACGCCGGCCGGAGCGATCGTTGACGCACGCGGCTGCCCGATTGACAGCGATCAGGACGGCGTGCCGGACGGGCTCGATAAGTGCCCGGACACGCCCGCCGGCGTTCAGGTTGACGCCATGGGCTGCCCGTTGGATGGCGACGGCGACGGCGTGCCGGACTACCTGGACAAGTGTGCGGCCACACCGACCGGCGTGCAGGTTGACACCAACGGCTGCCCGCTGGACAGCGACAACGACGGCGTCCCGGACTACCTCGATCGCTGCCCGAACACGCCGGCGGGCACGCCGGTTGACGCGTCCGGCTGCCCGTTCGTGGCCGCCAGACCCAGACCTCGAGTCCAGGCGGACACGACGAGCCGGGCGACGCCCGCGCTGGCGGTGAACGGCACGCTGGTGCTGCGCAACGTCGTCTTCCACCCCAACAGCGCACGGCTGCCGCCGGAAGCGCTGGCTGGCCTGGATTCGCTCGCCTCCGCGTTGCGGGACAACCCCAATGCGCGGTGGGAGATCGGGGGCCACACGAGCAACATGGGCGATGCCGCGCAGAATCTGCGGCTGTCGCAGCGGCGTGCCTTGGCCGTCAAGACGTATCTCGTACGGCAGGGCGTGCCGGCGGCCAGCCTCGTGCCCAGGGGGTACGGCTCCGCGACGCCGATTGCGACCAACGCCACGGTGGCTGGTCGACGCCAGAACATGCGGGTCGAGCTCACGCGCCTGCGGTAATCTCCGGCGTTTCGCCGCGTTCACACGAGCCCCGCCCCGGGACATGGAGGCGGGGCTCGTGCCGTTAGCGCCGAAAGTCGCCACCGGAAACAGGGATTGGGGCCGCGCCCGAGAAGCTGCCGCCCGCTTGCCGATCTGGGCGGAGTGGCTCCCTTGACCCACTTTGCCGCCCCAGGTAAGTTTCTTCGTCTGCGGCCGAAGTGGGCCGCGCGTTTATTCTTGTGCCGTGTGCTGAGGGCTATGCCGACGATCAATCAGCTGGTCCGAGCGGGCCGGCGTTCGGTGGAGGCGAAGGAGAAGGCGCCCGCGCTGCGAGGCAACCCGCAGAAGCGGGGGGTGTGCACGCGCGTGTACACGACGACGCCCAAGAAGCCGAACTCCGCGCTGCGCAAGGTCGCCAGGGTTCGCCTCACCAACGGGTTCGAAGTGACGGCGTACATTCCCGGTGAAGGGCACAACCTCCAGGAGCACTCGATCGTCCTGATCCGGGGCGGCCGCGTGAAGGACCTGCCGGGCGTGCGGTATCACATCATCCGCGGGACGCTCGACGCGGCCGGTGTCAGCGAGCGCAAGAAGAGCCGGTCGAAGTACGGGGCGAAGGCGCCCAAGGCGACGAAGTGAGCCGCCGCCCCAGGGCGATTCGCCGCACGGTCCCCGCCGACCCGCGCTACGACAGCCAGACGGTGTCGAAGTTCATCTGCAACCTGATGCGCAAGGGAAAGAAGTCGGTTGCGGAGGGCATCTTCTATTCGGCGATGGACCTGATCGAGCAGCGCACGGGGCAGCCCGGCGTGAACGTGTTCAAGCAGGCGCTGAGCAACGCCAAGCCGGTGGTGGAGGTCAAGAGCCGGCGGGTCGGCGGCGCGACCTACCAGGTTCCGGTGGAAGTGCGGCCGGAGCGGCGGACGGCGCTGGGGATGCGGTGGCTGATTGACTACAGCCGCGGGCGCGGCGAGAAGACGATGGCCGACCGGCTGGCCAATGAACTGGTGTCGGCATCGAAGGGTGAAGGCAACACGATCAAGAAGAAGGAAGACACGCACCGGATGGCCGAAGCCAACAAGGCGTTCGCCCATTACCGGTGGTAAACCCTTAGCGCGAACAAGATAGGGCCGCTGCCGTAAGCGGTCCCCGTCCGGAACGTTCGGACGACGGCGGAGCGAGACCTGCGCGGGCATGCGCGAACGGTCGCCCCGCGTTTTTCTTGACCAGACTCAGGAGATTATGGCCCGGAACACACCACTCGATCGCGTGCGGAACATCGGCATCATGGCGCACATTGATGCCGGGAAGACGACCACGACCGAGCGCATCCTCTACTACACGGGCCGCACCTATAAGCTGGGTGAGGTGGACGACGGCACGGCCACCATGGACTGGATGGAGCAG
>PMIK01000073.1 GCA_003157095.1 Gemmatimonadota bacterium | reverse complement strand
ACCTGGCCGACGCCGACTCGGGTCGCGTGCTGCGCCGCCTGGTGCGCTCGTCCATCAATCCCAACTTCGAGACGCTGCGGTTCATCAACTCGACGGGCGCATGGTCGCCGGACGGCGCCTCCTACGCCTTCGCGGCCAAGAGCGGCGGCCAGGACAACCTGGTGATCCTCGACGTGCCTCACGACCGCATCGTGGCGCAGCACAAGCTCGCGGTGGACGCCATCACCAACCCCAACTGGTCGCCGGACGGCCGCCAGCTCGTGTTCACGGGCTACGACGGCGGGTGGTCGGACCTGTACGTCGTGGACGCCGACGGTCAGAACCTGCGCCGGCTGACCAACGACCGGTATGCCGACCTGATGCCCGCCTGGTCCCCCGACGGTCGCACCATCGCGTTCGCCACCGACCGCGGCCCCGCCACCGATTTCGGGATCCTGCGCTTCAGCAACATGCGGATTGCGCTCTACTACCTCGACGGCGACTCGATCCGCGTGCTGCCCGGCATGGAGCGGGGCAAGAACGTCAATCCGGTATGGGCGCCGGACGGCCGGTCGCTCGCCTTCCTCTCCGACCGCTCGGGGATTGACAATGTCTTCCTCTACGACCTGGGTGATGAGCGGCTCTACCAGCTGACCAACGCCTACACCGGGATCACCGGGATCACCGACCTGTCCCCCGCCATCTCGTGGGCGAGCCAGGCCGATCGGATGCTGGTCACCTACTACGAGAACGGCGACTACAACGTCTATGCGATAGACAACCCACGGGCGCTGAAGCGGGATCCATACCGCGAGCCCGCGCCCGACTGGATCACCCTCGCCAACGCGAGCGCCCTGCCCCTGAGGAGCGACGTCGCGCTGGCCGAAGGCGTGCACCCCCCTCCGGCGACCGACGCTGCGTTGACGCGGCTTGCCGAAGCGCCGGGAGCGGCGACCGCGGCACGGCCCCCGGACGCCGGTGCGCCGCCGGCGCAGCGCCCGGCCACGGTCTCGACGTCCATCTACCGGTCCGGCGGCGGTGAGTTTCGGCCGTCCGAAACCAAGCCGGCCCGCACTGACAGCACGGCCACCCCGCCGCTGTCGGTCGCCGCCCTGCTCGACAGCGCGACGCTCGCCCTGCCCGACACCACGTCGTTCGGTCTCCACCCGTACCGGGTGCGCTTCACCCCGGACTACGTGAGCCGGCCCACCATCGGCTACCAGCGGGACAACTTCGGGCGGGGGGTCTTCGGCGGGACGTCCATCGCGCTCTCCGACATCCTCGGCAACCAGTCGCTCATCTTCTCGGGTGCCGTGAACGGCAGGATCTCGGAGGCGCAGGTCCTGGCCGCGTACCTCAACGCGAGCCACCGCTGGAACTACGACATCGGCTTCGAGCAGGAGCCGCTGTTCTACTACGGCAGCTCGTCGTACAGCCAGGGGACCGGCCCCGGCGGTAGTGACGTGCTCACCGAGCAGGTGCAGCGCCTGATCTTCCGGCAGGTGTTCGCGGACGCCTACTACCCGATCAACCGGTTCCGGCGGATCGAGTTCGGCATGCACTACACCAACGTCAGCCTGGCGACGTTGAATCTTCAGACCGCGATTGACCCCACGACCGGGCAGGTGCTTGGGTACAACGACAGCACCAGCTCCGGGAGCACGCTCAACCTGGTGCAGCCGTCGCTGGCGCTGGTGTATGACAACTCGCTGTTCGGCTACACCAGCCCGTTCTTCGGGCAGCGCTATCGGTTCGAGGTGGCGCCGGTCTTCGGCAACTGGCATTACACCCAGATCCTCGCCGACTATCGGCGCTACGACCTCATCAAGTTCCCGTTCACGTTTGCCACGCGGTTCCTGGCGCTCGACCGCATCGGACGCGACGGCGACCAGTTCCCGATCTTCCTCGGCTCGACGGACCTGGTGCGCGGCTACACCTTCGGCTCGTACGACGCCACGATGTGCACCGCGTCGCGGGCCGGGATCCCCTCGGCCACCGGGTGTCCCGAGCTCGACCAGTTGATCGGGTCCGGCATCGCCGTCTTCACCGCCGAGTTCCGCTTCCAGCTGGTGCGGAACCTCACCCTCGGTTTCCTGCCGCTCGGCTTCCCACCCATCGAGGGGGCGCTGTGGTACGACGCCGGCATCGCCTGGAACAGCAATTCGACGGTGCGCTGGTCGCGGCCGGCGAGCGCCGATCCCAACGCGGAGCGCGTCCCGTTGACGAGTTACGGCGTGGGCCTGCGGGTGAACGTGCTCGGAATCGCGATCGTCCGCGTGGACTACGCCATTCCGAACCAGCGGCCGGGACACGGCGGCTACTGGATGCTGAGCCTGGGGCCGCCTTTCTAACCCGGATTCCGGCGCGGGGACGGCGGAACGCGGGGCGCCTCCGCGGCACTGTGGGGGCCGGGCGCCGAGCCGGGTTTCTCAGTCTTTTCCGCACCCTTGCCGGCGGCTATTTTTGGTGTCCTTGAGGCGACTCTTTCCGCTGATCCTGCTCGTGACGGCGTGCTCCGGCCGGCAGTCCGGCAGCACCGCAGCCAACGAATCCCCCGGCCAGAGGGCCCTCGAGGGTCCGCGCAGCGTTCCCCCCGTGGCGGTGCGGCTGCCGGCACGAGGCGGGCAGGTGCGCGCCTACCGGTTGCCGACCCTCGCTTCCGAGAACTGGGCTGCCGGCGGACGGGTCTCGCCTGCGCGCACCGTCATGGGTGTGGACGTTCCGGGCCGCCGCCTGCTGTACCGCGACAGCTCCGGCGCCATAGACGCATTCGACCTGGTCGCGTCGCTCCAGAAGACGGTCGCGGCGAAGGGCCGGTTCGCCGCGCTGGCAACCGACGGGACCTTCCTGGTCATCGGGCCGGACGGCGGCGTGACGGAGTCACAGCCTTGGGGCTCACAGCGCTGGCCCGGCACGGTCGGCGGCGGCGTGCGAGCCGCGTTCGTCGGCCTCGGCTCCAGGCTCATCGTGATCCGGCGGGACTCGATCGCACTGATCTCGCCCGAGGCCGGCACCCCGCTCACGGCGCCCGTCCCTGACGCCACCGCCTTCGCAGCCAGCCGCGACGGCGACGCCGTCGCCTTCGCTACCGACTCGGGACTCGTGGTCGTCGAGGATCGCGACGAGTGGCGGCCCTGGTTCGTGCGCCTGGCCGGCACGCCGACGGCCGTAGCGTTCGCGCCGTCCGGGTACCGCATCTACGTCGCGCTGCGCAACCGCAGCGAGCTCGCGCTGGTGGACCGCTTCCAGCGCAAGGAGCGGCCCTCGATTCCGCTCCCCGGTCCGGCAGCCGAGCTCCGCATGGACCCGTGGGGCCGCGTCGTGCTGGTCACACCCCCCGGACACGACGATGAAACATGGATCCTCGGCGTCGCCGCCAATCGGGTCGCCGGGCGGCTGCGTACCCGGTGGGCCAGCGACCTTCCGACCATATCGGAGGGCGGCGTCCTCCTGGCGAGAGAGGGGCGTGCGGTGGTAGCGCGCGACGTCCGCTCGCTCGACTCGCTCGGCGCCATTCCGGACGGTGCCGGGGATCTCTGGTTCGTTGGCCGCTGGAGGCCTTCGTCCGCCATAGCGGCTACCCGCCAGGAAGCGCGCCAAGTGGAAGCCGCGCCGGCTTCGTCGGCGCCGGTGGAACGCCCGCAGTCCGCCGCTCCAGTCGTGGCCGCGACCCCGCCCGCCACGCCGCGTCCGGCCCCTGTCCGCGTGGTGCAAGCCCCGGAGGCTCCGGCCGCAGCCGAGCGCCCCGGGGCGATCTGGGTACAGGTGTCCGCATCGCAGAGCGAACGCCTCACGCGCGACCTTGCGGCCGCACTGGTTCGCTCCGGCCACCCGGCTCGCGTCGCAAGCCCCGCGTCGGCCGCCGACAGCTGGCGCGTGCTGCTCGGCCCCTACGCCAACCGCGGGGCCGCGGACTCGGTTGCCCGCGGCCTTGGCCGGCCCTACTGGATCACCGGACGCGGGCCGTCGGACGCGTCCGGGCCATGATGCCGCACGAGCAGACCGCGCCTCCGGACACCTCACCGATACCCGCACTGCCCGCCGGCGCCGCGCTCGTTGCGTTGGTCCCCGCGATCGGCGACCTCGACCTCGCGGCCGCCGCAGCCTGGCAGTTCGCGCGCCGCGTGGCGAGCGCGGGTCGCCGCGTCGCCCTGATCGACTGCTACGTTGATGCGCCGCGCCTGCACCAAGTCTCCGGCGAGTCGAACGAAGACGGGATCGTTGACGTCTTCGAGTATGGGGCTTCACTCTCGCGCATCGCGCGGGCGCAGCCGGGGGGCAGTCTGTTCTTTGTGCCGGCCGGGACGTTCTCGCCCGATCCCGCGCGGATCATGGCGCGCCCGCGCTGGCGGCGCCTGTCGGCAGGATTCCGCCACGAAGACGCTGTGATGCTCCTGTTCCTTCCCCCGGACTGCATCGGCGCACTCGCCTCCGGCCTGGATGGACTAGTGGTCCTCGCTCCCGGCCACGCCGGCGACGACCGCACCGGCTCGCCGGAGATCCAGGCGGCCCTGGATCGCGGCATTCCTCTGCTCGCGACCTACACGGCAACGGCGGATGCCGCGGCCGCCGCGCCCACGACGCGGAGCGCTCCGCCGCCGGACGTCGAGGATCGGGAGCCGTCGAGAGCGGAGCCCGAATCCCTTGCACCGGAGCCGCCACGCCTCGACTTCGTCGAGCCCGCGCCACCGCCCGGCGGGCCAGTCCTGCGCCGACGGGCCCGCACGGGAGCACCACGGCGGCGCCTGGGCGTGTACGTGCTGATCCTGGTGCTCGCCGTCGCGGCCGCGGCGGTCGCGTACCGCCGGCAGCTCGGGTGGAACGACGTCGGGACCGCGACCGGCCCGTCGCAGCCCGAAGTTCGCGTCGTCCCTGCTTTCCGGCAGCTCGTGCCGCACGCCGTGGATTCCCTTCCCTTCGCCGTCCAGGTGTCCGCGTGGACCAGCTTCACGCAGGCGCTCGAAGACGCGGATACGATCGAAGGGCGTGGCTTCCTGCCGATGATTTCGCCCGTCAGGCTCCAACGGACGCTCTGGTACCGGGTCTACGCGGGTCCGGTGGACTCGCAGGACTCCGCCGACTCGCTCCTCGGCGCCGTGCGCGCCTCGGGCCTCGACGGCAGCAAGGCGGCGACGGTCGCGCTGGTGCCGCTCTCGCTGGCCCTGCGCCATGTCGCCACCCCGCTCGCGGCACGGGCCGAGCGCGGGCGATTGCGCGCGGCGGGCGTTGCCGCTTTCGTGCTCGGGCAGGCCGACGGGTCATATCGGCTGTTCGCGGGCGCTTATGATTCGCCGGACCAGGCGGCGTATCTGGACAGCCTGCTCACTTCCACCGGGAGCGCGGGGCAGCTGGGCCCGCGCATAGGGTTCCGTCCATGAGGCTGCGCCGTCTCGAGCTCGCCGGGTTCAAGTCGTTTGCCGACAGTGTCGAGGTGCTCGTTGATCCGGGCGTCACGGCGGTGATCGGCCCCAACGGCTGCGGGAAGTCGAACATCTCCGACGCCGTGCGCTGGGTCTTGGGCGAGCACAATCCCCGGGTCCTGCGCGGCGCGCGGATGGAGGAGGTCATCTTCCAGGGTTCGACGGGCCGGCGCCCGCAGAACATCGCGGAGGTCTCGCTGCACTTTGACAACAGCGACCGTGCGCTCGATCTCGACTTCGTGGAAGTTGTGCTGGGCCGGCGCGTCTCCCGGTCCGGCGAGTCCGAGTACTTCATCAACCAGGCTCCGGTCACCCGCCGCGAGCTGCTGGCCAAGCTGGCGGGCACAGGCCTGGGCACGAACCAGTCGGTCGTCATCGAGTCACGGATGGTGGACGCGCTGCTGTCCGACCGGCCGGATGACCGGCGGGCGCTGTTCGAGGAGGCCGCGGGGCTGGGCCTGTACCGGGACCGGAAGCGGAGCACCGAGCGCCGGCTGGAAGAGACGACGACGGACCTGGCCCAGCTGGAGCAGCTGGTCGTCGAGGTGGAGTCGCGGGTCCGGAGCCTGTCGCGGCAGCGCCGTCGCTCCGAGCGCCACGGCGAGCTGGAGGCGCGCCGGTACCAGCTGGTGGCGGCGCTGGCGCGGATGGACGTCGCCGCGGTGGATGCGGCGCTGGCCATCATCGCCGAGCGCCGCGTCGCGCTGGGCACCGAGCTGCCCGATGCGCGGCGCCACCAGGCCGAGCGGGAACAGGAGCGCCAGGCTTCGGTGGAAGCGCGGGCCGGGGCAGAAGCGCGGCGCAGCGAGGTGGAGCGGCGCGTCGGGGAAGCGCGTCTCGCGCTG
>PMIK01000106.1 GCA_003157095.1 Gemmatimonadota bacterium | reverse complement strand
TTTCCATCCAGGAGACCGATGGGATCGTTCCCTGTTCCAAGGCAGCTTACTGCTTGGCGAAGTGTGCTCGGCGACGACCAGTTCTACAGAGGTCTCGTCGCAAGGCAGTGGGCGTCGGATAGGTGCCCCGATGTGCCGATGGGAGCGGGAACTTGGTGATCGCGCGACCCCGTACGTGTCGCGTCGCCGCTACAGGAAATTGCCACACGACGCCTGCTGGCGGTGGNNAAGGTTATGATTGACGACGTAACTCATTTAATATAATAGTGTTACGGTTGTTTGATTCGGTTATGATCGAGGGCAGAAGACGTGGCATGACCTATGCCCTACAAGTGTGCGAAGGGTGCCGGGCGCTCGGCCAAGAGGGCGGTCCGGTACATCACTCAAGCAGCGGGAGATGTCCAGTGCGCAATCTCAAGTCGTTCGCCATCGCCGCAATAGCCTGCGGGCTTGTCGCGGGTTCGCTGTCGGCACAGACAGCCACGGGCAGTGTCCAGTGGCAAGGCGTCAACGGCGCGTGGAGTTGCTACAACGGCGGGAGCATCAACGGATGCTTCTACACGAGCCCGTATCTCGCCAAGTTCATGATCCCGTCGCTGCCGACGAATCAGCAGTATTTGCCGCCGGCAGGGCAAAGTGGCTTCGGGGCGACGCAAGACATCTTCTGCGTTGACTTCATCCACGAAGCCAACACCGGGGAGTACGCGGCGAATTTCACCAACCTGGGCCAGGATGCCGCTGACGTAGGCGTGACGACGCGCTCCCACGGGACCCAAGCGCAGACGCTTCAGATGTATCTGGAGAGTGCCTGGTTGGCGCAGAAGATCCTGGCGGAGCCCAACCTCGGCACTGCGGACGCGCTCGACATGAACGGCGCGATCTGGCAGATCATGTCCGGGTTCCCTGTGTACCGGAACAGCGACAACACCCAGGTCGCATACTGGGTCGGTCAGGCACAGGGCAATTGGAACGGCACCACTGAGAACGGCGTCAGCGCCAGCCGTTGGGTCGTTGTCACCGACCAGCTCGCGATGGGCAACAACGAGCGCGGCTCGCAGGAGTACCTCACGCAAGTCGTCACCCCGGAGCCGGCGACGCTACTTCTGCTCGGCACGGGCCTGGTTGTGATGCTTCTTGGCACGGGAGCGCTTCGCCGCCTGACGGCGTAGGTTGCGCTTCTCGAATCTCCCGGCCTAAGCGGCGGACGGGCTGAGCTTCGGCTCAGCCCGTTTCGCTTTCTCTCCAGGCTGGGCACGTCGGGGGCCATGTGCCCGGTGGGCGAGAATCCGGATGGCCGCCGGGTCGTGGACGGGAACGCTGTAGCGGGCAGCCCGAAGAGACCAATCCACCAGATTGACGATCACGACGGAACCTGCGGCCTCCGGGCCCCCCGCGGCCGGCGTCGGCCCGTCGCAGTCGTCGGGTCAGGTGAGCTGCTGTAGGCCGGCGAGCCGTGAGTCTGGAGCCAGGCGATGGTCCCGACCCGGTTCGGGGATCGCACCATATTCGCATCCGCTTCGCGGCGCTATGAAAACACGAGCCCCCCGGACCGATGATCCGGGGGGCTCGAGCACCGCGCCGCGAGAACTATTTCTCGATGTTCTTCCGGCGGCGACGGCGGATGACGGCACCGATGCCGGTCAGGCCCGTGCCGAGGAGGAGCAGCGTGGCAGGCTCCGGGGTCACGTTGCTCACCGTGAGGTTATCGAACGCGATCTCCTCACCGAAGCCGATTAGGTTCCCTTGGTGGATGCCGTCGGAAGAAGTGAACGACACGGAGTCCACGCCGATCCAGTTGAAGACGAACTGCCTCACGGGGAAGGTGTAGGTGTTCAGGACAAACGACTCACTGTGCAGCAGGGTCCCGTTGAGGTAGCCCTGGACCAGCACGTCCAGCCCGTTGTTCCAGGCCGCCGTCATGTACACACTGTTGAAGGTGAAGGAGTTCGCGTTGCTCACCGATGCCGGGGCGCCATCACCGTTGAAGGCGACGTTGGGCGACGACACAACGCCGTTCCTGTAGCCGCCGGGAGCGATGCAGTACGTGTTGCCCGGCGGGATCAGGTAAGGGTCGAAGTACTGGCTGCCCTTCAGGACGTAGAAGTTGTCCCAGTTGAAGCCGTGATAGCCGTTCGGCAGCAGCGGCACCGGGCACACGGAGGAGGGAGCGGGGTTAGGGGGATTCGGAGGACGGTCCGTGTTCAGGTCGTCGAAGTTGATGGTCTGCGTCTGCGCCCGCGCTATCGCCGGAAGAGCCATGAATGCGACGCCCAGCATTACACTTTTGAATCGATTCATGCCGTCCTCCGTGATGGTGATCCCGATGCCCCGGATAGTAAGTGTGACCCTGCAAGGTGCACAATTCCACTCCGGCAAGGGGCGGGCCACGAATGGCATTTCTCTAACACATTGAGCTGTATTGCATTGTGATGTTGCAACATTGATATCGAAGCGGGAATCCTCGGGATTCGTGGCCCTCCCGCAGCAGTAGCTGCCTCTGGTGCGCCACAAATGCGGGTTCCGGACTCCGCTCCCGATCGGGGCATTCCATCTTCGTGGATCGCATCGGTCAGCGAGATCGTCCGGCGTCATCCGTGAGTCGAATCCGGCGGTTACTGGCCGAACAGCGAGTCCTGCCCCTTCGGCGCCACGAAGCCGAAATGGCGGTAGGCGGTGGAGGTCGCGATGCGGCCGCGTGGCGTGCGTTGGAGGAAGCCCTGCTGGATCAGGTACGGCTCGTAGACCTCCTCCAGCGTGCCCGCGTCCTCTCCTACGGCCACCGCGAGCGTTCCCAGTCCGACCGGCCCACCCTCGAATTTCTCGATGATCGTCTTGAGCAGTCTCGCGTCCATGTCGTCGAGGCCGAACTCGTCCACGTCGAGGCGGGCCAGCGCTTGGCGCGCGGTCTCCCGGTCCACCCGGCCGTCGGCCCGCACGGCGGCGTAGTCGCGCACGCGCCGGAGCAGTCGGTTGGCCACGCGCGGCGTGCCGCGGCTGCGCTTGGCAATCTCCTCGGCGCCTCCGGCGTCCGCGTCCACGCTGAGGATCCCGGCGGAGCGGGTCACGATCTGGGCGAGGTCCTCGGGCGGGTAGAAGTTGAGCCGTTCCACCATCCCGAAGCGCGCGCGCATCGGCGGGGTCAAGAGCCCGTAGCGTGTGGTGGCCCCGATCAGTGTGAAGGGTTCCAGCGCCATCGGGATGGTCTCGGCGTGCGGGCCGTCGCTGACGCGCACGTCCACGCGCCAGTCCTCCATCGCGGGATAGAGGAACTCCTCCAGGACGGGCCGCATCCGGTGAATCTCGTCTATGAACAGGATGTCGCCGCGCTTGAGCCCCGTGAGCAGCCCGACCAGGTCGCCGGGCCGCTCGAGTACCGGGCCGGAGGAAGTGCGGATGTTGACCCCCATCTCCTTGGCGAGGAGGATGGCGAGCGTCGTCTTGCCGAGGCCCGGCGGGCCGAAGAACAGGGCGTGGTCCAGCTGCTCGCCGCGGCCGCGCGCCGCGTCAATGGCGATCTGGAGATTCTCCTTCACTTTCGCCTGTCCCACGAACTCATCGAGGCGCGACGGCCGCAGCGAGGCCTCGGTGCTGCGCTCCTCGGGAAGGATGTCGGGCGTGGTGATCTCCGACCGGGCGCGGCTCATCGCCGTCCCCCGCCGACGAGAAAGGCCAAGGCCGCCTTGAGCAGGTCCGCGGTGTCGCGCCGCCCTTCCTGCGCCAGCGCGCGGCGCACCGCGTCGTCCGCTTCGGGCGCGCCGTAGCCGAGGCGCACCAGCGCCTGGGTCGCAGCGTCGCTCGCGGTCGAGACCGGCGCGGCCTGCTCTGCGACGAGGTCGTCGGTCTTGTCCGCCAGCTCGAGGACCAGGCGCTCCGCGGTCTTCTTGCCGACGCCCGGCACGGCGACGAGGGCGGCGATGTCTCGCTCCCGGATGCTGCGCACCAGCCGCTCGCTCGGGTGCAGCGAGAGCATCGCCAGCGCCAGCTTGGGGCCGACTCCGGTGGCCTGGATGAGGCGCTGGAAGACGCGCCGCTCCTCGGCGGTCGCAAAGCCGTAGAGCGTCTGCCCATCCTCGCGCACGACCAGGGAGGTGTGGAGCTCGACCGGCTGGCCCGGGCGGGGCAGGTCGGCGAGCACGCGGGTGGGAACGAAGCACTCGTAGCCGACGCCGCTCGGCGTGCGTACCACCACGCGATCGGCCTCCTTGACCGCGAGAGTGCCGGAGAGGAGGGCGATCATCCGACCGTCGCACGCCGGAACCGGCGCGCGCCGCGCATGCAGTGGGTCAGGGCGATGGCCACGCCGTCGGCCGCGTCATCGGGCACCGGTGGGGTCCGCAGGCGCAGCAGCCGGGCGGTCATCAGCTGTACCTGGAGCTTGGTCGCGGCCCCGATGCCGACCACCGTCTTCTTGACCATCGCAGGGGCGTACTCGGCGACCGGCACGCCGGCCTTCGCGGCGGCGAGCAGCACGGCGCCGCGCGCGTGGCCGAGCACCAGGGCGCTGCGCGGGTTCTTCGCCACGAACACGCTCTCGACGGCGATGGCGTCGGGCCTGTGCTGGCGGATCAGGTCGGTGACCGCGTCATAGATGTGGGACAGGCGCTGCTCGAACGGGGACGACGCGGCGGTTCGGACGACTCCGCATTCCACGAGACGGGTCGCGCCGGGCGCCGCCACCTCGACCACGCCGTACCCCGTGGCGGCGGTGCCCGGGTCCAGCCCGAGCACGATCACACCTCGGCCAGCGCCTCGAGGTCGACGTCGAAGTTCGACGAGACCCTGGCCACGTCGTCGTGCTCCTCGAGGGCCTCCATCAGCTTGATGAGCTTCTCGGCGTCCCGCCCCTCCACCCGCACGGTGCTCCGCGGTATCATCGCGATCTCCGCCGACTCCCAGGCGATGCTGTGGCGCTTGAGCGCTTCCTGCACGGCGTGGAAATCGTGGGGCTGGGTGGTGACGACGTAATACTCGCCTTCCCTCACGACGTCGAGCGCACCCGCCTCGAGCGCCGCCTCGATGGTCGCGTCCTCGTCGAAGCGGGAGGCCGCGACGTAAAGTTCGCCGCGCTTCTCGAACATGTGTGCCACGGAGCCGGTCGTGCCGAGCTTCCCGTCGAAGCGGGTGAACAGGTGGCGGATGTCCGCCACGGTGCGCTTCGAATTGTCGGTGGTCACTTCGATGAAGATGGCCGCTCCACCGGGGCCGTAGGCCTCGTAGGTCACTTCGTCGTAATGCACGCCCTCGAGCTGGCCGGTGCCCTTCTTTACCGCCCGGTCGATGGTGTCGGAGGGCATGTTGGCGACGCGGGCGGCGTCAATGGCCGTCCGGAGCCGCGCATTGCCCGCGGGATCGCCGCCGCCCTGCCGCGCGGCGACGGTGATTTCCTTGATCAACTT
>PMIK01000004.1 GCA_003157095.1 Gemmatimonadota bacterium | reverse complement strand
CGCGCTGCTCGGCCACGTCGAGGACTGGGCGCGCGCGCGGGGCATGACGAAGATCATCGGGCCGTTCGGCTTCAACGATCAGGATCCGGAGGCGTTCCTGATCGAGGGGTTCGAGCACGAGCCGACGATCGTGACGTACTACAACTTCCCGTATCTGATCCCGCTGCTGGAGGCCGAGGGGTACGGTAAGGAAGTGGACTACTTCGTATACCGGATTCCCGTTGGGAAGGCGGTACCGGAGGTATACGTGCGGATCGCGGACCGCGTCGCCACCCGCGGCCACTTCCGCTCGCTGGAGTTCACCAAGAAGAGCCAGCTCAAGCCGTACATCCGCCCGATCCTCGCTCTGATGAACGAGACGTTCGTCGGGATCTACGGCTACTCGCCGCTCGATCACGAGGAGATGGAAGGGCTGGCGAAGCAGTACCTGCCGTTGCTCGACCCGCGGTTCGTGAAGGCCGTGGCCAAGGACGACCAGATCGTGGCGTTCCTGATCGCGATCCCCAACCTCTACGAGGGGATCGTGAAGGCGAAGGGCCACATCTTCCCGTTCGGGTTCATCCACATCCTCCGCGCCATGAAGCGCGCCAAGCAGCTCGACCTGCTGCTTGGCGGCATCAAGGAGGAGTACCGGGGCCGGGGCGTGGACACGCTCCTCGGCGCCACCATGTTCAAGTCGGCCATCGCCGCCGGCTTCGAGGCGATGGACAGCCATCACGAGCTGGAGACCAACACCAAGATCCGGGCGGAGATGGAGCGCCAGGGCGGCGTGATCTACAAGCGGTACCGCATTTTCCAGAAGCCGCTGTAGCCGAGCCGCCTCAAGCGGCCTCGAGCACCAGGGCGGCGCACCGGCCGCCGAAGCTCTCGGCCAGCAGCAGCGCCGCGCGCCTGCGCGACGGCTCAGCGCCGAGCGCGATCCGGCACGGCGGCAGGTCGGGATCCACCTCTTCCGTGCCCACCGAAGGCGGCACCACTCCCCGCTCGGTCGCGAGCACGGCCAGGGCCGTCTCCACCCCGCCGCTGGCGCCGAACGAATGGCCGATCGCCGCCTTGAGTGACGTGAGCGGCGACTCCGGCAGCTCGGCCCCGAAGACGCGGGCGAGCCCGCGGCATTCGGCGCTGTCGTTCAGCTTGGTTCCAGTGCCGTGCGTCTTCACCCAACCGACCGGCGGCGCGCCGGCCTCGCTCAAAGCCTGGAGTGCCGCTGCGGCTACGCCCGATCCGTCGGCGTCGGGCGCCGTCATCGAGCCCGCCTCGCACGACAGGCCGTAGCCGCTCGCCACCGCGCGGATCCGCGCGCCGCGCGCGAGGGCATGCTCCTCCGATTCGAGCACGTNNCCGCCGGCGAGTGCGACGTCGGCAACGCCCGAGGCGACCTTCTGGTACGCCTCGCCGATGGCCACCATGGCGGAGACGCTCCCGGCCGACAGGTGGAAGACCGGGCCGTGGATCTGGTGGAGCTGGGCGAGGAAGGCGCCGCCGGCTCCTGCCATGTAGCGGATGAGTGCGGCGGGGCTCGGCGGCCGATGGTCGTTTCGTTCGACATACTCGCGGTGCTCGTCGAGCATGTCGGCGAGCGATCCCAGCGACGATCCCTCGATCAGCGCGAACCTGCCGCCGTCCTCGGGCTGCATCACGAGCCCCGCGTCGTGCCAGGCCTCCTCGCCCGCGGCGACGAACAGGCGCGCCGCCCGGTCGAGCCGGCGGGTACGCCGGTCGGGAGGCAGCTCGGGTGCGGCCCCGGCGGGCAGCCCGTCGAGCGAGGCCATGGGGCGGACGGCGCTCCGGCCCGCGAGCACCAGCTCCAGCAGCGGTGGCGCCCCGATTCCTGCGGCTGAGACCGCGCCGACGCCGGTGATCACCACCCGCCGGCCATTCATCGGGCATTCCCCGCGAGCCGGGTGAGCGCGGCGGTGAGCTGCAGGACGGACGCGCGCCCCACCGCAAGCGAATCGCGGCCGAGGCCGGAGAGCGCAGCGACGTCAGGCTCGCCGGTCTCCGGTGTGTCCACCCGGTACCAGCCGGTGGAGCGGAGCAGGTAACTGCGCGCCTGCCCCGGCGGCACCGGAGGCACGGCGAACACGACGTCGGCCGTGGCCCCGTTGCGGAGGGCGTAGTCGCGGTGGTCTACCGCGGCGATCAGGGGCGCCACGTCCAGCCCGTATCGGTCGCGTGCAGAGACGAGACTTAGCTCGTGCACCGTCACCTCCCGGTCGGCGGTGAAGTCGAGCGCGACCCGGTCTATTGTCCAGAAGGAAGGCGCGGACGTGAGCCGCACCAGCACGGTGTCGCCCACGATCCGTGAGAGATCGAGGTCGAGGACCTGGCGCTTGACGATCTCGGGCCCGGCCTCCCAGAACAGCCCCTGGTCATCCCAGGCCCCGGCGGTGCGTACCGACACGGCCAGGAACGCCTCGCGCGCCAGCCGTGCCTGGATCCGCCGGGCCACGGCGGGCCGCGCGTCCATCGAGTCGTACCAGGCCTGCGTGGCGCTGCCGTGGGCGCGGATGAACTCCTCGAGCATGTAGGAGCCCCAGGCCGAGCTGTTGGCGTCCACCACCAGGTGCGCGCGCGTCGCGCCTTGGGGGCGCGTGAACGCCAGCTCCAGTCCGGAGCGCAGATCGGCCGGGTTGTGGGGATCGCGGCCGCTCACAGTGGACTCCCAGTTCCACCCGTCCACGGCGACCACCCGGGGAAGGGCGTCCGCGCCACGGTCGTCCGTCGCACGGAACGGCGGCACGAGGTCGTCGATGGTGTGGAGGCCGCCGCTGGGGTCGGGCGCGACGGTGAGCGACGGGTCGTGGTCCACTGCCAGGACCGCGAGGCCATCGAGGTGATCCGTCTCCGCCAGCTCGTTGGAGACCCGCAGCCGGAGGACGCCACCCTCGGCCTGGACATAGTCGAGGTTGTCGAGATCGGTCCGCTGCAGCCCTTCCGTGACGGCGCCGCCGAACGTGCCCGAGTCGAGGCGCCAGTGGTGCCCGTCCCAGCTGTAGACCAGCGGGCAGGAGATCTTGATGTTCATCGAGCCGGCTGACGGCCTCGGCGCAGAGAGCTTGCCGATGGCCTCGGCCGCGCTGACGACGAGCGCCGTCGAGGCGCCGATCGCGGCAACCGCGAGGAACGTGCGGCCGGCGTCAACCTGCTCGATCTCGAGATGGTGCACGTCCTTCAGCGCGACCAGCACGGGCGGCGCGGAGGGATTAGTGGAATCGGTCACGCCGCCCAGCGAGTCGGATCGAATGAACGGCTGGCGCAGCAACAGCCGTCCGCCGTCGTGGAGCACTACCCGGACAGTGGTGTGAGGGTGCCGGGCCAGGAGGT
>PMIK01000089.1 GCA_003157095.1 Gemmatimonadota bacterium | reverse complement strand
GCCCACCATCAGCGGCATCCGCCGTCGCGGCGTGACCTCGGTCTCCCTGCGCAGTTTCGCCATCGGCGTTGGCGTCACGAAATTCATCAGCCTCACTGACATGGCCGTGTTCGACCACGCCATCCGCGAGGACCTCAACAAGCGCGCCCTGCGTCGACTCGCCGGGTTGCGCCCGCTCAAGGTGGTCATCACCAACATACTTGAGGCCGACGCCTTCGAGGTGGAGGTGGCCAACCATCCGGATGATCCCTCCATGGGCACGCGCAGGCTGCCCTTCACCCGGGAGCTGTTCATCGACCAGGACGACTTCCGGGAGGAGGCCCCCAAGAAGTGGTTCCGTCTGGCGCCGGGCGCCGAGGTGCGTCTGCGGGGCGCCTGCCTGGTCACCTGCCGGGAGGTCGTCAGGGACGCCGCCGGGGCCGTGGTGGAGCTGCGCTGCGAGTGGGACCCCGCCAGCCAGGGCGGCAACGCCCCGGACGGCCGCAAGGTCAAGTCGACGATCCACTGGGTGTCGGCCGCCGCCGCGCTGGACGCCGAGGTGCGGCTCTACGACAGGCTCTTCCTGAACGAGGATCCGGCGGCGGAGCTCCAGTCCAAGCGCTACGCCGACGTGCTCAACCCCGCCTCGCTGGAAGTGCTCACCGGCTGCAAGGTGGAGCCGGCGCTGGCCGAGACGACGCCCGACCAGCCGCTGCAGTTCCTGCGGCAGGGCTACTTCTGCCGCGACCGGGTCGACGGCCGGGGCGATCGGCTGGTGTTCAACCGCGCCGTCACGTTGCGCGACACCTGGGCCAAGATCGAGAAAGCGGGCGCGCCGGGCGCGTCTCCGCCGTGATCCGCGTCCGTTTCGCTCCGTCCCCCACCGGCAGCCTGCACGTCGGGGGAGCGCGCACCGCGCTCTTCAACTGGCTGTTCGTCCAGCACGCCCGGACGCACGGCCCCGACCACGACGCCACCTTCGTCCTCCGTATCGAGGACACCGACAAGCAGCGCTCCACGGACGAGTTCACGAAGGTCATTCTCGACGGGATGACGTGGCTCGGGCTGACCTGGGACGAGGGTCCGCTCTTTCAGGGCGCCGGGCTCGCACGCCACCAGGCCGACGCGCACCGGCTGCTCGACGCGGGGACGGCGTACCTCGACGACGGCGCGATCCGCTTCCGGGTGAGCCACGAGGAAGTGGCGTGGGAGGACGCGGTCCACGGGCCGATCGCCTTCCACGGGAAGGACCTCGAGGACTTCGTCATCCTCCGCGCCGACGGCACGCCGGTGTACAACTTCGCGGTGGTTTCCGACGACATCGCGATGCGGATCACGCATGTCTTCCGCGGCGACGACCACATCTCGAACACGCCGAAGCAGATCCTGCTCTACCGCGCCTTCGGGGTGCCGGTGCCCGTGTTCGGCCATGTGCCGATGATCCACGGCACCGACGGCAAGAAGCTCAGCAAACGCCACGGCGCCACCGCCGTGGCCGACTATCAGCACCTGGGGATCCTGCCCCAGGCGATGGTGAACTTCCTCGCGCTCCTCGGCTGGAGTCCCGGCGGCGACCGGGAGGTGTTCTTCGACGCCGCGGAGCTGGTGGAGGCGTTCACGTTCGCGGGGCTGCAGCGGAGCGCGGCGGTCTTCGATCCGAAGAAGCTGGAGTGGATGAACGCCGAGCATCTGCGGTCGCTTGGCGCGGAGCGGGTTGCCGGCCTCATCGGCGACGCGCTGGCCGGCCTCGACCCGGCGCGGGCCGTCGCGCTGGTGGCGGCGGTGCTGCCGCGCGGCCGGACGACGCTGGACGTGGCACACCGGGCCCGGCTGCGCGCGGGGCTCGACCCGGTGGTCTTCGACGAGAAGGCCGCGGCCGCGGTCGCACAGGACGAGGCCGGCTACCGCACAGCGCTGGCGGCCGTGGCGGAGTCGCTCGCGACGGCCACCGACTGGACCGCGCCGGCGCTCGACATCGCGTTGCGCGCCCTGGCGGAGCGGATGGCGGTCAAGGTCGGCACGATCATGCAGCCCGTGCGCATAGCGCTGACAGGCTCGACGGTATCCGAGCCGGTGAACGAGTTGCTGGCGGTGATCGGACGGGACGACGTCCTGCGGAGACTGCGGACGGCGGCGGGCGCCTAGCTCCGGGCCGGTGCCGCCGCCTTCCACGCCTGCTTCAGGAACGCCTCGCAAAATCCTTCGCGCACGAAGATCTCGACCGCCTCCGCCGTGGCGCCGCGGTCCATCCCCCACAGGCTCGCCCGCTTCTCCTCGCCGTCCCACTGGCCCTGGACGAACGCGCGATCCTCGCGCCTGACGAGCATCGGCAGGTCGTTGACGAGGCTCGCGGCGAGCGCGTTCACGCCCGGCCCCCCGACCGCGACCACCGGACACAGGTGGAAGATCCGGTTCTGCGCGAACCACGCGTCGGACACCACCAGTCCCACGCGGAATGCCTTGCCGTCGCCACGCCGGTCAATCTCCGCCTTGAGGCGGTACGCCAGGGGGCGATCGTTCATCTCCGCGGGCACGTCAATGCCCGTGACGATGAGGACGGTGTCGTCGGTGTCCACCAGTTTCACGGCTGCACCGGCTGCGGGTTGGCCTGCTGCTGTTGCTGCTGTTGCTNNTTCTCCTTGCGCGCCCGGATCTCGCGCACGGCCTGGCGGAAATCGTCCATCGTCTGCGCCCGGGCGGCCGCGCGCAGCATGTCGGCCCGCATCGCCATGTAGGCCTGGTTCGCCCGCGCCTGATCAATGTTGCCCTGCGGCGTCGAGAGGAACGCCAGGACCGCGGTCGGGATCGTGATGTCACCCAAGTGGATGCCCTTCGAGTCTATCCCGTACGTCTTGCCGCCCACGCGGAAGGTCCAGGGCTTGGAGACGTACGGATCGGCGTTGACGTCGGGGAGCGGGTTCTTCTCNNCGCGCATCGCAACCGTGGCGGTGTCCCGGCCCCCCGCGCCGATCCGCAGCGTCGGTGTGCCGCTGTCAATCGCGGGCGTCGGCTCCGGACTGACCGCAGCACTCACTCCGGCGGCGCGGCCAGGCGCATCGCCCTGCCCGCGCCCATGCCCCACCGGCGCCGTAGCCACGTACAGCACGATCGGCCGGGTGGACTGTCCGGGCGGCGACGCCCCGAGCAACAGGAACCCCCCCGGACGCTGGCGGCGCCACGACATGCTCGATTCGACCAGCGCCGTCAGCACCACGAAATGCGCCAGCACGGATGCGACGACCCACCACCGCGGCCAGGCGCGCCCCGCCGGGAGCGTGAACGATCTACGCTCGCGCAAGCACCCGCCCCATCCGCTCCGCGGCCTCCGCGAGCCGTTCCTCGCCGACCGTGAGCGCGACCCGGAAGAACCCCTCACCCGACGCGCCGAACCCGCTGCCCGGCATGACCACCACGCCTTCCTCCTCGATCGCCATCCGCGCGAACTCCGCCGACTTCAGTCCCTCCGGGAGCGGAATCCAGAGGTACAGCGTGGCCTGCGGACTCGCGACGTCGAACCCCGCCCTCGTCAGCGACTCGACCGCGGCGTCGCGCCGCGCGGTAAGCCGCTCCATCGCCGACTTCACCAGGGCCTCGGCCTGGTCGAGGACGACCGCTCCAGCCTTCTGGACCGCGAGGAACGGCCCCGTATCATGATACGACTTGATGGTGGTGAGCGCTGTGATCAGCTCGCGGTTCCCGGCGGCCCAGCCGAGGCGCCACCCCGTCATGGTGAACGACTTGGAACACGAGTGGAACTCGACCGCCACCTCGCGCGCCCCCTCAATCTCGAAGATGCTCGGCGCCCGGTAACCGTCGAAGGTGATCTCCACGTAAGGGTTGTCGTAGGCGAGCGCGATCCCGTACTCCCGGCACACCGCCACGGTGCGCTCGAGGTAGTCGCGCGGCNNCTCGCCCAGCTCGACCAGGAAGTCCGCCTCCGGCCGCAGCGGCGCGATCCGCGCCTCGGCGCCCGACGCGATCGCCCCGCCGATATAGCACTGATAGCCCGGCTCCGGCACGATGACGATGTCGCCGGGATTGGTGGTCGCCAGCGCGAAATGCGCCAGCCCCTCCTTCGACCCGATGAGCGGCAGCACCTCCGTCATGGGATCGAATGACGTTCCGAAGCGGCGCTGATGGTAGCGCACCACCGCCTCGCGGAAGGNNCCGGCGGCGATCAGCTCGCGCTTCCGGCGCGAGATGTGGGCCAGCGGATAGCCCGGAAACTCCCCCACACGCTTGGCGATGTGCGCCACTGCTTCTTCTCCGTCCTGGCGAAGGTCGCGCCCAAGGCACCCCGAATTATCGGCGTGCCGACGTGGGCCGGCGGGATGTTTCCCATCATACCCCGGCTCCGAAGAAAATGTACGCGTTTTCCCTATGCCCGCCCAAGCCGGCCGGCAATCGCTTGCGCCGGGGAATGCGATTACCGCATCTTAACAGCGCCAGCCGCCCCCGCGCCCTCTCAACCGAGATGTGATGCCAACTCGGCAAGATGTAGCTCATGCGTCCTCGCGGATCCGCCTGATCGCGGCGATCCTCGCCCTGGTCTTTGGGGCGCAGTTGACCGTGGCACTGGGGATCTTCATGCTGCTGCCTCACGTGCCGCTGGTCCTGCTGGCGGTGGTGGATGCCGCGGCGCTGGCCCTGCTGGTGACGCCGGGGCTCTNNCCGCCGAGACCGTGCCCCGTGCCCGGGTCGAGGAAGTATGGGAGCGCGCCGGCGACGCGATCATCACCATTGACGAGCAGGGCATCATTCAGTCCGCCAATGCGGCGGCCGAGGCCATCTTCGGATACCCGGCGGCGGGTCTGGTAGGGGCGGACGTGACCACCGTCCTGCTGCAGTCGCCGGACCGGGAGGGGCCGGACGCGCGCGACCCGCGCTCCCTCCGCACGGGCGGGAGGCCTGTTGCTGACCGGCGTCGGGATGTGATCGCGCGCCGGGCCGACGGCGTCATCTTCCCGGCCGAGCTGACGGTCAGTGAAGTGCCTTCGGGAGGGCATCTCTTCCTGACGGCGATCATCCGTGACGTGACCGAACGCCGCAGGGTCGAGGACGCGCTGCGCGCCGCCGAAGAGCGTTACCGCAGGCTGTTCGACGGGCACCCGGCGCCGCTTCTAGTCTACGATCCGGCGTCGCTGCGCTTCCTCGCCGTCAACGAGGCCGCCGTGCGCCAGTACGGCTACACGCGCGAGGAGCTCCTCGCGATGACGCTGTCGGAGCTAAGCCCGCCGGAGGACATCGGCACCCTGGTCGAGCACCTCCGGACGCCCACCGTCAACGGCGTGCGGCGCGGCACCTTCCGCCACCGCAGGAAGGACGGCTCGGTCGTCCACGTGGATGTGACGAGCCAGCCTCTGGATTTCGACGGGCGGCCGGCGCGGCTCGCGCACGCGCTGGACGTGAGCCAGCGAGAGCAGCCGGAGAGCTA
>PMIK01000012.1 GCA_003157095.1 Gemmatimonadota bacterium | reverse complement strand
CCCGAGATCACCGAGATGCAGGCGCGGGCGATCTTCGAGGCGGCCGTCAACGTCGCCGCGAAGGGCGTGAAGGTGATGCCGGAGGTGGAGGTGCCGCTGGTGGCGACGGTGGCGGAGTTCACGAACCAGGTCGAGATCGTGCGGCGGGTGGCCGCTGAGGTGTTCGCCACGGCCAAGCGCGAGGTGGCGTACCAGGTGGGCGTGATGATCGAGCTGCCGCGCGCCGCGCTCACCGCCGACCAGTTCGCGAAGGAGGCCGAGTTCTTCTCCTACGGTACCAACGACCTCACGCAGACGACGTTCGGGCTTTCGCGCGACGACGCCGGCCGGTTTCTGCCAGCGTATGTCGAGGCCGGCATCCTCCCTAGCGACCCGTTCCAGGTCCTGGACCGGACCGGGGTCGGCAAGCTGATCAAGATGGGCATCGAGCTGGGCCGCGGCGTGCGCAAGGACCTCACGGTCGGGATTTGCGGCGAGCATGGAGGCGAGCCGTCGAGCGTGATGTTCTGCCACGACGTGGGCATGGACTACGTCTCCTGCTCACCCTTCCGGGTGCCGATCGCCCGGCTGGCGGCGGCGCAGGCCGCGCTCAAGGAGAAGGGCGTCGAGGACCGGACCAGCTCCACGGTCTGATCTTGGGAACCGTGCCCGACGCCACACAGCCGTGCCGGGCACGCCAGGGCCAGCAGTAGCTCCACGGCGCTATGCTGATGGGCCGGACCCCGGGCGGGGCCCGGCCCTTTGCGCGTCAGGCAGCTCGTTGGCGGGCGGACTCCTTAACGGCGCCTGCCCAGCCCCGTCAGATAGGGCGAAGCTCCAGCGGGAGAGTCTGGCATGACCGGCATCACAGGCAGAGTACGCGCGGCCATTGGGGCTCTGGGCATCATCGCCTTGGCCTCGCCGCTGGCCGCGCAGACCTACCATAACGGCGGACGCATGCGCTTCGCCGCCCAGTGGGTCGAGCGGAGTCAGGGGGCGGCACGCCAGCGGATGCACTGGCGGCGGGCCGCAGAATGGCGGACGGCGGGTATGGGATGGCAGCGCGGCTACGCCGCGAGCTACGGATGGCGTCCGTTCGCTCTTCGCCGTCCGGTGTTGCGACGCAGCGTGGTGATCCGGTTGACCCGGCCGCGGCGCGGGTTGCATCGCCGGCCGTGGCGGCGTCCCTGGGCGCCTTGGCGCTACGGCGTCGGCTGACCACCGAATGCCGGCACGCTGACCAGCGCGGGCCGGGCCTTCGTGCGAGGCCCGGCCCGCCGCCTTTTCACCCCGCCTTGAAGACGAGCGCGCTGCCGGCCCGGATCATCAGCCCGATGATGAAGGCGACGATGGCAGCGGTCCAGGCCTTCTTCGGCGGCACCTTCTCGAGCGCCGCCAGGCCGATGGCGGTGATGACGAGCCCCCAGATTTCAAACGGTCCAATGCCGCGGAGCAGCGCCGCGATGGCTTTGTGCGCCTCGACGAACTCGGCCGACACCAGGTTGTCGAGGCCGAACGTGATCCGGGCGTCCGCCAGCGTCTGGATGGACTCGACGCCGCGCATCTTGAGCACCACCGTCGTCACCAGGGTCTGGATCAGCGTGATCGGCGCAACGAAGACCGAGACCGTCATCATTCCCTTGAATCGCGCCTCCGCGCCCGAGATCATCAGCACGAAGTAGAGCACGACCGCCCCGATCATCACGGCGATCAGGATGCCGATCGGGATGCCCCCGACCGCAAGCACCCTCGTGAGCGACTCGGCTGACGGCGGAAAGGGCCTTCCCGCGGCCTCGGCGCTCAGCCGCGCGATGTGAAGGGTGACCGGCAGCGCCACCAACCCCACCACCATGAACAGGGCGCTGAGCACGATCCACGGCAGCCAGAAGGTGGGCTTCTCGCGCTGCTCGTCGAACACGCCGAACGGGGCGAACGGCGCGCGTAGCAGCCGCAGCAGGTCCGTGACAATCGGGATGTATGTGACGGCAGGTGTGGCCTGGGGCTCCGGTGCTGCCATGCTCGCTCCGGGTAGAAGTTCGACCCCGAAGCTACGCGCGGGCGCCAAAAGCGAAAGAGCCAGGCAGGGCCTTGGCTCGGTCATCCGAACGGAAGGGCGGCGCCGGAACGCCAAAGGCCCTGACACACGAACGGCGACCACCCGGGTCGCCGTTCGCCTCACTCAAGGTCCGCTGCGACGGTTCAGCCGAGCGGCCGCTTTCTCCGTCGTACACCAAGACCACCGATGCCCAGGAGCCCGCTGCCCAGCAGCACGAGGGTCGCGGGTTCTGGAGTCACCACCGCGCCCTGCGTGATCGACTGGCTGCTCACGCCACACGGATAGGGGTTGGGGGGATACGGGCTCGGGTTCGAGTAACAGGCATCAAGTGTTCCCCCGATGGCGTTGTTCCCGGCGGAGGCGATGTAGACCGACGTAAACTGGTTCGCGTCCACGATATCGCCGTTCACGGTGAACGAAAACGTGAACGCCGCATTCGGCCCGCACGTGAACCCACCATAGGGGTAGTTCTGGAACAACAGTGGGTTCGAAGCGCATCCACCGATCAGACCATACGGAGCGCCAAGGGGAGCGTCATTCCCGACGCCCGCGTACCCGTGACCGCTGCCATCGGTACCTGTGTTCCAAAACCACGTCAGGCTTCCGGGGTTCCCGGTCGCGCCACCCGACGGCACGCCGACCACGGCCGTGTTGGGCTGGGAACTCAGTGGCAGGTTGGGCCCGTAGAAGAAGGCATCCCAAAGCCCTGACGATGACGTAAGGTCCGCGCCGGACTGGCCCTGGAGGTTGTGCAGGGCGATCGAGATCGTCGTGCCGGTGCGCGTGTTGGCATTGTTCAGCACCGCGTCGGTCTCGATGGAAACGCTGTTGCAGGAGAAGATCCCCGGCGTGCACAGCGTCCAGCTCTGCATCCATGACTGCGCACGGACTATCCGCGGAGCGACGAGTGCGACCGCAGCAATCGCTGCTGCCAGGTGCAGACAACGGCTAGGCGACATCACGGGCCCTCCTTCGGCGGGGAGCGGCTGGAAGCAGGCAGCGAAATACGAGCGAAGTCGTCGTTCATTTCGCAATTCCCGTACTAGCGCTCCGCATTCTTTAACTCATTGTCTCCGTTATGTTTACGGAATTTCATGACGGCTAGGCGTGGCGTGCGCGCATCACATATCCGCCTTTGAATGTTGCGACCCTGCCCGCACGCCGGCGGTCCGTGGCTCGAGGCCGACGCTGCCGGCGCGCACTCAGCAGCCCCCCGGTTCTTCGGCTAGGGGCCGTTCCCGCTGCGAACGCGAGAGATTTCCGGTGCGGCGTAGGGCCGATGGCGTCACGTCTAGCGGGACCATACCTTGGCGGACGCTCGAACCCGCTACCCCGTCTGGGAGGACGCCCGCGCAGCGACCAGTCCCGAGGTTCTCGGGACACCGTCGCCTCGCGGAAGCAGCCGCGCGGTCGTGCTGCCGGTCAGCCTGCACGTCGTGGCCCCCGTACTCCTCGCCGTCGGTGTCGTACTCACGACCGTAGGGCTCGTGGACGTCGGCCTGTTCTATTGGCCGCTGCGCTTCGGGGATGCTGAATGGGAGTTCGGCATCATTGCCCAGACGTTCGATACCATGCCGCTGCCCACGCTGGGACTCTCAGTGGCGCCGCCGGCCTCTAGGCGCGCGGCGGCAGGCCGATCTGGTGCCAGTCCATCGCAATTCTCTTCCTCATCATGGCGGCGTTGCTGGCGGTTCTGGGCGTCGTCTTCCTCCTCGACGTTCCGGTGGCGCTCAAGGCGCTTGCGCGGGCCGCGGCCGGCTCCTCGCCCCGCGCGACATCTGGGAGCTTGGCGGATGACGCAGTTTCCAGCCGAGAATGACAAAGCGGCGTCCGGTGGACGCCGCTGGATGGTGGTGGACTGGTTCGAGTCAGTGGAGGCGCGGGGAATCGAACC
>PMIK01000183.1 GCA_003157095.1 Gemmatimonadota bacterium | reverse complement strand
TCACTTACCCTTCTCACCTCTCACGCCTCACCTCTCACCTCATGCCTCTTCTTCTCCTGGCAATCCACTCCAGCACCAGCGCGCCGAGCGCCGCACCGTACACCCACGGGAAATGCCGCAGCGGCTCCGCTTCACCCGCCGCCGCGACCCGGATCCCGGGCTGGCTCTCCAGCGTATGCGGCCGCGGCAGCAGCTCGTCGAGTCCACGATTGAGCGAGTCGCGCCGCGCGGCCAGCGCCGCACCCTCGCGCGCCGGTTCTGCCAGCAGCCAGTCGGTGAGCGCGGCGACCAGTGAACGATACCCTTCGGCCGCCACGCCGCCCTTGCTCGCCCAGCGCCACAGCCCGGAGCCCAGCACCCGCACCATGCGATGAGGCCCCTGCTCCGATCCCACGATCACGGGCCATGCCCGGCCGCGGCGGCCGAGCCGAGCCGCAACGGCCGTCCACTCCGTCGAGTCCGCCGGCGGCTCCGCCAGCGCCTCGAGGGGCGGCAGGCTGTCGGCGCGTACGCCGGCCAGCGCGTCGCCGACAGGCGACGGCGCATCGGACGGGGCTACGTACCAGTCGCCGGGTATCTCGCCCGGGCGCGGAGCCGTCCAACGCCACAGGCCGTGCCGCGCCAGTGCGGCCAGCGCCGACGTGCCCTGCGGCGTGCCATGCACCACCACGAGCGAGGCCCCGCGCGCCGCCGCCTCGACCGCACTCTGCGCCACCGGCCTCAAGCTGCCGGCGTCGCGCCACGGGCCCTCGGGCGCGACGCGCACGAACGCGCTCACGGGCACGCCCGAGGTCCGCTGGAGCGTGCCGGTCAAGGTGCGGTAGTCCCAGTCGGGGCTGTCGGAGAACGCCGCGATGGCGCTGGTGCGCGCGACCTCGGCGAAACCTACCCGCTCGTCGTCGCGCGGCTCGGCATCCTGCCGCACCCCACTGGCCCGGGCTTCGTAGCGCCGAAGCTCCCGGTCGCTACCCGCGGGAGGAGCGGCGGGAACGAACCGGAGCTCGCGGCGGAAGCTGCCGCCGGCGCCGGTCGCGACCTTCGTTCGCGCCACTACTCGCGTGCCCTCGATCAACTCCAGCGTGGCGGTGGCGGTCGGTCCCGTACCGGCCGCGACCAGGACCACGTCCGCCGTCGCGGTGTCACCCGCCCGCAGCGCCACCGGCAGGTCGAGTCCCGCGACACCCACATCGGTCCTGGACGCCCTCGGCAGCACGACCACACGGGCCGTGCGCAGGAAGTCCGGCGGCAGGTCGCGCGCGTCGTCCACCTCGCCATCGGTGACCACCGTGACCGGGCCGCCGAAGGCGGCGGCCTCGCGCCACGCGGGAACCAGGCGGGTGGCCGGCGCATCGGGCCGCGCCCCGTCGCGCAGCGCGACCGGCTGCGCGCCGAACAGGAGGATCTGCCCGCGGCGCCCGGCGATGGCCCGGGCGGTGTCGAGCGCGGCGCGCCAGCGCGCGCCACCCGTCCCATCCGCGGCGCCGGGGTCGCTCATCGAGAGCGAGTGGTCGAGCAGCACGACCGGAGGCGCGGTGCCGCCCGAGCGCTGGCAACCGGGATCGAGGAGGAGAACGGCGAGGCAACCCCACGCCGCGGCGCGGAGCAGGGCGAGGGGGATGCCCGCCGCGCCCACCTTCTCCAGCAGCAGATAGACGGCGAGCGCCGCGGCGAGGGCCGCGAGGCCTACCGCGACGACGAGCACGGACGTGCCTCGCGCAGCGTGAATCGCTCTTCGAGGAGCGCGCGCCGCACCGCCACGCGGGCGAAGCCGGCAGTGCCGCGCCGCATGCGTGCGACGCGCCCGGCACGGGGATCAATGGCGGGGAACAGGTCCATCCGAGTGGCTCGACGCGGTCCCGGGGCCGCGCCTCAGGTGCGCGGCGTGCTCGCGATGACGGCTTGGGGGCGGGACTCGAGGAGTTCCAGCAGCCGCTGCTTTTCCTGGTCGAAGGCGGCGCGGCGATCGGCCGCGATCGGCGCGCCGGGGGCGGCGCCGCCCAGCTGCCGCAGCGGGTTGATCGCCCGGCCGTTCTGCCGGACCTCGAAATGCAGGTGGGGGCCGGTGGACAGGCCGCTATTCCCGACGTACCCGATGACCTGGCTCTGCTCGACCCGCGCTCCGGCGTGGATGCCGCCGGCGAAGCCGGACAGGTGCCCGTAGCGGGTTTCGAAGCCACGCGGATGCCGGATCTCGATCAGGTTGCCGTAGCCTCCCTCGCGACCGGCGAAGACCACCGTGCCGTCGCCCACGCTGCGGACTTCGGTCCCGTAGTCGGCCGCGAAGTCCGTGCCGAGGTGGGCGCGGTAGTAGTGGAGGATCGGCTGCCAGCGCGACATGCTGAACCGGCTGCTGACCCGCCGGTAGCGCAGCGGCGACCTGAGGAACTCACGCTGCAGCGAGCGACCGTTTTCATCCCAGAACGCCGACTTGTCGCCGGTGTCGAAACGAAAGGCGTAGAGCCGCCGGCCGGAGAGGTCGAGCCGCGCCGCCAGGACCCTGCCGAAGCGCACCTCGCCTTCGCCCGATACGAGCCGCTCGGCGACCACGTGGAACCGGTCGCCCGGCTGCAGATCGCGCGCGAAGTCCACTTCCCAGTCGTACACGTCCGCCATGCCCCACACCATCTGGGAGCGCTCCTCGCGCGAGAGGACCGCGTCGCCGATCGCGTTGTCCATGGCGTCGTATACACTGTTGGCATCGCGCGTGATGCTGCCGTCCACCACCAGGGGCTCGGTGCGCCACGCGATGCGCTCGACCGAGGCATCCCAATGGTCCGCCACCCGCCGGAGGCGCAGGCGCTCGTCGCGCGACATCCGCGCAGCCACCGCGTGCGGCGCCACCGCGCCGTGGCGCTGCTGGAAGAGAAAGACCAGGCCGGCCTTGAGCCGCCCGGGCTGGAAATTGCGCACGGCGTGCGCGACCGCGGTCCAGTTGACGTCGGTGACGCCGCGCCGCTCGAAGAGCTGGGACACCGTCTCCCGGCTCTTCAGGGTATCGGCGATGGTCTCGACCGGGGCGCCGATCACCAGCAGTGCGGGGGCCGTCTTGAGGCCGCCCAGGAAGCCGTGCCGGCGGGCGAGACCCACGGTGGCACCGGCCGCCAGGGCCAGCGCCGCCAGGAGCGACGTGACCTGCCTCCGCGTCGGCGCGCTCAATCCATCTGCCTGCGGATGAAGGTCGGGATCTCCATGTCGGAGAGCGGCTCAGTGGACGGCGGCGTGCTGGGGGCCGGCGCCGCGCCGGAACGCCGGGGTCCCGTGGGCGCGGAGCCCGCCCCGGCCGCTCCCTGGGTGCCCGTAGCCCTGAGGCCCGCCGACTGGCGCTGCGGGAACTGGATGACGCCCGCCGCGCGAGGGCCCGCCTCCTTGACGTCGCGCCGGTCGAAACCGGTCGCGATCACGGTGACGCGGATCTCGCCCTCCATCGCCGGATCCACGACCGCCCCGAAGATGACGTCCGCATCCTCGCCGGCCGCGTCGTGGATCGTGTCGCTGATTTGCGTCACCTCGCCCAGCGTGAGGTCGGTGCCGCCGGTGATGTTGACCAGGGCGCCGGTCGCGCCGTTGATCGTCACGTTGTCCAGCAGCGGGCTCGAGATGGCCTGCTGCGCCGCCTCCAGCGCCCGGTTGTCTCCCTTCCCCGTTCCGGTGCCCATCAGCGCCGAGCCGCCGTTCTGCATCACGGTGCGGACGTCGGCGAAGTCCACGTTCACCAGCCCGGTCACGCTGATCAGGGTGGAGATGCCGCGCGTCGCGTTGAGCAGCACCTCGTCCGCCTTCTTCAGCGCGTCGAGGAACGGCATGCCCTTGCCCGCCACCGCCAGCAGCCGCTCGTTGGGCACGACGATCATCGTGTCCACGTGCTTGCGCAGCTCCGCGATGCCCATCTCCGCCTGCTTCATCCGCTTCTTGCCCTCGAACAGGAAGGGCTTGGTCACGATTCCCACCGTCAGGGCGCCCATTTCCCGCGCCATGGCGGCGATGATGGGCGCCGCCCCGGTGCCGGTGCCGCCCCCCATCCCGCAGGTCACGAAGACCAGGTCGGCGCCGTGGATCACGCGGCCCGCGTCATCGCGGTTCTCCTCGATGGCCTGGCGGCCTATCTCCGGCCGCGCCCCCGCCCCGAGGCCGCGCGTGAGCTTCTTCCCGATCTGGACCTTGATGTCCGACCGGGAGTTCAGCAGCGCCTGAGCGTCGGTGTTGACCGAGATGAACTCCACACCGCTGAGGTGCTCCTCGATCATCCGGTTGACGGCGTTGCCGCCGCCGCCACCGACCCCGACGACCTTCATCCGCGCGTTCTGCTGAACGTTTTCCTCGAGCTCGAAGATCATGACGCGCTCCCGCTTCGCTGGTCTAGAAGAAGTCGGTCAACCAACGACGTACCGAGCCCAACACCCGGTCCACCGTCACCGCCCGTGCACCGCTCTGTGCCGCGCCGCGCGCCGTCTCGTGGATGGCGTACAACGCCAGCCCGGTCGCCGTGCTGAACCTCGGCTGCTCCACGGCGTCAATCAGGTTCCCCGTGAGGTGCTGCCCCGGCACCCCCAGGCGAACCGGCATCCCGAACACGTCCCGGGCCAGCTCCACGATGCCGGCCAGCTGCGCCGTCCCGCCGGTCAGCACCACCCCCGCCGGCAGCTTCCCGACGTAGCCGACCCGCTCGATCTCCCGCGCCACCGCGCCCAGCACTTCGTCGAGCCGCTGGTGGATGATGTCCGCCAGGATATCGCGCAGCACGTGCCGCGGCTCCTGCCCCGCCGGGCTCGGCAGCTCGATCGTCTCCTGCGGGTCCACCAGGGGCCGGTATGCAATGCCGTAGCGTTCCTTGAGGCGCTCCGCATCGGCCTGCGTCACCGACAGCCCCATCGCGATGTCGCTGGTCACGTGCGCGCCGGCAAAGCCGAACGTCCACAGGTGCCGGAACTTCTCGTCGTGGAAGATAGCGAGGCCCGTGCTGCTGGCGCCCAGCTCCACCAGCGCCACGCCCAGCTCCCGCTCGTCCTCCGTCACCGTCGCGTAGCTCGCGGCCAGCGGCTCCAGCACGAACCCCGCCACGTGATACCCCGCGCGCTCGATCGCCCTGCGCAGGTTCTGGCCGACCGAGCTGGACATCGTCGTCAGGAAGACGTCCACCTCGAGCCGCGTCCCGGTCATCCCCACCGGATCGGAGATGCCGCGCTGCCGGTCCACGATGAACTCCTGCGGAATCACGTGCAGGATCTCGCTGTCCGGCCCCAGCACCACCGCGCGCGCCACCTCGATCACCCGGTCCACGTCCGCCTGGCGGATCTCCGGCGAGGTGACCGCCACCACGCCCGGCGACGTGATCGCGTGCACGTGCTCGCCCGCGATCCCGACCCACACCCCCTCGACCTTGAAGCCCGCCATCCGCTCGGCCGCCGCTACCGCCTCCACGACGGAGCGCGTCGTCTCGTCAATGTCGCGCACCACTCCGCGGCGCACGCCGCTGGTGCGCGCCCGGCCCACACCGAGGATTCGCGCCTCGGGTGACCGCGGCAGGTCGCCTGCGATTTCCGCGATGACCGCGCACGTCTTGGTCGTGCCGACGTCGAGGCCGCACACCAGGTCACGCATCACGCCGCCGCCTTCTGGCCCGGCCGCGCCGCGTCGGACCGCCGCACCACCACCCAGCCGCGGAACCGCCCGTCCAGCTCCACCCACTCCTGCCCATGCGCCGCGAGGTCGCGCCGTACCGCCGACATGGCCCGCACGACCGCCGGATCGAGCGGGGTCGCGACGCGCAGCCGGCCTGCCTCGAGCTCCAACACCACAGCCCCCCCGGCGGCGGCCCGGGCCGCCGCGATATCCGCAAACAGGCCGAGGTCGGTGGCCCGCACCGTCTCGAGCGCTGCCAGAATCCGTGCGTCCGCCCGCTCCACGACCGGAACATCCACCGGCACGACCACCGGATCGTAGGGCAGCGGCCGGCCGCTTTCGTCCACGGCCACGAGCCCTGCCGGCCCTTCAGCCAGCGCTACCGGCTCCACCTCGACGACGGCCACCACCAGCGTGTACGGCAAATGCCGCGAGACACTCGCCGACCGCACGCCGGCCAGAGCCCCGACCCGCCGCTCCATCTCCGTCCTGTTCGACCACACGCTCGCGCCCGGCTTCAAGGCAAGCGCCGCTACGATCGTCGCAGGCGCGAGGTACCGCGCGCCATCCACTTCGACGCGCTGCACCGCGAAGAACCGGAAGTGCCCGAGCGTCCATGGGCCCCACCACGGCACGCTCACCAACCCCGCCATCGCCACGGCCACGACCACCCACTTCGCCCGAATCACAGCGCCGCGCCCTGCCGCTGCGCGAGGCGCGCGAG
>PMIK01000270.1 GCA_003157095.1 Gemmatimonadota bacterium | reverse complement strand
CTTCAGCCGGTAGCGGTCGTGCTGGAGCACCTGGAGGCGGAAGAACGCGCCGGCGAGGAGGAGAAAGACGGCCGCCAGCGCGTTGCGGGCCACGGCGCCGCGCAACGCCAGGATGAACGGATGGAAGGCCTGGCGGTCGCTCACAGCGCCGGCGCCGACCGGAGCCAGCCGCGAAACAGCAGCAGTGCGACGACGGCGGCGGCGGCGGTGCTGAGGGCGCTGGCCGGCGACTGCAGGAGCAGCTGGGTACCCAGCGAGCCGCTGCGCAGCGCGTTGCTGGCCACCAGCTCGAGCAGGTCACGCACCCAGCTCGCCGCGAACACGAAGACGGCCGTCACGAGGAGGTTGTCGGCGAAGACGACCGCCTTGAGCCACCCGGCCGCGTAGCCGACGATGGTCAGGGCGATGGCGGTGGCACCGAACGTCGTCGGGGCCACCGCGTCGGTCAGGAGTCCGACCAGGAATCCCGCCACCGCACCGGCGCCGGGACGGGAGCGGATCGCGAAGAACAGCAGCGCCACGAGCACGAAGTCGGGCGCGAAGCGCGATGGGAAGAGGCGCGGCCGCAGCGCAAAGTGGGCGGCCACCAGCACCAGCACGACCGCCGCGAGCTTGAGGCGTGGCGCGGCGGGTTTCATCGCCGGACGCTCGGCGCTTCAGCGGTAGCGGTATCGGAGCGGCCGGGCATGGTGTCGAAGGCCGGCTCCATCTCCTCCCCGGCTACGCTCGCGGACAGCACGAGCACATGGCTCGCCTGCGCGGGATGCGCGGCGGGCCTCAGCAGGTAGGTGCGTTCCCACCCGGCCGATTCGCTCAGCATCCCCTGGACGGTCCCGAGCGGTATGCCGCGCGGGAAGACGCCGCCCAGCCCGGACGTGACGACCGGAGTGCCGGGCGGCAGCGAATCACGATAGGCGACGCCGCGCAGTTCCATGACCTCGCCTGCCGTCTCGCCGCGCCGCGATGCGACGACGCCGAAGATCTTGCCCCCCCTCACCATCGCGCTGACGCGGAAGTCGGGATGGGTCCACGCCATGACCACGCTGGTGTGGACATCAACCGCCATCACCATGCCCAGCAGCCCGTTGGGCGACACCACCGGCGAGAGCGGCACGATACCTTCGTCCCGCCCGGCCGACAGCAGCAGCGTCAGGCCGTCGGTCAACCCGGCCTGGTGAAGGACTTCGGCCGTGACGAAGCCGGTCGCCAGCCGGCCACGCAGCTGGAGCAGCGCGCGCAGCTGGGCGTTCTCCGCCTGAAGCTCCGGGACCTGGGTGGCGGCCAGCGCCAGCGAATCCCGCTGGGCCCGCAGCGCGAGAATGTTCTGGCGGTGCTCGCGCGATGAAGCCGCCTGCGATTCGACCGCCACCGCGGGCAGCAGCACGGTGCGGCGCAACCCCGCCGCGAGCGGCGTGCGGAGGGCTTCGGGGAGGGCGAGCGCCACGAGGGACAGGACCAGGCAGACGAGGAAGACGACCGTGTCGGCCCGGGTTCCGTAACGTTCAGCGCCGATCGTCACGGCCCGTCAGGTTGTCAGGACGGTACGGTACTTCTCGGGATCGTCGAGGATGCGTCCGGTGCCCCGCACCACGCAGGTCAGCGGATCCTCGTCCACATGGATGGGCAGACCCGTTTCGTGCGAGAGCAGCAGGTCGAGGCCCCGGATCAGCGAGCCGCCGCCCGTCATGACGATGCCGCGGTCCACGATGTCGCTCGCCAGCTCCGGCGGCGTGATCTCGAGCGCCCGCCGCACCGCGTCCACGATCTGCTGCACCGGCTCCTGAAGCGCCGCGCGGATCTCGTCGGATCGCACCGTCACGGTCTTCGGAATCCCGGACACCAGGTCGCGCCCCTTCACTTCCATCTCCTGCTCTTCACCCACCGGCGCCGCGCTCCCGATCTGGATCTTGATGCGCTCCGCCGTCGGCTCGCCGATCAGGACATTGTGGTTCTTCCGCATGTGCTGCACGATGGCGATGTCCATCTCGTCGCCGCCGATCCGGATGGACGTGTCGCACACGATGCCCGACAGCGCGATCACCGCGATCTCGGTGGTGCCCCCGCCGATGTCAATGACCATGTTGCCGGTCGGCGTCTCGATCGGCAGCCCCACGCCGATCGCCGCCGCCATCGGCTCGGCGACCATGTACACTTCCTTCGCGCCCGCCGACTGCGCGCTGTCGCGCACGGCGCGCTTCTCGACCTCGGTGATCCCGCTCGGCACGCAGACGATCACCTTGGGCTTCACGCGGAAGACGTGCTTGTTGATGATCGAGGACAGGAAGTAGCGGAGCATCTTCTCGGTGACGTCGAAATCGGCGATCACGCCGTCCTTGAGCGGCCGCACCGCCTGGATGCCGTCGGGCGTCCGACCCAGCATGCGCTTCGCCTCGAGCCCGATGCCCTTGATGCGCCCGGTGGTCTTCTCCAGCGCCACGACCGAAGGCTCGTTGAGTACGATCCCTTCGCCACGCACGTAGATGAGCGTATTCGCCGTGCCGAGGTCGACGGCAATCTCGTTGGCGGGAAGCCACGACCCGGGATTCCAGAACGTCACGCGCATGCCAACGTGCAACTCGATAGAGAGTGAAGGGAATCGGCGTAACTTGTTGAGCCAGCGGTAACATAGCCCCCGCCGACGACTCAAGCAACAATGTGCTTGACACCCTTCCGGGCCCAAAGGTAACGTGCGCCCATGCCCCAAGCCGTTCAGCACGATATCGCCGTTGTGGACAATGACCTCTGCGACTCCTGCGGCCTCTGTATGCCGCTGTGCCCGCCCGAAGCCATCCACATGACGCGGCGCGGCTTGGTGGTGGACGCGACGACGTGCACCGGTTGCGAGAAGTGCATCGCGCCCTGCCCCGTGGGCGCCCTGGCGATGACCGATGCGCGCCGTTGACGTCCTGGTCGTCGGCGCCGGCCCGGCCGGGTGCGTGGCCGCCTGGGAGGCCGCCGCCGCGGGCGCGGGAGACGTGCTCCTCATCGAGCGGGACCGGGCCATCGGCGCCCCGGTCCGGTGCGCCGAAGGGGTGGGGAGCGCCGGACTGCGGGAGTTCCTGAATCCCGACGGTGCGGACTGGGTGTCCCGCCGGATCAGTCGCGTGATCCTCATCGCCCCCGATGACACCCAGGTGGCGCTGGCGCCCGGCGACGTCGGCTACGTCCTGGACCGCACCAGGTTCGAGCCGGTGCTGGCCGAAGAGGCGGCCCGGGCGGGGGCGACGATTCGCATCAGCACCGAAGCCGTGGGGATCGAGCGCGCCGATGGAGCCGGCGGCGGGCGGTGGCGCGTCCGGTTGCGCGGCCCCGGGGGCGAGGAGACGGTGGGCGCGCGGGTCGTGATCGGCGCCGACGGGGTGGAGACGATGATCGGCCGCTGGGCCGGACTCGAGACGCGAGTCGCGGCCCGCGACATGGAATCCTGCGCGCAGTACGTCGTGGGAAACATCGCGTTCGACCCCGACGCCATCTACCTGCACTTCGGGCCCACGGTGGCGCCGGGTGGCTACGCCTGGATCTTCCCCAAGGGCGTGGGCGTGGCCAACGTCGGGCTCGGGGTGGTCACACTGAGGGGCGACGGCCGTACGGTGCGCCAGTATCTCGACGATTACATCGCCCGCCACTTCCCTGGCGGAACCGTGATCGGCCTGACGGTCGGCGGCGTCATCAGCGGCGTCACCGTCAAGCGGACGGTCGCCGACGGCGTGATCCTCGCCGGCGACGCCGCCCACATGATCAATCCGCTCTCGGGGGGCGGGATCGTCAACGCGATGAAGGCGGGTCGCCTCGCCGGCCGGCACGCGGCGCGGGCCATCCGCGAGGGCGACACCTCAGCGCGGAACCTGCAGGCCTATCACGACGAGTGGATGCGCCTCCTGGGCGACGCGCACCAGAAGTACTACCGGCTCAAGGAAACGATCAACAAATTCGACGACGCGTTTCTCAACGGCCTTGCCCGGACGGCGAATCGCATCCCGGACGAGAAACGGTCGCTGGGCAGGGTCATCGGGTCGGCCCTGGTGCATCACCCGTCGCTGCTGCCCATCGCCGCCCAGCTCTTTCTGTAGGGACGCTCTGCCGGACCCGGCCTAGTGGACGAGTTTCTTGTAGTGGATGCGGTGCGGCTGGTCGGCCGAGGCCCCTTTGCGGCGCTTGAAGTCCGCCGCGTACCCCTGATAGTCACCCTCGTACCAGTACACCTCGCCGTCACCCTCGAACGCCAAAATGTGGGTTGCGATGCGGTCGAGGAACCAGCGGTCGTGGCTCACCACGACCACGCAGCCGGCGAAGCGCAGCAGCGCGTCCTCGAGCGCGCGCAGCGTGTCCACGTCCAGGTCGTTGGTCGGCTCGTCGAGCAGCAGGACGTTGCCGCCGCTCTTGAGGAGCTTGGCCAGGTGCAGCCGGTTCCGCTCCCCGCCCGATAGACCGGCCACCTTCTTCTGCTGATCTGCGCCCCGGAAGCCGAAGCTCGCGGCGTACGCCCGTGCGTTGACCTGGCGCTTCCCGAACTGCAGTGTCTCCTGTCCGCCCGAGATCTCCTGGAACACGGTCTTGGAGCCATCCAGCGCCTCGCGGCTCTGGTCCACGTACGCCACCTTGACGGTCGCACCAATCCTGAGCGTACCCGCGTCCGGCTGTTCCGAGCCCACGATCATCCGGAACAGGGTGGTCTTCCCGGCGCCGTTGGGGCCGATGACGCCCACGATGCCGCCCCGCGGCAGACGGAAGGAGAGCTTCTCGAACAGCAGCCGGTCGCCGAACCCCTTGGCGAGTCCCTCGGCCACGATGACCTCGTCGCCGAGGCGCGGCGGCGCTGGAATCAGGATCTCGGCGGTATCCTCCCGCGCCTCCGTCTCTTCGGCGAGGAGCGACTCGTAGGCGCCAATGCGCGCCTTCGACTTGGCCTGGCGGGCGCGGGGCGACATCCGGATCCACTCCAGCTCCCGCTCGAGCGTCCGGCGGCGCGCCGATGCCTGTTTCTCCTCGACCGCCAGACGGCGCTGCTTCTGATCCAGCCATCCCGAATAGTTGCCCTTCCACGGAATGCCCTCGCCGCGGTCGAGTTCCAGAATCCACCCGGCGACGTTGTCCAGGAAGTAGCGGTC
>PMIK01000025.1 GCA_003157095.1 Gemmatimonadota bacterium | reverse complement strand
CTGGTGAATTTCAGCGCTTCCTCGTACGCCCCCTCGGCGAGGCCCAGCGAAAGGGCGGCGACGCCGATCCGGCCCGAGTCCAGGGTCTTCAGAAACTGAACGAAGCCCCTCCCCAGCTCACCCAGCACGTTCTCCTTGGGGACGACTGCCTCCGCGAAGTGCAGCTCGCGGGTATCGGAGGCACGCCAGCCCATTTTGTCCTCCTTCTTGCCCGCGCTGACGCCCTTGGTCCAGTCCAGGCTCGGCTCGTGGCCCATCCCCACCGCCTCGGCCTCGGCCTTGTCGGTGGTCTCCTTGGTCACGATGAAGGCGGTGATGCCCTTGTTGGTGTGGCCGGGCGTCGTGCGCGCCGTGCAAACGAAGATCTCGCCCACTCCGGCGTGCGTGATGAAGACCTTCGACCCGTTGAGGACATAGTGGTCTCCCTTGTCCACCGCGGTTGTGGCGGTGCCGCCGGCATCGGACCCGGCCCCCGGCTCCGTGAGGCCGAAGCCCCCCAGCACCTTGCCGGCGGCAAGATACGGAACGAATCGCCGCTTCTGGTCGTCCGTGCCGAAATCCATGATGGGCGAGGTGCCGAGCGTCGTGTGCGCGGAGACCGTGATGGCGTGCGACGCATCCACCTTGGCCAGCTCGTGGACCGTGATGATGTAGGAGAGGTAGTCCATGCCCGACCCGCCCAGCTCCTCGGGCCACGGCACGCCCAGCATGCCGAGATCGGCCATCTTCTTGACCGTGGGCCACGGGAACCGTGACTCGGCGTCGTACTGCCGGGCGATCGGGGCGATCTCGGACCGGGCGAACGCGCGCACGGTCTCCCGTACCGCCAGGTTCTGGCCGTGGAAGAAAAGCGAATCGTCCATTCTGAAATCTAGGAGGTGACGGGTTGTCGGTGGTAGGTTGCAGTGAATCCTCGCCACAAAGAGAGCAATGTGACCACCGGCCTTGCCCATGGCATTCCGCGCCACTCCGAGGCACAGAGTGCCGTGCCGGCGACATCCCGCGACCAGATGGACGCAGCCATCGGCGCTCTTCGTGCCAACCGGACCGCGTGGCGGGCCGTCGGCCCGGAGGAGCGCGTCGCGATCCTCGAGAACCTGATCGAGGACTTCGAGGCGGTGAGCGACGACTGGGTTGCCGCTTCCCTGCTGCACAAGGGGCTGGAGCCCGACGCTCCGGCNNGCTCCACAAAGGGTTGGAGCCCGACTCTCCGGCGGCTGGGGAGGAATGGATCTCCGGCCCCTTCTGCGTGCTGCGCAACCTCCGTCTGCTCCGGGATGCTCTGGACGACGTCGCCAAGCGTGGGGCTCCACGCATTCCGGGACCGGTATGGACCCGGGGCGACGGGCGCATCGTGGCCGGCGTGTTTCCGGCAAGCGTCTGGGACCGCCTCTTCTATGCGGGCGTCACGGCGGAAGTCCGGATGCAGGCGGGAGTGACGGCCGAGGAGCTGAGCGGCACGCAGGCGGTGGCGTACCGGGGCTCCGGCTCCGGGGGCAAGGTCGTGCTCGTCCTCGGCGCCGGGAATGTGTCGTCAATCGGGCCGCAGGACGCGCTGTACAAGCTGTTCGTCGAGAACGACGTGGTGCTCTACAAGGCCCACCCGGTCAACGACTACCTGGGTCCCCTGATGGAGCGGGCGTTCCGGCGGCTCGTGGACCGGGGCGTGCTGCGGATCGTGTACGGCGGCGCGGGTGAAGGCGCGTATCTGTGTCAGCATGCGGATGTGGACGAGATCCACATCACCGGCTCCGACAAGACCTACGAGGCGATCGTGTTCGGTCCCGGTCCGGAAGGCCAGCGGCGCAAGGCGGAACGGCGGCCGTTGCTCACGAAGCCCGTCACGGCGGAGCTGGGGAACGTGAGCCCGGTCATTGTGGTGCCCGGACCCTGGAGTGCCGGGGACATTCGCTATCAGGCCGTGAACCTCACCTCGATGCTGACCAACAACGCGGGCTTCAACTGCAACGCCGCCCGCGTGATCGTGACGCATGCGGGATGGCCGCAGCGGGCACAGCTGCTCGACGCGATTCGAGGCCTCTTGTCGAAAGTGCCGGCGCGCTGGGCGTATTACCCGGGGGCCACGGGGAGGGACGCGGCATTTCGCGAGGCGCACCCTCAGGCGGAGCGGTTCGGAGAGGTGGCGGGGGCCGGCGCCCTGCCCTGGACGCTCATCGCCCGGCTCGATCCGAACAACGCCGACGACATGTGCTATACCACCGAGGCCTTCTGCGGGCTTTTTGCCGAGACGGCGCTGGACGCCGTCGGCGTAGCCGAGTACCTGGACCGCGCGGTCCGCTTCTGCAATAAGACGCTGTGGGGGACTCTCAACGCGACCATCATCGTGCACCCGAAGTCGCTGGCGGATCGTTCCGTTCGCGACGCCGTCGAGAGGGCCATCGCCGATCTGCGGTACGGCTCGGTGAGCATCAATCACTGGGCGGCGATCAGCTACGCGCTCGGCGTTACGACGTGGGGCGCTTACCCCGGCCACACTCCCGACGACATCCAGTCGGGCACCGGCGTCGTGCACAACACGTTCATGTTCTCGAAGCCCGAGAAGTCGGTCGTCCGCGCGCCGTTCCGGGTCTGGCCGAAGCCGCCGTGGTTCGTGACCAACCGGGCGGCGGGAGCGCTCGGGCCGAGGCTGGCTAGGTTCGAGGCG
>PMIK01000027.1 GCA_003157095.1 Gemmatimonadota bacterium | reverse complement strand
CGGCATCTGCCTGGGCGCGCAACTTCTTGCCGCCGCCCTGGGCGCGCGAGTATTCCGGGGGCCGGCGGCCGAGATCGGATTCGGCGCAGTCACGCTGACGCCAGAGGGCGCGCGCGATCCGGTCCTCGGACCGTCAGGCCCTGCGTTCTCCGCCTTTCACTGGCATGGCGACACTTTCGACCTGCCGATGGGCGCCACCCACCTGGCCACCTCGGCGGCGTATCCGCACCAGGCGTTCCGAGTCGGCGCGCGGACCTATGGGCTCCAGTTCCACGTGGAGCTGAGCCGATCCCTGGCGCGCGACTGGGCGGAGGCGCTGCCTCCCGGCGTCACCATTGACGAGAAACGCCGCGCGGCCGTCGAACAGACCGGCCGCGCCATCCTGCACCGCTGGTTCAGCGATTGGGCGTCCTAGGCTAGTGCCCCGCCTCGCCGTGCTGCCCCATGCCACCATGCCGCATCCACATGGGCCGCTTTGCCATCGCATCCACCTGCGTCCGCTGCGCGTCGGTCAACACGGCCCGCCCCTGGGCCGCCGCCGCCATCATCGCCCACATGGCTTCGCCCATGAGCCGGTGCGCCGCCTCAAAGTGGTGCTTCACCGCCGCAGTATCGGGCGCGGCGGCCTGCATCACCTGCTCCATCTCCCCCAGGTGCATCTGGGCCTGCTGCGCCGCGGCGTCGTGAGCCGTCTTCGCCGCATCGCCGAGCGAGGTAAGCTGCGTGACCTGGTCGCTCGTGAGATGCAGCGCGTCCTTCTGCCGCAGCAGGTGCTGGGGCGCGTAAGCCATGGCGCGCATCATCGGCGCCAGCATGGAATCCATGCCCGGCATCATGTCGCCATGCATCATCCCGCCCTGGGCCATGCCTCGGGGCGCAGGATGCTGCTGCGCTGCCAGCGGCGCCGCCGCCCCAGCCAGGACAACCAGCCATGCCATCGCCTTCATCATTCGACTCCGTCGAGGGGGTAAGGATGGAACTGTAGCGTGCTGAACCGCGGGGTTGCAGTGGCCGGCCGATGTCAGCATCAAGGTCAGGGGGCTGCTTTCGGACTCCAGCGCGTCGCGCGCTCGCGTCACCTCCTGCTGCCAGCCCGCTGCAACCTCGCGGCCCCGCACCTAAAGTCAAACACCGGCGCTGGCTCCAAAGTCCGCCATTCCACTCAGCATTCAGTGCCGATAGCCTGGCTGGCCCACACCCAGGCCTGGAATCACCTGTCGCATTCTGTCCAGATGGAGTTTGTGAATTCGGACACAAGAGATTCTGTTTGGCAGTTAATGGCGCTTTCATGATCCATAACTCGCTACCGCACAATGTGTTACATGGCAGATCACTGTGGCATGGGCTGTGCTGGTTCATCCGTACGACTACTTAGGCATCAGCTCGACTGCTACTGGCACTGAACGATTGGGACGCCCGAGGAACCGCATATGAAACATCCGATCCGCGTCATGCATCTCCTGGTGGGCACAGCCTTCGCGTTGTCCGCCACGGCATGCGTGAAGGATAGCACGACGTCGGCTACCGGGGTGAACGCGCTGGATGTGTCGTTCATCGGTTACAGCACCCCCGCTACGAAGCAAACGACGTGCGGCAACTGTCACGTCCTCAAGCAGGCCAGCTGGATCCAGACGGGGCACGCGAACGCGTGGGCCGATCTGCAGGCGAGCGGCCACGCCGACAGCACCTGCAGCAAGTGCCACACGACCAACGGGACGAGCAACATCGGCGCCGACACCGCGGGCTTCTTCAGCGCCTCGGCCTCGGCCAAGAAGTACTACCAAGACGTGCAGTGCGAGGCGTGCCACGGGCCGGGGGCGCTGCACGTGGCGACGCCGGACGCGGTCGCGACGCAGCCGATCCCGTACTTCGTCTCCCGCGACTCGGTCAAGGGCGTCGGTTGCGGCCAGTGCCACAGCGGGGCGCCCCACAACCCGTTCTACGAGGACTGGTCGCGCGGGGCCCACGTCATTCTCGAGGCACCGGCGATCAGCAGTGGCGGTACGTGCCTGCAGTGCCACGAGGGCAAGACCACGATGCAGCGGTTCGGCGGCAGCGACGATTTCGTGGAGGCCACCGACACGAAGGCCTACCCGATCGGCTGCACGACGTGCCACAACCCGCACGGCTCCAGCAACACCCACGAGCTGCGCGAATCCATCACGGTCCGCGACACGACGAACCTGTGCATCCAGTGCCACAAGCGGAATTCGGTGCCCGACACCGCGAACACCCGCGGGCCGCACTCGCCGCAGGGGACGACGTTCCTCGGCACTTCGGGATGGCGGCCGGTGGGATTCACGTGGGATTCGACCACCATGACAACGCACTCGAATCCGGCCGTCAACCCCAAGCTGTGCGCGACCTGCCATGTGGCTACGCTCGACGTCAACAATGCCGCCGGCGCGCTCGCGTGGCACTACACCGGGCACAGCTTCTACGCCATCCCCTGCGTGAGTGCCACGGGGATTGACTCCACGAACTCGTGCGACGTCTCGGTGCGCAGCTTCAAGGCCTGCACGGCGAGCGCCTGCCATTCGTCCGCGGCGGTGGCGCAGACCTACCTGGCGTCGTTGACCCAGGAGTTGGCCTACTTCACCGGCGTGCTGTGGACGGACGTCAACGGGAACGGAAAGATTGACGCGGGCGACACTGGCCTGCTCACCAAGGTCCCGTCCACCGAGTTCAAGAGAGACGCGATCATCACGGTGGCGGAAGGCGCGCTGTTCAACGTACAGCTCGTGACCAGCGACAAATCGCACGGGGTGCACAATCCGCCGTACCTGCGGGCGCTGCTGATCGCGACGATCCAGGCCGTCAAGCAGCAGTACAGCCTGTCGGTTTCGGCCGACGTGCAGGCGCGGATCGCGCAGGACGCCCAGGCCCTCGGGGTCAGGATCGCCACGCGCTGAGACCTCGCGCGGGCGGGTAGGGACCGGCGCAGCGGTTTTCGGCGCTCGACGCCCGGTAGAACGCAGCGGGTCGGTCCTCTCTGGACCGGCCCGCTTTGCGTCGCCGCACGAACGGAGAGAGAATAAGTAGGCATGCCTCGATACTACGTGTGGGTCCTGGAGCGATGGGCACGCCTGACCCGTTGGTGGCGGACCGCCCTCGTCGCCGGTTTCACACTCGTCCTCGCGGGGGCATCGCTTGCCGGCTACCACCAGTGGCACTACATGCAGCACGACAACCGGTTCTGCACGTCGTGCCATCTGATGGTGGATCCGTTCCAGCGCTTCAGCCGGAGCGCCCACGCCAAGCTGGAGTGCCACAATTGCCACGAAGGGCGGGTTCCGGAGCAGCTGCACCAGATCTGGCTGACCGCCGTCGAGCACCCCAGCAAGATCGGTCGCCATGCGCGCGTGCCGAACGAGGTTTGCGCCAAGTGTCACGTCACCGGCGACTCGACGCGGTGGAAGATCATCGCCGCCACCGCGGGTCACCGGATGCACCTCGAGTCGAAGGACCCGCGGCTCAAGGGGATGCGGTGCGTGGAGTGTCACGGGGTATCCCTGCACGAGTTCGCGCCGGTGGACCGGACCTGCGGGCAGGCGGGGTGCCACGAACACAACACGATTCAGCTCGGCCGGATGGGGCAGCTCAGCGAGCTGCACTGCACCACCTGCCACAACTTCCTGGCCGAGGCGCGGACGTTTTCCGTGGACTCTCTCGGCAGGCCGCTCACGCCCGCGGCCGCGCAGTGCCTGGCCTGCCACGCGATGCAGGAGAAGATGAAGGCGATGGACATCGGCCGGGACCCGCACAACGGAGTCTGCGGCGATTGTCACCATCCGCATACGCAGACCAAGCCGCAGGACGTGAATTGCACCAACGCCGGCTGCCATGCAGGCTGGCAGCGGGTGAGCTTCCACAACGGGGTGCCGCACCCCGACCGCTGCACCACCTGCCACCAGCCGCACAACTGGCGGGTGGAGGGGCGGAACTGCGTCCGCTGCCACGCCAACGTCGCCCGGGAAGCCCCGAACCGCGCGCGCCGAATCTCGCTGGCCCCGCACACCCGTCTGACGGCTCCAACGGCGGTCGCGGACTTCGCGTCGGCCGCAGCCGGATGGCTGCAGGATGTCCCCGATCAGAACCCTCAGATCCGCAGGGCGCCGCCCGGCGGGGCCGCGCCGCGCTTCTCCCACGGCGACCACCGCGGGCAGATGTGTGCGAGTTGCCACTCGAGCCGGGTGCGGCACGGTGAGCTGCTGGTCAACTCGGTGGCGGACTGCCAGCGCTGCCACCACAGCGGCCCCGAGCGGACGCAATGCTCGACCTGCCACGACGTCGCGGCCCTGGACCGAGCCACGCTCCAGACCGAGCAGTCGTTCCTGGTGGTGGCGAAGCACGCCACTGAGGCCCGGCGGCTGCCGTTCGAGCACGCGCGACACCAGGGCTTCCCGTGCGCCCAGTGCCACAACAATCCGCTGTCCCGTGCGCCCGATGGCGCGGCGTGCGCGACGTGCCACGCGAGCCACCACCGGCCCGCCGCCAACTGCGCCGCCTGCCACGCCGGCGCCAACGGACTCACGACCCACAAGGTGGCCGATCACCCGAACTGCGCGAGCGCATCCTGCCACGGCAGCCGCGCGGCCAACCTGCCCGCCACGCGCGAAATGTGCCTGATGTGCCACACGGCGCAGGCGCGGCACGTCCCGGGCAAGGTGTGCGAGCAGTGCCACAAAGTCCTGACAGGGAGCTGACCATGCGTCACCACCTCCTCGCGACCTGCGCCGCGCTGCTCGGACTCGCCGCACCCTCGCCGGTACTGCTGGCCCAGTCGGTGCGGCTGCATGGGACGACGACGACCCAATACGTCCAGCTGCGACCCATCCAGTACGATTCGGCGGCAGACTCCGGCGCCGGCGCCTACGTGTCCCTGCCCGTGAGCTACGCCGCCCCGTTCACGCAGGACCTCGAGCTGTCGGCGTGGGGGCTCGGGATGACGGGCCTGCGCGCCTACGCGCTGGTGCGCGGGCGCGCGGCGCTGGGGTCCGAGCTGATCTGGCCGCAGTCCGACACGCATTTCGAAGCGCTCTACGCGTACCTGGAGCTGGAGCGGCCGCAGTACCTGCTGCGCCTCGGGCGGCAGCAGCGCGC
>PMIK01000254.1 GCA_003157095.1 Gemmatimonadota bacterium | reverse complement strand
GCGGCGGTCACGCGGCGGCCGGCGCAGCGGCGGTCACGACAGCTCCCGCGCCCGCGCCAGCAGGTGCTCGCGCGTGTTCCGATCCGGCTCATCGAGAACCTCGCCCAGGAGCTGCCGCAGGATCCCGCCCATCGCCCTGCCGGGTGCGACGCCGGCGGCGGCGAGATCGTCGCCGGAAACGGCCAGATCCCGGATGGTGAGCGGATCGCTCGACGCCTCGATGGCGCGCGCCGCCGCCAGGAGGTCGGGCCGCCTCGCCAGCGGCTCCGATACGGCGATGATGTCTGCTGCGTGGGCCCGGTGGCTGGAGAGCCAGTGCCGCATCTCGCGGGCGAGGCCGGGCACCGGCATCGGGACCCGCAGACCTGACACCACCGCCTGGACCCGCGCCGCCTCGTCGTTGGAGAACCTGAGTCGCCGCACCGCCGATTCGGCCACATACTCGCTCGCGCCGGCATGCCACAGCGCCGCGGCCGTCAGAAGCACCGGATCGCGCGGCGGGGTGATGGCGTCGAGCCGCCCCGGCACATCGGGTCCCAACTCCGCCATCTCGGGCCACACCCGCGCCAGCGCGCCGGCACGCCGCCACATCCCGACCCCCACCACGGGCGACGCACCTTCGAGCATCTTGAGCCACTCGTCCCGCACCCGCTCCCTCGAGAGGTGGTCGATCTCGGGAACCGACGCGCACAGCGCCGCCCAGGTGGCAGGCTCGATCTGAAAGCCGAAGACGGAAGCGAAGCGCAGCGCCCGCAGCACCCGCAGGCGGTCCTCGCGGAACCGGGTCGTCGGATCGCCCACCGCGCGCACAACGCCGCTGGCGATGTCCGCGCGCCCCGCGAACGGATCGCGGATCTCACCCGTCTCAGGGTGCACCGCCACCGCGTTGATCGTGAAGTCGCGCCGCGCCAGGTCCTCGTCGAGCGAGACGCCAAACGCCACCTTCGCGTGGCGCCCGTCGGTTTCCACGTCGCGCCGGAAGGTGGTCACCTCGTGGCTCGCGCCGCTCCCGTCCAGCACCGCGACGGTCCCGTGCTCGATGCCGATCGGCACCGTGCGCCGGAACAGCGCGCGCACCGCGTCCGGCAGCGCCGAGGTGGCAATGTCGAAATCGCCGACCCGGGACGGCGGCCCGGCGCCGCTCGCCTCGAACAGCCAGTCGCGCACCGCGCCGCCCACGAACCACGCCTCATGCCCCGCCCCGCGCAGCGTGCCGGCGATCGCGCGCACCGGCTCCGGAATCCGCTCTAACGGGAAGACGTCAGCCACACAGCACGCTCCCGCCGTTGACGTTCAGGATCTCGCCGGTGATGTGCCGCGCCAGGTTCGAGCAGAGGAACACGATCGGACCGGCGACGTCCTCCGCCGTGGCCACCCGGCCGAGCGGGATCGTCGCCTCGATCGCCGCACGTCCCGCGCCGGCATAGGGACGCGCCGCCATCTCCGTGTCGGCCCATCCAGGGGCGACACAGTTGACCCGCACCCGCGGCGCCATCTCCACGGCGAGACTCTTGGTCAGCGCGACAATCGCGCCCTTGCTTGCGGCGTAGTCGGCGTGAAACGCCTCGCCACGCTGCGCCGCAGTGGACGCGACCAGGACTATGGCTCCGCCGTCCGCCATGCGCGGACCGAGGACGCGAAGGACGTGAAAGACCGAGTCGAGGTTCTGCGAGAGGGTCGAGCGCCACTGCGCATCGGTCATCCGCTCGAGCGCCACGCCCTCCGCCTCCCAGACGCCGTGATTGACGACCAGGATGTCGAGCGAGCCGCCGACCGCTCGGCCGAGCGCCTCGGCACCGGTAGGGTCGGCGAGGTCGCCGTGGCTCGCGCGGCCGACCGCCAGCACGTCGGCGCCCGCCGCGCGCAGCAGCTCGACCGTGGCCTTGCCGATCCCCCGGGTGCCGCCCGTGACGAGCGCGCGCTTCCCGGCCAGCGAGATCACGTGAGCCCGGGCTCCACTTGCGAGCAGACGTAGTGATCAATGGCGAGCTGGATTTCCTGCGCGTGCGCCGCGTCGTCGGTGGGCACGACGACCGCGTGATCCACCATCGCCGCCAGCGGGCCGCCGCCGCCAGCCAGCAACCCCACGGTCCGAACACCCGCCGCCTTCGCAGCCTCGGCAGCCATCACCAGGTTGGCCGAGCGGCCCGACGTGGAGATCAGCACCAGCAGATCGCCCTCGCGCCCGTGCGCCTCGACCTGACGCGCGAAGATCTGCTCGAAGCCGAGATCGTTGCCGGCCGCGGTGAGGAGCGAGGCGTCGGTCGTCAGCGCAAGCGCCGGCACGGCCCGACGCTTGGCCGGCCGGTAACGCACCACGTACTCGGTCGCGATGTGCTGGGCGTGAGCGGCGCTGCCGCCATTGCCCGCGAAGAAGATCGTCCGGCCCGCCGCCAGGGTGCCCTTGACCAGCGCCACGTAGCGCGCCACCGGCTCGGCCAACTCGGCGGCCGCGCGCGAAGAGACCCGGGCCAGCTCCTCGAGATGCCCGACCGGAGCGCTCACGCCGAGGATCCTCCGATGAGCAAGTTCTTGAACTGGGTGTACAGCGATCGCCGCACCCGCAACGGCGGCACCGGCCGCAGGGGCTCGTCGCTCAGGATCGCCCGCGGGTTGTCCATCGCCAGCAACTCTGCCTGCGCGCCCCCGCCATGCGACTCGAGCCACCCCACCGCCGCCGCAACCGAACGCGAATCACCGTGATTGTCGCTCGCCACGATCGACGCGCAGCCGGCCTCGAGCAGCGCCCGGGCCCGGCCCCCGCGCCGCGAATCGGCCAGCAGCGTGGTGGCATCCACCTGCAGCACGACCCCGGCCTTCTGCCAGCGGCGCGCCAGGTCGGGCGAGCAAACGGAGTAGCGCTCCGGATGCGCCAGCAACGGCACCAGGCCCTGAGCCACGATGCGCGAGAGGACCTCTACACTCGCGTCGGCCGGCACCAGGCGCCCGAACTCCACCAGCACGTAGCGCGTCCCCGCCAGGCAGCAGCAGCGGTCGGTGAACCGCGGATCCGGGACGTCGAGCATGACCTCGAAGCCGCGGCTCAGCACCGGAATGGGCGGCGCCGCATCCACCAGGTCGCTCAGCAGCGAGTCCATGTCGTCGCACGGGGCCGACTCCACGGCGCTCGCCCGGAGGTGCGGCGTGCAGCACACCGCAGCCACGCCCTCCGCGGCGAAGCGCTGCAGGACCTCGACGGACTGCTCGATGGTGTGCGCGCCGTCGTCTACGCCGGGGATGAGATGGGTGTGGAGGTCAATCACCGCGCCGCCACCGGCTCGAAGGCGATCATCGCGCCGCCGCCGCCAACTCGCGAACCCGGCCTGGTCCGCCGTCCTCGATGGCGCTGCCGACCACCACGAAGTCGGCGCCGGCGCGTCGCGCATCACAGACCTGCTCTACGGTCCTGATCCCCCCGCCGACCAGGAGCGGGAGCGACACCGCCCGCCGCACCGCCCGGATCACCGCCGAAGAGACCGGCGACGCAGCGCCGCTCCCGGCGTCGAGATAGACCGCCGCCATCCCGATCATCTGCCCCGCCACGGCGTGCGCCGCCGCGATCTCGGGCTTGTCGGCCGGCAGCGGGCGCGTCTGGCTCACCGCCTCAGCCGCCGTCACGTGCCCCCCGTCCATCAGGATGTACGCGGTCGAGACGAGCGGCACGTCGTGGCGCCGGAAGAACGGCACCGCCCGGACATGCTCCTCGATCAGGTACTGCGGATTGCGCCCGGACACCAGCGAGAGGAAGAGCACCGCGTCCACGTCGGGGACGAGCTGCGCCGCCGAGCCTGGGAAGAGCAGCAGCGGCAGGCGCGACGCGCGCTTGATGGCCGCCGCCACCTCGCCGGTGCGCGCCGTCTCGTCGTATGAGCTCCCGATCAACAGCGCTGCCACGCCATCAGCCTCGGCACTCGCAGCCAGCGCCACGGCGTCGGCGGCGCTGGTGCGCTCCGGGTCCACCAGGACGCACAGCCCCGGGGCGCGCTCCATCAGGGTTGCGAGGTAGGTGCTCACGCCGGCAGCTCGTGCAACAGACGGTGCACCAGGACGTTTATGTCCTCACCCTCCTCCGCCGCCGCCTCGAACGCGTAGGTCACGAAGGCATCCGCCACCAGCAGATCCATGGCCGAGTCATAGGCGACACCCTGCCGCTGCACGACCGTGCGCAGGGTGGCCACGCCGAGCCGGCCGGCGACCTCGGCGAGCGAATCACCCGCGAGCACGGCGTCGGGTGCGGCGTCGAGACGCTGGGCAAGCGTGCGGGCGAGCGCCGCCGGCGGTTCCGGCGCGCGGCTGCGGAGCCAGGAGCGAACCGCATCCCGGGTCATGAAGAAGCCGGGCGTAGGGCGTAGGGGGTAGGGTGCGGCCTCACCGGTGCGACTCCAGCGCCTCGCGCACGATCTCCGGCGCGCGGCGCTCGACCTCCCCCAACTTCGACGGGTCGCCGGCGCCGGCGGACGCGAAGTGCGGCCGTCCCCCGCCCTTCCCGCCACTCAGCGCCGCGAGGCGGTTGACGAGATCGGGCGCGACCACACCCCCCGCCACCAGGTCGTCGGTGACGGCCACGTGAATGCCGGGCCGCTCCCCCGTCGTCAACACCACGAGCACCCCGCTGCGCGGGTGCGAGCGGAACGCATCCACCATCGCCCCGATCTCGTTGCGATCCGCCGTGGCGCTCGAGGTCACGGCGATCGTCGTCCCGTTCACCTCGGTGGTGCTGGCGTCCGCCCGCGCTCCGCCACCCCGGATCAGCTCCTCTACCCGCTTCTCCAACTTCTTCCGCTCCTCGACCAGCGCCTCGACGCGCCGCGCCAGATGCTCCGGCGCGCTCCCCACGACGCCGGCGACTCCATCGAGCAAGCGCACGCGGCCCATCAGCCAGTCGAAGGCACCGGGACCCGTCAACGCCTCGATGCGGCGCACGCCCGCCCCAACGCCGGTCTCGCCCACCAACCGCACCAGGCCGATCTGGCCGGTGGTGCGGACGTGGCAACCGCCGCACAACTCGCGCGAGACGCCCGGCACGGTGATGGTACGCACCACGTCGCCGTACTTCTCGCCGAATAACGCCATCGCCCCGAGCGCGATCGCCTCCGCGTACGGCATCTCCCTGGTGACGACCTCCAGGTTCTCCCACACGTGCCGGTTCATCTCGGCCTCGATCTCGGCCAGGACCTCCGGCGGGATGGGCTGGTGGTGGGTGAAGTCGAAGCGCAAGTGCTCGGGGGAAACCACCGACCCGGCCTGGCGCACGTGCTCGCCGAGGATCTTGCGCAGGGCGGCGTGCAGGAGATGGGTGGCGGTGTGATTCCGTCGGATGTCGTGCCGTCGAGCCGGGTCTACGTCGGCGAACGCCAGATCCCCGGTTTTCGGATGTCCGAAAATCACCTCACCGGCATGGACGATCACCCCGGCTGAGGGTTTCCGCATCTCATCCACTTCGATCTCCCAGGAGTCGTTCGCAGCCCGAATCACGCCTGTATCCGAGACCTGGCCACCGGATTCGATATAGAACCCGGTCTTTGGCAGGAGCACCTCAAGGCGGTCCCCGGCACCGGCGTCTGCCAACAACCGTCCATTCGCCACCAGAGCCAGCAGCGCACCCTCGGTATGCAGCCATTCATAGGGGTTGTATTCTACTCCTGTGTCACCAATGGCACCCGTTTGTTGAAGGTCCTGCAGGACCTTCGAATAGAATTCGGCATCCTCACCGGTCATTCTGCCGATGGCATTGCCTCCCCCGGAGGCGATCCGGTGTTCATCCATGGCAAGACGGAACCCAGCCTCATCCACATCCAGGTCCTGCTCGCGGGCGATATCACGGCTTATTTCAAACGGCAGTCCGTAAGTGGCATGCAGGTCAAAGGCTTTGCGACCATCCAGGACCTTTCCGCCGGACTTTCTCAATTCCTCCAACATCCCCTCCAGATAAGCCGTTCCCTTTTCAACCGTCTGAGCAAAACGCACTTCCTCACGGGTCAAATTATCGATAATGGTCTCCCGGCTCTTGACCAATTCCGGATAGAAATCACCATATGAAGAGATAAATGCATCCGCAACTTTTGCCAGGAAAGGTTGATGAAGGCCCAGCTTTGTCCCAAAGCGGGCTGCCCGGCGGATGATCATCCGGCAAATATAGTTGCGCCCGACATTGCCGGGGACGACACCATCGGCGATAAGGAACGCCGCAGCCCTTCCATGGTCGGCGATAACCCGGTAGGGAGTGAAGTCCGCGTACATTTCTTCCAGGGAAGCCCCGGTCAGCGAACGGAGGGCATCCAAGGCGCCGCTGAAAAGATCGATCTTATAGTCGGAATCGACATCCTGGATGACCGAGACGATCCGTTCAAAGCCCATGCCGGTATCCACATGCCGGGCTGGCAGGGGTTCCAGCGTATCCTTGTCAATGCGGTTGTATTGGATAAAAACATTGTTCCACAGTTCAAGGTAACGCTGGCATTCACCATTAACGCCACATCTGTGCGGCTTGCCGGCCAGGTTATCATACTCTTCGCCCCGGTCCAGATGAATCTCGGAGCACGGCCCACAGGGGCCGGTCTCGGCCATTTCCCAGAAATTTTCCTTGCGCCCAAAGAACAGGATATGCTCGGGGTCGATGCCGGGCTGCAGCTTCCATATTTCAGCAGCTTCCTCATCCGTGGGAATGTTGCCTTTGTCATCCTTGAAGCAGGTGGTATACAGCCGATCCCTGGGGAGCCCCCAAACATCGGTCAACAGCTGCCAGGACCAGGCCAGGGCATCCTTTTTATAATAATCCCCAAAGGACCAGTTACCGAGCATTTCAAAGAACGTATGGTGGGTGTCATCGCGACCCACCTCATCGAGGTCGTTGTGCTTTCCAGCCACACGCAGAACTTTTTGTGAATCGACGGCACGCGTATATGGGCGTTTATCCGTCCCAAGGAAAACATCTTTAAACTGCACCATGCCCGCATTGGTGAACAGCAGGGTGGCATCCCCGCCGGGTACCAGTGAAGCTGAGGGGACGAAGGTATGTTTTCGCTCGACAAAGAAATCAATAAAGCTCTGGCGGATCTGTGCACCGGAAGGTTTCTGGGTCATGCTGGCTCCGACTCAGGGAACGCAAGGACCGCAAGGAGTTTTGCAGCAGTTCTCGCTTTGGTCATTTTGCGGTCAAAGTGGGGTGCTATTTAACTGG
>PMIK01000229.1 GCA_003157095.1 Gemmatimonadota bacterium | reverse complement strand
ATGAGGGACGCGCCGGCGTTGCGGGCAACATGCTGGGGATCCTCGTATACCCAGAACTCCAGGTACTCCACCCGGGAGAGGTCCATGCCGGTGGCGGACAGCGGCAGGGTGATCGAGCGCCAGCGCGGCCCCGGATTGTGCGGCAGGAGCCACCGCACGCGCCCGGTGCTCGCATCGGGAAGCCCCCCCACGGTGTCGGGGTGCAGCGCGAGCCACAGCACGTTCTCGGCCGTGACGCCGTTGCCCTGGAGCACGATCGAGGGGTCAATGTCGGTGGACGTGAACTGCGCGACGCCGCTGCCCGCGGCGATGAGGTTCTGCCACACCAGCGGCACGGCGTTCGCGTCCAGGAAGCCGCTGGGGTCAATTCCCGTCCCGTTCAGACCGTGCGCCGAGGCCGGCCGGCTCCCCAGCTGCCACGAGTTCTCGGTGAGCGGCAGGAACAGCCCCCCTTCGGATTCGAACGTCTCGACCCAGGCCTGGCCGGCCTGGTTGGGCGAGGGGCGTGACGTGGCGAGTTCCGCATCGAGCGTCACCAGCGACGGGATGTCGGTATGGACCAGCGGGAGCCGGTTGAGGAACCGGGTGAGCCCCTCCGGTTCGAACCGGAAGTTGCCGGACACGCCCCCCACGAAATTGGACGACGGCTCGAATCCGAGCGGCGGGCGCGTGAAGTTGCTCTGTTGCTGCTGCAGCAGCCCGAGCACCGTCACGGAGCCGTGGTCACCGAGATCGTAGCGGGTCTGCAGGCCGTAGATCGAGGTCGGCGCGATCGCGAAGCCGGGCTGCTCCTCGTATTGCACGTTCACCGTGGTCGGGGTCGGGAACAGCGAATCGGGGTGAAGGAACGTCACCTGCCCGATCTCGTAGTTGATCGTGTAGTCCACGTTCCGGACCAGGGTCCGGTCGCTTACCGTAAGGCGCTCGCTCTCCGGCCGGAGTTGCGCGGCGCCCAGGTTGAGCGTGCCCTGGTCGCCGCCGGACGCCTGGTAGTGCAGCGCCAGCTGGTAGAGTGGCGTCGGGCCCTGGGTCAGCAGCAGATACGTCGGCGTCCGGTACAGGGAGTCGTCGCGGAACTGCGGCGGCAGCAGCGTACTGTCGGCGAACGGCCGCAGGCTGGGGAAGACGACGAAGTAGTCGCGCAGCGGGGCGCCGCCCGACGGATCGCGGACCCGCGGAAAGAGCCGGTTGGTCTGATCGAACTGGGTCTGGTCCGTCGCCAGCGCGAGCCCCAGCAAACCGAGGAACGTGGCGCCGCCCGACGCGGGGCGCTCGGCCTGGGCGACCAGGATGCTCAGCTGGACCCCGTCCCGCACCACCGCGTCCACCCCGCCGACCCGGTACACGTTGCGCATCACGTAACGGAAGGTCGGGACCTCGGGGCCCCGCTGCGGCTCGTTGATCAGCTGCAGCGTGTCTACGTGATTGGCGCGCGCCGCCGACGGGAAGGTGCCCACCGTATCCCCGGCTGCGGTGACGTAGGAGACCGCGAGGTAGTCACCGCTGCCCAGCCGGTTGGTGAGCGCGAACCACAACCCGGACGGATCGAGGTAGTAGTCCCGCCCCTCGATCAGCAGCTCCCATGGGAACGGCCCGGCGCGCTGCGGACTGTCGTTGCGGATCGCGACGGCGGGAATGCCGCCGTAGTTCTGCTGGGCGGTGGTCGAGCCGACGGTGCTGCGGCGCCGGTACACGCGCACCTGGAGGACCTGGGACTGCCGCGGAGTCCCGGCCAGGTTGAGGTTCAGCACGTCCACCTCGGGATAGCCGGGCAGCGTCGCCGGATCCACCACGAAGAAGAACCGGTCCGGCTCGTAGTCCCGGTCCATGACCTGCCGGTCCACCGGCTGCAGCGTCTGCTGGCCGACCACGTAGCTGCGGCCGCGCACCACGTTCCCCCGCTGCTGGGCGTAGATGCCGCTGAAGCTCAGCGGCCCCAGCTGGCCGTCCGCCTGGAAGCCGAAGTTGTTGGCGGGGATGCCCCCGGTGATGAACCGCGAGGCAGGCGCGCGGAAGGTGACGTTGCCCACCTCGACGCGCTGCAGCACTTCGTCCTGAAGTCCCTGGTAGAAGAGCTTGATGTTGTTGGACGCGTCGAACTCGCGCTGCGAGTTGTAGTCCACGTCGAGGTGCACCCGCTGCCCGATGATGCCGCCGGTGCGGACGTCGAACTGCGGATCGAGTCGCGGTGGCGTCACGGCGGACGTGCAGCCCGAGGAGAGCAGGCTCGCGTCCGCGGGCTGGCAGCGCAGGTTCTTCAGGTGATCGTAGCGCAGCTCGAATCGCGCGTTGAGCAGTATCCCGAGCTCCGCGTACCGCTGCAGGACCAGCTGTCGCTGCGCGGGCGCCTCGATCACCGCCGCCGGCAGGCCCTGGCTGAAGGGACGCCGGCTCAGCGCGAAGAGCGAGCTGTCCAGGCCCGCGACCCCCGCCCGCCACCGGGCGGACTGCCGCGCGGCCAGGGCGGCGCGCAGCGAGTCCGTCCATCGTCGCGCCGCGGCCGCCGGATACTCGCGCGGGGCCACCAGGTATCCCAGCGCCGCGGGCAGCTCGAAATGCAGCGTGTCGCCCGCGAGCCGCGGCGGGCGCACTCGCGGCAGCGAGTCGGCTTGCTGCGCGATGGCTCTGGAGGCGGCGAGAACGGCGAGCAGGGTAATCGCGACGGGAATGCGCGTCACGTACTCCCGCACTTTCGGTGGTATTCGCGGCGGCTGCTTCGGGGTATTATACGACGGCCCACGAGGCCTCTCAACCCCGAATCGGGACTTGGTTTACGCCGTGAAGCTGCTGTCGCGCTACCTGCTCCGCGAGCATCTGTCACCGTTTGTGTTCGCCCTGACGGCGCTGACGGGCTTGATGCTCCTGAACCAGGTGGCGCGTCAGTTCAGCCAGCTGGTCGGCAAGGGTCTGCCCTGGGGCGTCATTCTCGAGGTGTTCGGCTTGTCGGTCCCGTTCATCGTGGCCATGACGCTGCCCATGGCCGTCCTCGTCGCCGTGCTCTACGCCTTCGTGCGGCTGGGGGCCGACAACGAGATCACCGCCGTGAGGGCCAGCGGCGTGAACCTCGTCGCCCTGGTGCGGCCGGTGCTCTTCGCCGCGCTGGTCCTCTCCGTCGTCGCCTTCCTGTTCATAGACCAGGTGCTGCCTCCCTCCAACCACATGCTGAAGACGCTGCTGGTGGACATCGCGCGCAAGCGACCGACCTTCGAGCTGAAGGAGCAGATGGTCAACGAGGTGATACCCCAGCAGTTCTTCCTTCGTGCGGGGCGCATTGACCAGGCGGCGGACCGGCTCAAGGACGTCCAGATCTACGATCTGACCAGCGACCAGCGCCGGCGCACCATCTACGCCGAGAGCGGCTACATGCGCTTCAACGCCGACCGCACGGACCTGTGGCTGACGTTGTTCGACGGCTACGTGCACGACTACGACCGGACCCAGCCGGCGGCGTTCCGCCGGGTCTTCTTCCACACCGACGTGGTCAAGAAGCACGGCATCTCGAACACGCTGGAGCGTACCGACGAGGACATCGGCAAGAGCGACCGCGAGATGTCCGTGTGCGAGATGCGCTCCCAGCTCGACCGTCATCTGGCTTCCCTGGCGGCGCTGCAGCGCGAGCGCGAGCGCGCGCTCTCCAACGACCTGCGGGCCCTGCTGGGCGTCAGGTCCCCTCGGGCCACCGACACGGCGGCCACCCCCGCGCCGGGGCGCCTGGCCGTCGCCGATCTCTACTGCCGGGCGCTGGGAGCGATCGGGCGGCTCGTCGGCCCGCAGCCGGCCCGCGCCCAGGAGCCCGGCGCGTCCCGGCGCCCCGGCGCCGCGGATCAGTTGCGCCGTCCCGGCAGCGCTCCCGGTCTTTCCGCCCCGCCCCAGCCGCCGCGCCAGGCCGACGCGTCGGGGGTGCGGCTGCGGATCCGGCTCGCGGACTTCGACGCGCGGCGGATCGCGCTGCGCCAGATGGCGGCGCGCTACCAGATCGAGATCCATAAGAAGTTCGCGATCGCCGCCGCCTGCCTCGTCTTCGTCCTGATCGGGGCGCCGGTGGCGCTGCGCTTCCCCCGCGGCGGCGTGGGCCTGGTGATCGGCGCGAGCGTGCTGATCTTCGGCTTCTACTACATCGGGCTCATCGGCGGCGAGACGCTGGCCGATGCGCTGATCGTGCCGCCCTTCTGGGCGATGTGGGGCGCCAACTTCGCCATGACCGCCATCGGGGTGGTTTTCTTCCTGCGCCTCAACCGGCAGAGCGTCGCGGCGCGCGGCGGCGGGTGGCGGGATCGCCTGGTGGCCCTCCGTGACCGCTGGAGACGCAGGCGCCGGTGATCCGCGGCCTGCGGGTGCTCGATCGCTATGTGACCGCCGAGTTCGCCAGGATCTTCGCGATCACGGCCCTGGGCTTTCCCGTCCTCACGATCCTCATAGATCTCACCGACCACGTGGACCGCTACATCAGCAAGAGCCTGCCGGTGGTCCGGGTCGCGCTCGCCTACCTGGCCGGCGTGCCGGAGCAGGTGTTCTTCATCACGCCAGCGGCCGTGCTCTTCGCGACGGTTTTCTCCGTCGGCTCGCTGGCCCGGCACTCGGAGATCACCGCCGCCAAGGCCTCCGGCATCTCGTTCCACCGCCTGGTGCGGCCCATCTTCGCGCTGGCCGCCCTGGCCAGCATCTTCGCCTTCTTCCTGGGCGAGTTCGCGCCGCTGGGCCAGGAGAAGCGCGCCACCATGCTGGGTGAGCGGGAGGTGCGGTCGCAGACGGTGCGCTACAACTTCGTCTACCGCGCCGACGGCGGGCGGATGTACACCATCCGCTCCCTCTCCGTGCCCGACCGCGCGATGAGCGGCGTGCAGATCGAGCGGGAGGGCGCCGTGGACCAGGCCGGCGCCGATTCCAGCTTCCCCGGCTATTACCTGGTGGCGCAGTCGGCCGTCTTCACGCCCCAGACGGCCTGGACGCTCCGCAGCGGCTCGCTCCGGCTCTTCTTCGGCCGCGACCGGGAGATCGCGTTCTCGTTCGACTCCCTCCGCCAGCGCGCCATGACGGAACGGCCCCTCGACCTCACCGTCGAGCCCAAGGCGCCGGACCAGATGCGCTACGCCGAGCTGGGCCATTACGTCCGCACCGTCGAGCGCGCCGGCGGCGACGCCAACAAGCTGAAGGTCGAGCGGGCGCTCAAGATCGCGATCCCCTGCACCTGCCTGATCATCGCGCTGTTCGGCGCGCCGCTCTCCATCGCGGGCGGCCGCAGCGGCGCCGCCTACGGCGTCGCCGTCAGCCTCGCCACCACCATCGTGTTCCTCACCATGGTGCAGATCATGAAGGCGGTGGGCGCCGGCGGCGTCGTGCCGCCTCTGATCGCGGCCTGGATCCCCAGCACGATCTTCGGCATCGCCGGGGCCGTGCTGTTTGCCAAGGCCAGGACCTGATTCCGCAGTCCGCAGAACTGAAGTCCGCCTCACCTGCCCACTGCCCTCTTGAAAAGCAGAGCGGGGGAGCTTGCGCCCCCCCGCCCCGACGATTCGCGGTCGCCCGCGAGGTTAGAAGGTGTACCGCCCGCTCAGCAGCAGCCGGTAGCGGGTGCTGAGCTGAGTCACGTCCTTGCCCGTCATGTTCACCAGCGTGTACTGGCCGCGGGCATGGGCCACGTCGTACCCGGTCTGGTTCAGGATCGCTTCGTTCTCGAAGCCGCCGCTCGTGGACTTGACCACGCCCCAGCTCGAGCTGAGCAGGTTGGGCAGGTTAAAGATGTCCAGCGTGACCTCGAACGACTGCCCGTGCAGCGTCGGGAAGTTCTTCGACAGCCGCGCGTTCAGGAAGGTCTGCCAGGCGTTCCGGCAGGTGTTGCGCTGCAGCAGCGTCCCCATGGCGTTCTTGAGGCAGCTCTCGCTGTTGATGTAGTTGAACAGCGCCGTCGAATCGCCCGGCGTCTTGAGCGTGATGTCCGAGGTGTTCTTCGGCACGTAGATCGGGTCGTTGCCCGCCAGCCCGTCGCCGTTCCCGTCGTTGTTGACGGTGTAGGTGAACGGCAAGCCCGACTGGCCGGTGTAGATCAGCGACATCTTGAAGCCGAATGGAATGTTGAAGATGCCCGTGAGGGCGATCTTGCTCGGCACGTCGAAGCACGACGTCGCCAGCGGCCGGTTGTCCAGCGGGCCCTGCAGCACCGCGAACCGCAGATTCGAGTTCGAAACGCTGGAGGTCATGCACATCCGGTCCTGGGTCTTGGAGTATGTGTACCCGGCATCGAACTCGATGTGATTGCTGAACCGCTTGTTGAGCTGCAGCGTCAGCGAGGTGGAGTGGTCGCCGCTCGAGTTGTACTGCCGGATCACGTCGTTGTAGCCCGAGTTGATCCGCAACGGCGAGATGACGCTGGCGATGCCGGCGACCGGTGTGCCCGGATTGCCGTACATCATGCGGCCACCCTCGCCGGTCTCCGTGAACTGCACGCCCTTGATGTTCACGTCGTTGAGGTAGAACTGGTTCAGCGTCCTCGTGTAGAGGAAGTCCGCCGTAAAGACCATCCCCCACGGCAGCTGGCGATCCAGGCCGAACGCCGCCCGCATGGTCTGCGGGAACTTGAAGCCGTGGTCGAAGTAGACGACGGACGCCTTCAGGTTCGACGTGTTCAACGCCCCCTGGTTGCGGCAGGTCGTCGGCTCGTTGGCGATCGTGAAGGTCGCCGGGTTGAACACCGGGACGAGCGTGTCGGCGTTGGGTGATGTGGCGGGCGGAGTCGTCGGCCCGCAGGGCAGCAACGCCTGCGTCAGACCGGAGTTCGCGTAGGCGTTGGAC
>PMIK01000080.1 GCA_003157095.1 Gemmatimonadota bacterium | reverse complement strand
CCACATCCCGATGTTGATGAAGATGGACATGACGAACAGCGTCGGGATGCTGGTGCGGATCTTCTTGAACCACAGCAGCTGCGGGATGAAGGCGTTGCAGGTGATCATGATCCAGGTCGCCCACCAGTACTGGCCGAAGGCGCGGTTGTAGAACGACGCCCGCTCGAACCGGTTGCCGCTGTACCACGCCATGANNTCGCGCCCGCGACGAAGTAGGGCGCGAAGATGGTGGCGTGCCATCCCGGCACGATCGCCATGGCGAAATCCCACGACACCACGCTGTGCACCGAGAGCACCAGCGGCGTCGCGAAGCCGGCCAGGTACAGATACATCTTGCCGAAGTGACGCCACTCGCGGTCGGAGCCCTTCCAGCCGAACGAGACCATGGTGTAGAGGCTCTTGCGCCACCCCACCGACTGGTCGCGCACCGCGGCCACGTCGGGGATCAGCCCCATCAGCAGGAAGGTCGCCGACACCGTCAGGTAGGTGGAAATGGCAAAGACGTCCCACACCAGGGGCGAGCGGAAGTTCGACCACACGCCGCGGAAGTTCGGATAGGGGAAGACCCAGTAGGCGTACCAGGCGCGCCCCAGGTGGAGCACCGGAAAGAGGCCCGCGGTCATGACCGCGAAGACCGTCATCGCCTCCGCCGTCCGGTACACCGCGGTCCGCCACCCCGACCGGAACAGATAGAGGATCGCGCTGATCAGCGTCCCGGAGTGCGCGATACCCACCCAGAAGACGAAGGTGGTGATGTAGGTGCCCCAGAAGATCGGCGGCTGGTAACCCGTAACGCCGAGGCCGTAGCGCAGCTGGTAGGCCCACGACACGGCTCCGAACGCCAGGCCGGCCAGCACGAACGCCATCCCGATGTAGTACTTCCGGCCCGGCGGCCGCAGGGTGGCGATGACGTCGCGGTTGGTGTCCGCGTACGTCGGCCCAGCCTCGGCGTGGGCCGGAGGTACGGCGGGCGGTGCCTGGGTCGCGAGCGTCGCCATGACCCTACGCCTCTCCGTCCGCGATCACGCGCTCGAGGTACGTGATCCCCGGCTTCGTGTTGAGCATGCCGAGGGCGTAGTAGCCGCGGGCGTCCTCCTTCAGGCGGCTCACCCAGCTCCCGGGATCGTGCGCGTCGCCGAACACGATCGCCTCCGCCGGGCACGTCTGAGCGCAGGCGGGCGTGATGTCGCCGTCAGCAAGGTCGCGCTTCCTGACCTTCGCATCGTTCTGTGCGTACCGGATGCGCTGGACGCAGAACGTGCACTTCTCCATCACGCCCTTGGTCCGCACCGTCACGTCGGGATTCAGCTGCCAGTTCAGCGGCTCGGCGAAGGAGAAGTAGGGGTCGCCGTCGCGGCCGTAGTCCCACCAGTTGAAGTAGCGCACCTTGTACGGGCAGTTGTTGGCGCAGTAGCGCGTGCCGACGCAGCGGTTGTACACCTGCCCGTTGAGGCCGTCGGGCGTATGGTATGCCGCGTACACCGGGCAGACCGGCTCGCACGGCGCGTTCTCGCACTGCTGGCACAGCATCGGGATCTGGCGCACCTGCCAATCCGTGCCGGCCGTGTCGCCCTCGTAGTAACGCTCCAGGCGGATCCAGGCCATCCCGCGGTGGCGGAGCGTCTGCTGCTCGCCGACCACCGGGAGGTTGTTCTCCGCGTAGCACGCCGTCACGCACGCCTGGCACCCGGTGCAGCGCGAGAGGTCTACGGTCATCTCCCACTTCGGATTGGCCTTCGCGTACACGCCGATGTTGGCGCGAGCGCGCTGGGACGCCGCGGCCGCGGCGACAGCCGTGCGCTCGGCGTCCGTGAGGGTCGCCTCGGGACCCGGCTCGACCTCGCCCCTGAGCGCTCCGGCCAGGCTCACCGCCCTGGCGATTCCGCGCCCGAGCTGCCGCGCGCTGCCCTCGGTGGTCGCCAGCGGCACGGTCCGCCCCGTCTTCGCCAGGGTGACGTGGGTGGAGCAGAAGGCGAGCGCCCCGGAGACGTCGGTTGCGTCGGCGCCGAGCAGGGCGAGCGGGTTGACGCCGCGGTTCCGCGCGTTGCGCCCGTAGGCGGTGTGCCCCTGCCCGATCGGCATCGCGACGACGTCGCGCCGGACGCCGGGATAGACGTACACCGGCGCTTCAACCCGCCCGTGCGGCGACGTCACGGTCACCACGTCGCCGTTGGCGACGCCCAGCCGCCGCGCCGTGTCCGGGTGCACCTCCACCCAGCTCTGCCAGGCGATCTTGGTCGCCACGTCGGGCAGCTCCTGCAGCCAGCCCTTGTTGGCGCCCCGCCCGTCAAACAGCGACGCCGAGGGGTAGGCAACCAGCACCAGCGCCTCGGGGCCACCGTCGCCGTCGAACGCCGGCGCCTGATAGGTGACGCGCGCGAAGTCGGGCACCAATCGCACCGGCTCGGCCGGCGCCGGGACGAATGCACCGCCGTGCTGCAGGGCTTGCTCCAGCGCCGCCGGGGTCATCCCCGCCGCGACCAGCTCGCGCGCGCTGGTGGCGCCCTTCCCTACCGCCTTGCCCGCCCTGGCCGCGATCGCCAGGAGCACGTCCGCCGTCTGGCGCGCACCGTCGAAGACGGGGGTCATCGCGGGCTGGACGAAACTCCGCACTCCGGCGGCGGGCTCGACCGCGCTCCACTGCTCGAGGGGCGTGAGGTCGGGCAGCACCAGGTCGCACAGCTCGGCCGTCTCGTCGAGATGGCTCGCGAACGCCACCTTGAGGCGCACCTTCCGGAACGCGTCGGCGAAGCCGGCCGTCGCCGGCAGCGTGAAGGCGGGGTTGGTCCCGTGGACCAGCGCGACGTCCACCGCGCCTGCGTTCATCGCGGCCACCCACGCGGCCGCGTCCCGGTAGCGCGAGACCTTGTCCCACGGCGACGCCGCGTGGAAGCGCACCGTCCGTCCGACGTTGCCGGCGACGTAGTTGAGCAGGTTCACGGCGGCCGCCGTCTGGGTCGCCGCACGATGCTGGCTCGCCACGCCGCCCGCCACCGCGAGGCTCGGCTTGGCGGCCGCGAACTCGCGCGCCACCCGGTCAATCACGTCTTCCGCGACGCCCGTCGCGTCGGCGACGCTGCGCGACGTGAAGCGGGCGAGGAACCCGCGCACCCGGTCCGCCTCGCCGCCCGCGAGCACCGCCTTGCCCTGCCGCACCACGCCGGCCGCGATGCCGAGCGCGAGCAGGCCCTCGGTGCCCGGCTTGGGCGCGATCCACTCGTCGGCGCTGAAGGCCGTCAGCCCGCGGCGCGGCTCGACGGCCACGAACCTGGCCATCCGGCCGTCCCGGTAGCGGTGCGCCTCCGCGAACTGGCGCGCGTACTCGACCGGCGAGAGCCAGGTCTCGAGGAAATCGGCACCGAACGACAGCACGTACTGCGCCGACGCGAAGTCGAACTCCGGCACGGCGGCGACCCCGAACGTGAGCCGGCTCGCCTCGCGGAGCGGCTCGTAGGCGAACGCCTCGTACCGCAACCGCCGGTGCGAGCGGAACGCCGCGAGCCACTCGTCGTAGAACGCGTCGAGCACGCCGCTGTCGGCACCGGTCACCAGCGCCACCCGGTCGGCCCCGGAAGCCTCCGCCGCCCCCAGCGCGGTAGCCACCTGCTGGATGGCCTCGTCCCACGTCACCGGCTCCATCCCGCGCGCGGTATGACGGTACGGCTGCTTCAGGCGATCGGGGTCGTACAGTCCCTGCAGCGCCGCCTGCCCGCGCGCGCACAGCTTCCCGTGCCCGATCGGGTGGAGCGGATTGCCCTCCACCTTGATGGCGCGGGCCTCGCGGGTCTTCACCAGGATCCCGCACCCCGCGGGGCACTCGCGGCACGTGCTGGCGTAGAACTCCGGAATGCCGGGGATGAGGTCGTCGGACTCGTTCACGTAGGGGAGCAGACGCTCGCCGGAGCTCGGCGCGCATCCGGCGGCCACGCCGATGCCCGCTGCACCCGCCACCTCAAGGAACCGCCTCCGCTCCATTACGCTCCTCGACGCTCGGCTAGAAGTGGCAGGCGGTGCAGTCGCGGGTCACGCCGCGCTGCATGTGGCAGCTGGTGCACCAGCCCATGTCGCTCAGGTCGCGCACCGGAAAGACCCGCGGCATCTGCTGGATGTTGCCGTGGCACGTCTGGCAGGCGAGCCCCGCCGCGACGTGGCGCATGTGCGGGAAATGCGCGTACTCGGGGAGCTTGTTGATCCGGACCCACGGAATGGACGCGGACTTGGCGTAGAAGTCCCGCAGCTTCGCGATCTCGGCGTTCGGGTTCCCCGCCGTGTCGGGCGCCGACGTCACGATGTGGCAGCCCATGCACGTGCTCTCGGACGGGAGGTTCACGGTCCAGGAGTTCGCGGCGTTGTTGTGACAGTAGAGACACGGGATGCGGTACTGGCCGGCGTGAACGTCGTGGCGGTAGAAGATGGGCTGCGCCGGCCCCTTGAGCCGCCCGGGGAGTCTCGGCCAGTCGCCGCCGGGACGGACGCCGTCCAGGCTGGAAAACCCCACCCCCGACGAGCGCGGCAGCGCGCTGAACGTCGTGTCGGCCGGGGCGCGCCGCTCCGCGCCCTGTCCCTTGACCAACGAAACGCCGGCGAGTGCTGCGGCCGAGCAGAGCAGCACACCGCCGGCGATCATGTAGCTCGAACGCTTCATCCAAGCCCTATGCAGACGTTGGATAACCGCTAAGTCGTGTGGGGAGAAGTCGCGAAATTTTACTGCCGACGGATTGCAATTACAAGGGCAGATCGGGTCGCGCCGGACGATCCGCGTCCGAGCCGCGCCACGCGAGCAGCGCGGCCCCGAACACCGCCAGGAGCAGGCTGAGCATCTGCCCCATCGAGAACGGGCCCAGCACCGTGCCGAGCGGATGGGCCGCGGTGACAAACTGCGCGTCCGGCTGGCGGGTGAACTCGATCAGGAACCGCGCGGCCGCGTAGAGCACCACGAACAATCCGGCCAGGGTGCCAGGCCGCAGCGTCGTTCTCCGGCGGGCGTACACCCACCACAGCACCGCGCCGACGGTGAGACCTTCGAGCGCCGCTTCGTAGAGCTGCGAGGGATGGCGCAGCGGGATGTGTGCCGCGATGGCCGCCCACGCCCCGCTCGCGCGCAGCGCGGCGTAGGCGTCGTGCCAGTTCATGCCGCCCGCCCGCGCCAGGTCCGGGGAGAGTTCCTGAGCCGCCGGATCGGTGGGGAACCGCATCGCCCACGGCAGGCTGGCCGGCGCCAGGCGCCCGAACAGCTCGCCGTTGACGAAGTTCGCGAGCCGCACCAGGAAGATGCCGGCCGGCGCGGCCAGCGCGAGCCCGTCGGCCAGGCGCCGCCATGAGACCTTGCGCCGCCGCGCGAACAGCACCGACGCCACCAGCACGCCGATGAGGCCGCCGTGGAACGAGAGGCCACCCTCCCACACCTTGATCAGGTCGAGCGGCCGGAGGAACATCCGCGGATCGTAGAACAGCGCGTAGCCGAGGCGCCCTCCGACCAGCACGCCGGCCACCAGCCATCCGACCAGGTCGCTCACGGCCGCGGTGGTGAGCGGAAGAAACTTGTCGCGCACCATCCGGTCGAGCAGCGCGCCCGCGATCAGGAACCCCGCGAGGTACGCGAGCCCGTACCAGCGGATCGCCAGCGGGCCGAGATGGAGGGCCACCGGATTCCATCCGGGAAACACGATTTCGGCGAAGACCACGCAGGCCACCTCACGCAACGCGAACGCGCGCCCCCGATTCCGGGGACGCGCGTGCGCAAGCTACGACGGGAGCCCGGACGACGCTACCCGGCCAGCGCCAGCTTCGTGAGCGCCGCTTCCGGCAGGCGGAAGGGAAAGTGCGTCCCGAACACGAAACGGTCGCGGCCCACGGTGCGGTAGAGCGCGGCCAACTGGTCGTCGGGCGGGCCCCACAGCCATGAGATGTCCCAGTGAAGTCGCGCCGCCTCACCGGGCGTGGAGCCGAAGTGCACCTCCTCCACGAACCCACGATCGGCGTTGGTCACGACGAGGCGCAGCCCGCGGTGCGCACGCACGGCCGCGCGCACGTCGGCGCCGAGCAGATCGCCGGCGACATCGAGCCGATGCCGCTGCCGGCCATCCTCGATGCGCACCGTGAGCACCAGCTGGAGGTCGAGATCGGCGCACCGCGCGGCGAGGGCTTTCATCTCGGCGCCCGCCGCGTCGAAGCCGTAGTGCGCCGGATAGGTGCGCACCGCCGGACACCCCTCCGCGCGGGCGCGCTCTATCTCCCGCTCCCAGCCGGCGTACGCGGGATTCACGGCCGGCACCGGCAGCAGCCGCGAGCGATGCGGCGCGAGCCAGCGCAGCAGCTCGTCGTTGCCCGCCGCCACGTCGCGGTAGTAGATGCTCGGCACGTGCCCGACCCACGCCCGCGCGATGCCGAGGCGCTCCAGGTCCGCGACCAGGCGCTCCGGCGTCGGGTCGGGGAGCCGGCGGAACGGATACGGCCCGACCAGGGCGTTGTGGTCTACAAGCTCAGCCGGAAGAGCCGCGCGGCGGTCTTCCATCGGATGCCCTCCAGCGCTTCGTCGTCGAGACCCATCGTTTCAAGCGCCCGCAGCTTCGCCCATCCCGTGTCCATCGTGAGGTCCGTGCCCCACAGGAGACGCTCCGCCCCGACGCACTCCAGGCACAGCTCCAGCATCCCGCGATCCACGCCGCTGCCGGAGAGGTCCACCCAGACGTTCGGCACTGATGCCAGCGCCCGCAGCGAGTGCGCCCAATCCCCTCCTCCGCCAATGTGGGCGAGGATGAAGTGCGCGCCGCCGTGGCGCGCGGCGAGTTCCCCCAGATCGAGCGCGTCGGAGATCTCCTGGTTGGGCACCTCCCGGACCCGGCGCTGCCACACGTGCTGGAGCACCGGGACGCCCCGCTCGGCCGCAAGCGCCGCGACGGGGTCCAGCAGGGCGTCGCTCGCGCGCCGGCTCGCCGCCAGCTTGACGCCGACCATCCCTTCCGCCAGTCCGCGCTCGATCTCGGCCAGCGCGTGGTCGGTGTAGTTCGGGTTCACGGTGACATAGCCGCCGACCAGGCCGGGATGCGTGCGCACGATCGCGCGCATCGCCTCGTTCCCGGCCGACACGTCCTCCGGCGATGGGAAGTACGTCGGCGACGAGTGGCCGAAACTCCCGAGTATCGAGGCGAGATGCACCGTGATGCCGATGCGCGCGCCGGCGGCGAGGCGGCTCGCGTTGCGATCGGCCCAATCGGACCGCCCGCAACGCTTATGCAGGAAGTGCGCATGCACGTCCACCAGCGGGCCGGCGGCGGGCGCGAGGTTCACGGCGTCGCCTCCAATAGTGCCTCGCGAATCACGCGGACCGTCTCCTCGACCTCCGGACGGTCGTGCGCGAGGCTGGGGAAGTTGTAGGCCCCCCGCTTGAGGAGCACACCGCGCCGCGCGCAATCCAGCAGGAAGCGGCGCTCACGGGCATCGTCGCCGAACCGCAGGAACCACATCTCGGGGACGCCGCACACGGTCCAGGGGCGCGGCTCGGCCCACCCATCGAGCGCGTCGCGCATCAGGCCGCCGGCCCGCGCGAGGTGCCCGGCCACATCCGTCTCGCTCCACACGTCGAGCACCGCGCGTGCCGCCGCCAGCGCCACGAACTCGGTCGCGAGCGTGGAAGAGATCCAGGTCTCCCGCACTCTCGCCATCAGGTCGGCCCGGCCGACCACGGCGGCCAGCGGAAAGCCGTTGGCCAGCGCCTTGCCCAAGACCGCGAGATCCGGATGGACGCCATAGCGCTGCGCCGCGCCACCGGCCGCGAGGCGGAAGGCCGTCTTGATCTCGTCGAAGACCAACACCGCGCCCGACTCGGAGGCGAGGCGGCGCGCGGCCTCGAGCCAGGCCATGGCCGGCGCGCGTTCGATCACCGGTTCGAGGACGATCGCCGCCGGCGGCTCCGCCCCCGCGACGGCCGCTTCCAGGGCCGGGATGTCATCGAACGGGACCGCGGTCCAGCGCCGCTCGGTGCCGCGCGGCACGCCGGCGCCGACGGTGGGGCCGTCCAGCCACCCGTGATAGCCCGCGTGCACCACCCGCTCGCGCCGGGTCGCGACCCGCGCGATGCGGACCGCCGCCTGCACGGCTTCCGCGCCCGTCTTGAGGAACCGCGCCTGCTCCGCTCCGGGATACACGGCGCACAGGCGCTCGGCGACCTCGACCTCGAGGACGTGCGGCAGCGGACCCACCGCCCCGTCGCGCACCGCGCGCGCGGCGGCCTCCTGCACCCGCGGATGGGCATAGCCGAGGGCGACCGCGCCCAGCGCCATCGTCCAGTCGAGCAGCCACTGCCCGTCCGCCGTCTCGATCCTGGCGGCCTGCGCGCGCACCAGGTGCGTCGGGCCGTCGGGGCCCCCGAACATCGCGTCCGGCCCCTTGGAACGCGTGGAGGTGAAGCCCGCCACCGCTTGCGCCGCGCGCCGCGCGATGTCGCCGGGACCGCTCACGGCACCCTCACTTTTCCACGGCGACCAGCGGCAGGTGGTGCGTCAGCGGCCGGTCGCCGGCCAGGTAGAGCCGCGCCCCACCGGCGCCGGACCAGACCAGCTGTCCCACCCGCCGCTCGCGGCCCTCGCGGAACCGGTTCACGCACAGGTCGAAGCCGAGATTCTGGACGTCGTCCGGCAGCTCGATGGCGACGGTGATCCGGTACCCGCGTTCCGTCGGCTGCCAGGCGCCGCGCACCATCTCGGGCGAGCCGTCGGTGCCGGATACCGCCGACACCTTGAGCCGCGACCAGTTGTCGGCGTCGGGCACAATGAGCCACCCCAGGAAGCTCACGCCATCCAGGTACACCTGGATGCCGTCGGAGTGGACGTCGGGGTTCTCGTTGTCCCACTCGGGGTTTGCGGCGCCGCGCGGCCGGAACGCCGGCTCCGGCGCGGTCACGTCCACCCCGAGATAGAGCGTCGAGCCCTCGTGATTGAGATAGGCCCTGGCCGAGAACTCGTCGGGCCCGGCCCACGGCGCCTCGGCGCGCCGGAATTGCTCGGAGCGGTCGAGGACGAGAGGTGCGTCGAGCCGGAAGCCGTCGAGCGTGCCGTCCAGCGCCGGCGCCTTCCGCACGCCCAGGCTCCGCGCGGCCGCGACGCGCTCCTCCCGCCGCGGCGGCTCCGCCGATGCCGGTTCTTCCGGCAGCTCGCGCGCCCCGCCCAGCTCGATCGGGTCGCCGCGCCCAAGATCAATCCGCCATCCGTACTCGGTGGGCCCGTGCGAATGCATGCCGCCGTCGGCCAGCCGCACCACGAACTCCTGCTCGTGGCACTCGACTTCCTCGACCGCGCCGCCGTCGTCCAGGCATGCCACCAGCGTCACCGTCTCTCCCGCGGCGACCACGACCGCAAACGCCAGCTCCTCCGCCTCATCAGGCGCGCCGGGAAGCGGCGGCCCGGGCGCGCGCGAGAGCTGCACCTGGAACGGCTGCCGGCCGGCGAGGTAGACCCGCAGCACGCCTTCGTCGCGCTCGAACGTGAGCCCGACATGGTCCGGTGTCACCCGGCCCCAGCCGTGCCACGGCAGCGCGAGCATGCGCTCGCCGACGGCACTCGCCATCTGCAAGACGTCGAGGACGTACTGCGGCGTCACGACGAGCGTTCGCTGGACGCCCACGCCATCGAAGGCGGTGCCGTCCGGCAGCTGCGCGCACACCCAGCCGTAGTCGCCACGCTCCTCGTAGCCGGCACAGACGCCGTGCACCTCGGCCTGCGACAGCCCGTCCACCAGCGGGGCGTTGTGGGCCAACGTCGAGCGGTACCAGGCGAGCCTCGGCGAGACGTACGACCCGGTGCCGAAGTCCACCAGCCACGGTATCCCGCCCGCGTGCAGCGTGAGGTTCAGGCGGTCGGGGTGCCCGTGCCCGCCTCCCGGCTCGCCGTAGTCGAGGCTCACGTATGTCCGTCCCTCGTCGCGGCGGAAAATGGCGAGCCCGGTGGCCTCGAGGTGCGCCGACGCGGGGGGCCAGGCGGCGGCGTCCTCCGCCGGCAGCGCCGGGGCCGCCCACAGCAGCGCCTTCCATCCGAGGCCGGGACGCCGCACTCCCGACGCCGGCTCGTTGCGCTCCACCTCGGTGATCAGTCCGGCGCCACCCTCGACGACCGGGACCGTGGGGTCATACACGTGGCCGAGCAGCGAGGCGAGGCCGGGCTCCGCCGCGCGGGCCAGCGACAGCTCCCACAGCTCGGCCATGCGGCGCTGGCGCAGCGAGACGCCGAACCTGGAATCGCGGCGCGCCGGGTAGGTGAAGTCCGGCAGCGCGGTCAGCACCGGCGCCCGAAACGCGTCGCGGAACTTGCGGGCAACCTCGGTGCCCGAGGTCCACAGGTCCGTCTCGTCCTCCGTGCGCAGCAGCTCCGCGCCCCACGCCAGGCCGCGCAGCGCGAACCAGTGGTAGTTCTCCCCCTCGTACCAGAGGCCGTCGCTCAGCAGCCCTTCGTCCAGGGTGGCGAGGATGCCGGCCGGGCCGCGCGCGGCTCCCTCGCGAAGCGCAGGCTCGTCCAGCACCGAGCCCAGCGCGAACAACGCCGCCGCGTTCCACACCTGCCGGTTGGAGCGTCGCTCCTCGTAGTCGGCGATGGTCTCGGCCGAGGGCCGGAACAACCGGGCCGTCAGGTCGCGCTCCAGGCCGGCGGGCAGGCGGCCGTGCTCGCTCAGGAGCGACGCGGCGGCCGCGAGCTGCAGCACCCAGATGGATTCGAGGTAGGTCGAAAAGAAGGGACGGCTCGGGCCGAGCACATTGTCTTCATTGGGGTACGCGAGATAGCGCTCGGCCAGCCCCGCCAGGACCTCGTGGGCGCGCGCCTCGAAGCGCGCATCGCCATCCAGCAGGCCGAGCAGCGCCGCCTGCCAGCAGCGCTCCGCCAGCCACAGCTGGTACCAGTAGACCCACCAGCGGTGGCTCTGCTCGGTTGCCCAGACGCGGCCGCAGCGCGTGCAGCGCTGCGCGTGGGGGGCCCACGGATCGAACTCCAACTCCGCGCCGTCGTCGCGGCAGGCGCTGCCCCAACGCGACAGAAGCGCCTTGCCATCGGGGATGTAGAGCGGCCGGGCGACGAACTCGCCCAGCTCCGCGGTGAGCCGCGCCTTGATCGCGGCCAGGTCGGGCGACGCCGCGATCTCGTGCCCGCGATGGGCGAGCGCCTCCGGCGATACGAGCACGCTCCGCATGTCAGCGCTCCACCCCGAGCCAGCTCACCACGCCGGTCGCGTCGAAACTGCACGGCAGCACGACGCCGCCCGCCGCCCGCAGCGCCTCGGCCACCGCGAACGCCCGCCCCGCCTTGGCGAGGAACACCATGCACCCGCCGGCGCCCGCGCCGCACGCCTTGTACCCCGCCACACCAGCCGCCGTCGCGGCGCGCGCCAGAGCGCGCATCACGCCCGTCTCCATGCCTTCCCCCAGGGCGCGTTGATGCGCCCAGTTGCGGGAGAGGATATCGCCCACCACGCTCAGCCGCCCCCTGGCCACGGCCTCGCGCATCTCGAGCGCGCAGGCGCGCAGGCCGTCGAGCGAGCGGAGCACCGCCCGATCGCCCTCCGCGTACCGCCGCCAGACCCGCGCGTGCATATCCGCGGACAGCCGCGAGGCACCACTGTAGCACAGCACCAGGTGCCGTTCCAGCTCCCGCAGCGCGTCCTCCGGCACCGCCAGGCGGGTCGCACTCACCCGGCGCTCGCCGAATTCGAGGAACTGCAGTCCACCCAGCGACGCGGCGTACTGGTCCTGCTTGCCGCCGATGATCCCGACATCCATCGCCTCCAGCTCGAAGGCGCGTTCGGCGACCTCAGCCGCCAGCGGCCGCTCACTCCGCAGGGCGGCGAATGCCGCCACCAGCGCGACCCCCATGGCGCCGGAGCCCCCGAGACCGGAGCCGGGCGGCGCATCGCAGCTCGTAAGGACCTCGAACCCGCCCGGCGGCCCGAGGCGGCGCGCGGCGGCCTTGAGCAGGCCCAGCTCGCCGTCCGGGCGCAGCTCGGCCGCGCGGCGCGCCGAGACCGCGGCCCCAAGATCCAGCGCGTGCAGGCTCACGCCGCTCCGCTGCCGGCGCACCTGCACGTGGGCGTACAGGGCGAGCGCGACGCTCACCACCGCGCCGCCCGACCGCGCGCTGTACGGCGCGACGTCGGTCCAGCCACCGGCCAGGTCAATTCGCAGCGGCGCGCGCGCGTGGGCGATTACCATCGGCTCACTCCCGCGCCCGGGCGGGCGGATCGAGGTGCCAGCGACGCAGCGTGGCCAGCTCGCCGCGCAGATCCATCCGCACGCCGCGCACCCGCCGGCTCATCCCCTGCAGGCCGCGCGCGTGGTAGAGAAACGTGATCGGCAGGTCGCGCGCCACGATCCGCTGCACCTCCGCCAGATCACCCGCATCCAGCGCCCGGTCCACCGCCGCGCTCGCGTACTGGGCGTACTGCAGCGGCTCGGCCAGGCGCCGCGAGTCGAACAGGGCGCGCAGGTATCCCAGGGACAGGTCACCGAGAACGCCGGTCACGAGNNACGGCCCCCAGGTCGGCCTGGATCATCTGCTCGAGCGAGTTGTCGGCCGCCCCGACCGTCAGGATGGTGACGGCGAGGGAGCGAGCGCCCTGCCGGCGCACCCCGTCCGCTCCCACCCTCCACCCCAGCGAATCCAGCAGCGCGCCGGACGCCGCGCGGTCGAACGGCACCCGATCCACGGGAACGGCGAGCGGATGCCACGGCGGCACCGGGCCGTCGGCCACCTCGCCGAAGCCGTACAGATACGCGGCCACCATCGCGCGGCGATCCAGCGCGAGCGTCAGCGCGCGCCGCAGGCGTGGATCGTCGAACGGCGGGCGCCGGGTGTTCCACGCCAGGCCGTAGGTCAGAAGGATCGGGTAGTCCATCACGGCCAGCGCCGGATCGTTGCGGACCAGCCCCGCGTGCATCGGTTGGATGCCGGCCACATCCAGCTCACCGGTCACCAGGCCCGCCAGCTTGGTCGCGGGCTCGTCCACGACCACGATCACCAGCCGCCGGATGCCGGGAGGGCCGCCGAGGGCGGCGGGAAAGCCGGGGTTCGCATCGAACACCCACCGCTGGCCCGGGGCGTGCGACACGAAGCGGAACGGCCCGTTGCCCACCGGATGCTCGTTGAACGAGGCGCTCCTCAACTGGCCGTGCGGCAGGCCCGCGAGCAGGTGCGCGGGCAGGATCGCCAGGTCGGTGAGCACGTCCGGGAATCCCGGCTGCGCGCGGCAAAACACGAGGCGCACCGTCGAGGGATCCATCGCCCGCACCTCGGTCAGGCACTCCAGGTCCGACGCCCGCGGGTACCCGGTCAGCGGATCGCGCGCCGCATCCAGCGTGAACACGACGTCCGCCGCGGTGGTCGGCGCGCCGTCGTGCCAGCGCACGTCGCGCCGCAGCTCCAGCTCGAGCGTGCGCCGGTCCGCGGTCCAGCGCCATCCGGCGGCCAGGTAGGGCCGCGCCACCAGGGCCGTGTCGTAGCGGGCCAGGGTCGTGAACAGCGCGTACCGCTGCACCTGCCTGGCGAGCGGATGGACGGTGAGGAGGGGATTGATGGACTGCAGGTCGGCGCCGGACGCGTAGAAGATCGTCGCCGCCGGCGCGACGGGGCCGCATCCCACCACGGCCAACGCGCAAAGCACCCACCACCACCGCACGGGGGGAAGCTAGAGAAATCGGGCGGCGGCCGCGAGATTGGCCGCTATGCGCACCGCGCTTTCGCGCCGGGTCCTGGTCGCCTGCGTCACCGTTCTGCTGGTAGTGACGGCGACGTTCGCCGCCGTGCACCTCATGCCGGGCGATCCGGTGCGCCTGTACCTGGGCCCAGCCGCCGACGCCGCGACCGTTTCGGCCGCACGCCAGGCGCTCGGGCTCGATCGCCCGCTGCCCGCGCAGTACGCGGAGTGGCTGACCCGGTTCGTGACCGGCCGGTGGGGCACGAGCATCGCCCAGCAGCGCCCGGTGACGGCCGTACTGGGCGACGCCCTCGGCCCCACGCTCCTGCTGGTGGGAACGTCGCTGTTCGTGACCTACCTTGGCGGGATCCTGATCGGCGCCTACCAGGCGTCGCGCCGGCGCAGCCGGATGGACGCCGCCCTGACGGGGATCACTACGGCGCTGTACGCCCTGCCCTCCTACGTCGTCGCGCTGGGCNNCTGGCCGACCGCCTCCGCCACCTCGTGCTCCCGGTCGTCACGCTGGCCATCGTGGGCGTGGCCGGCACCGCGCGGTACGTCCGGGGCGCGATGCTCGAGGCGCTGCGGCAACCCTTCGTGCGGGCGGCACGCGCCAAGGGACTGGGCGAGACGCGGGTGCTGCTCGGCCACGCCCTCCGGAACGCACTGGTTCCCGTCGTCACGCTGTTCGGCTTGCAGCTCCCCGCGCTCTTCTCCGGCGTCGTGTTCGTCGAGGCGATCTTCGCCTGGCCGGGGATGGGAAGGGTCACGGTGCAGGCGGTCCTGGCGCGGGACTACCCGGTGGTGATGGCCTCCACCGCGGTCTTCGCCGCGCTGGTCGTGTTGGGCAACCTGCTGGCCGACCTGCTGGCGTCATTCGCCGATCCGCGCCCGGGGCGCTCCGGGTGAGCGCGCGGCGCGGCGTGTTCGCGAGCGCGTGGCGCGATCGCCGGGCGCAGGTCGGCGTGGCGCTGATCGGGGTGTTCGTCGCCGGGGCCGTGGTGGGCCCGCTGCTNNTGTCCCGGACCCCGGACGGCGTGTGGCACCTGCTGGGAACCGACCGGTTCGGCCGGGACGTGCTCGCCGTTCTCCTCGCCGGTGCGCGCATCTCGCTGGCCGTTGGCACACTCGCGGCGCTGGTCTCCACGGCGGTGGGCGTCGGGGCGGGGGCGGTCGCGGGCTACGCCGGCGGTGCCGTGGACCGGCTCATCGTGGCCGTCACCGACGCCGCGCTCGCCATCCCGCGCGTGCCGTTCCTGCTCCTCCTCGTCGTGCTGGTGGAGCCCGGCGCGTGGGTGACGGTGCTCGCGCTGGGTGTCACGGGCTGGATGACCGTGGCCCGGCTGGTGCGCGGCGAAGTGCGCGCGCTCGGCTCGCGGCCCTTCGTGGAAGCGGCGCGCGCCTTGGGATCCCCGCCCTACCGCGTGCTGCTCGGGCACGTCCTCCCGAACGCGCTGACGCCGGCGCTGGTCGCCGCCGCGCTCGGCGTCGGCGCCGCCATCATGCTCGAGGCGGGCCTCTCCTTCCTCGGCGTGGGGGTGCAGCCGCCGACACCGTCGTGGGGGAACATGATCGCGTCGGGGCGCGACGCGCTGATGATCGCGCCCTGGGTGAGCCTCGCGCCCGCCGCGGCGGTCGCGCTCGTCGTGCTGGGATTCAGCTGGCTCGCCGACGCGCTGGAGGGCGCGATCGCGGGCGAGCGGAGCGGCGGCTAGCGGAGCAGTACCGTCACGACGGCGCGCGGGGCGGCGTCGAAGCGCACCCGGCCGTCCGCCGCGAGCGCGAGCGGAGCGAGCGGCGACTCGTCGAGCCGGACGAGGTGCGCGGATCGCGCGCGCCACGGCAGGCGCCACGCGCCCGAAACCGGCCGTGCCAGCGCGTTATAGCAGCGCAGCACGATGCCCCGCCCCGCTTCGGCCGGCTTCATCGCCGAGAACACCAACCCCTCGCCCACCAACTCCGGGCCGGGCACTGGCCGCGGCACCGCGAGCAGCGACCGCCGCATCGCCGCCAGCGGCGGCGCGTGGAACCGCTCGGCCGCCCGCTCGATACCCACCAGCTCGTCCATGGCACGCGCGGAATGGGGGTGGACGCCGAGACGGGCGCGGAACGGCCCGGGACATTGCGCGTCCGGCGTCGGCGTGGGCCAACCGGCGTGGCCGGGGCGCTCGGGCATATCCTCGCGCGACATCTGGCCGAACGCCCGGAGCAGCGTCACGAGCACCGTGCCGTCCCGGCGCAGCTCGTACTCCGGCAGCCCCGCCGTGAACACCGTGAGCCCGCGCGCGCCCGATGCCACCGAGACATACCGCTGCATCGGCGCCGTGGGCGCCGGCCGTTCGACCCCGCGCGGCATCGGCGCGCGACGGCCCGTCCCGCGCTCCACCGGACCGTACAGGCCGTCGGCGGCCTCGCGCTTCGCCGGAGCACCGAGCGGGAAGGCCATGCGCAGGCGATGGTCGGTGCGGCGGTTCTCGCCTTCGATCTCGATCTCGACCACGTCGGCGCCCGCATCGAGCGTCACGCGGGTCACCGTGTCCAGCATCGCCCTCTCGTAGCGGCGCACGATCTCGAGCGCACCGCGCAGCGGCCCCGCGAGCACGACGCGCACCGCCGCCTCGTCGGGCTCGCCCACCACCCGGTCCGGGCGCGGCGCCGAGTAGGTGTAGCTGTCGCCGGCGTCGCCGTTGTCCTCGAGCGCACCCAGGCCGGCGTACCGTTCGCCGCTCGCGCAATCCACCAGCTGGAGCGTCCCCTCCGGCTCCACGATCACGGCGAGGTGCTCGTTCCACATGGCGTTCCCGGCGATGACGACATCCGCCGGGTCGGGCGCGCCATGCACGCCCACGCCGCCGCGGCGGCGCGCCCTCACCTCCTCCACGCCGATGGCGACGACCCCCAATGCGGGCAGGCCCCGCGCCTGGATCGCCACGCGCCGCCACTCGACCGCGGACGACAGCGGATAGCGCATCGGGCTCTCGACCAGGTCGTAGCCCGCCCTGGCGCCCAGGTCCTGGAAGCGGACCGGCTGCCCATCGGGACCCACGAGCCGGAACGCGCCGGGACGCACCGCCGGCGCGGCCGGGACTCGCTGCTGGCCGACCGATACGTCGCCCTCGAACAGCGCCACCTCGGCGTCCACCACGGCATCGCGCGCCGCAGCGGCGGGGTTGAAGACGAGCAGCGCCGGGCTCCACGCCCGGCGGCCCGCCAGCC
>PMIK01000187.1 GCA_003157095.1 Gemmatimonadota bacterium | reverse complement strand
AGCCAGCTCGCCCACCAGGGCGGCGGAGCGGCGTGCCGCCCCCATCCCCTCCTCGTCGTGGGGATGGGGGGGCAACGACAGCGCGATCTCTACGTCGCCGGTGAGCTGCTGCTCGAAGGCGCGCGCCAGACCGAGGCGATCGAATTCCGGAAGGATCGGCGGCGCGCTCACGTCCCTACCGCTTCAACCCCCCGTGCGAGTCTATGTACTCCTGCCGCCGAGCGTCCGCTGCGTTCAGGTAGTTGAGCTGGCTGCGCAGCACGCGCTTGAGGAGTCCGTCTATCAGGGCGGAACGGTCCTTGGGCAGCGTGCGGCCGGTGATGATGTACCGGTCCCACCAGGAGGTGAGAGCGTCGTGCACCCGCGCCAGCCCCTTGCCCTGGTAGATGTTGAAGGTGTCGATGGCCGCCCTGATCTGGGGATCGCTCCGGTCCTGCACGTAGTCCCAGGCCTTGGCGTCGGGGATGGTGTCGAAGTTGATCGCGACGCCGAGCTTGTGCAGCCGGGGCACGGCGATCTCCCGGATCAGCCGGTAGATGGTCGCGCCGTCCTGGTAGCTCGAGTCTATGACGGTGCTGGCGATCAGGCTGCCGTACGGCGGGTACCAGTACTTCGCCGCGTTGGAGATGACCGCCCCGTCGAGCACCCGCTTGAACATCGGATCGCCATTCCGCAGTGCGTCGAGCACGCCACGCATCGAGGCGGAAATGGAATCCCGCTTGCCCAGGGAATCGAGCCGCCAGGCCTGCTGCAGCTCGACCTGGAAGAGCTTCTCCGAGAGCGTGTGGTGGTTGGTCAGGATGTCGAGGCCGATGCTGTTGCGCGACGGCGTCGTGCCGAACAGGCCGAACAGCGTCGTGAAGCGGTTCATCCAGTACTGCATGGTGGCGTCGGTATAGAAACGCTCGATCCCCGCCTGCAGGGTGTGGATCGGGTTTCCGACGTCGGTGATGTAGTGCATCGCGTTGCCGGCGTAGAGGTCGCTGAGCATATCGGCGCCCGAGCCGCCGCCCANNCATCGCGAGGTAGGAGAGATCGGTGTAGAGCTGCGCGTTCGCCTCGGCGTACGACTCCACGGAATCCGTCGGGAAGCCGATCGCGACGACGAAGTTCCACGGCGTCATGCTCAGGACGCCGGTCTCGCTCGAATGGTGCTCGTGGTTCAGTCCGATGTGCGCGTGCGCCTGGCTCGACAGGCCGGTCAGCCTGCCCCAGTTCAGGGTCATCGGATCCATCGGCACCGTGTCACCATGCGCCGTCAACACCACCCGGCCGTCGGGAGTCCGGTAGAGCCGGTCCTGGTTGCGCCGGTCTATGTCCGCGTACACGGAGCCCATCTCCAGGGCCGTGGCGATGCTCACCTTCTGGCCGGGCTGGTAGGGCGTGGTGGGATCCATCGCAATGTCGTTCCTGGTGCGCGCGCCGTAGACTGCCGCGAACGGATCCACCCCGAGCACCTGCGCCTCGGGNNACCGCCCGGCCGTAGAACCAGAGGCGGAAGCGCGCGAGGTCGGCGTCGGTCGCGCCGGAGACCATCGTCGTCTTGATGGCAGGCGAGAGCTTCGGATCGAGGCGGCTGAGGACCTCGATGGGGACGACGGCGTGGACCCAGACTCCGTAAGCGAGCGCCGCCGCCGGTGCGGCCAGGAGAGTGGTGACGAGCGCGAGGCGCGCGAGGCGCGAAGACGGTGCGGACATGTGCTCCTCCTCAAACTGAAACCAGCGGTCCGCCGACGTTCCCAGCAATCGGCGTACCAGCGATCCCGCCTGGACCGGCAGGCCGGGGAGGACGGCCGTCCGGAGTCTGGCTGGAAACTGCTGCATGTTGCCGCCGAGCGCCAATCCTCCCGCTCGGGCCCCGTCCGGCAATCTGGCGGAGCGGGTCCGGCAGCATGATCTTCCTCGGATGCATCCCGTCGAACACGCCGTCCGTGCTGTTATGACACATACGCGACGCCATCCTGGCTTGCGATCGGTCATTGTTGCCGCCCTGGCGCTCGGTGGCTGCACCAACGAGTCCGCGCGGGCCCCGAATCCCACCGGCTATGATTGGCCGGACGCCTTCGCGTACCGGGTCGAGTACGTCGCTGAGACGGTGCGCGACACCGAGGTCCTTGCGCGCTACGACGAGACGAAGCTGCTGCGGTTCGTGGTGCGGGATGACCGCTATCTGGTGTGGAACGACAGCCTCTCGAAGATCAACTGGAGTCCGGGCGCGGCGCCTCAGGCGGGGCGCGCGTACCCGGAGGACACGCTGCGCTACTACATGCGGCTCACACGGCGCGGGGAGTTCACTGACGTCGAGCCGGGATGTGACCCGGCGATGGCGGAGTGCCGGGACGCACTGCCGTCGGCGCTGCCGCTGGAGCTGCGCCGCGTGATTCCCCGGTTGCCGGTGTGGTGGCCTCCCAGGGGCCACGAGTGGGTGGATACGCTGCGGTTCGACGATCTTCCCCGTCCGGACGGCGCGCGCGGGGCGCTGATCACCACCTACCGTGACCTGCCCGACACCGTGCTTGCCGGGCGGAGCTACTGGCTCGTGGGCTGGAAGTCCCGCAAGCTGGCCTCGCGTCCCTCGGGCGGCGAGATGGTTGCCGATGCCACGGTGGAGGAATACGGGGACGTGCTGGTGGATAAGCTGTCACTCGTTCCGGTCTTTGCGGGCTGGTACGGCGCACTCGCGGCGCCCCCCGCGCTGCGGGCGGTGGGCGTGACGGCGACCGCCTTCCGGGGCCGGGCGTGGCTGGTGGGCAGCGCGCTCGACTTGGGGCTCGTGAGACGATGAACGACTCGGTCGCGATGGTGCTGGAGCGCCTGCTGGTGGCGCTGGCTTGTTCCGGCGCTACATGGCCGCGTCGCTGGCGGTGATGGCGGCCGTCGGGGCGGCGGCCGGAGTGGCGGTCTACCTCACGTTCTGATCTGGCCTGCGGCTCGCGGCCTCCGAGCTAGCCCTGCTTCGGCTCGTCCGACTCCCACAGCCCCGTCATGTCCATCTGCCAGCTCGCGGTGCGGCGCTCCGGCGGCAGGTTCGCCCGGTACATGATGACCTTGGCGCGCTCGAGCGTGATGAGGCCTCCCTCGATCATCTGGTCGATCTCCGGCAGGATGGCGGTGATCTTGTCCTCCGTCTCCACGCACTCGATCACGATGGGCAGGTCCAGCGAGAGCACCTCGATCCGGTCGGTCCGCAGGCGGGCGGTGGCGCCGAAGCCCATGACCGCCCGGAGCACCGTGGCGCCGGCGTAGTGCCTGGACCGCAGCAACTGGACGATGGCCTCGTAGAGCGGCTTGCCCTGGTACTTGTCCCGCTCGCCGATGTGAATGCGCATCAGCACCCGTTCGCCCTTGAACCCGTGCATGGTCTAGAGTCTCCGCCGCAGGGTGAGGATTTCTCGCGCCAGGCCCATGCCGAGGAACGTGGCGGACAGCGCGAGCAGCACGCTGAGGCCCACGTACCAGGCCGCGCGATGATAGTCGCCTTCCTCGATGAGTGCCACAGCCTCGTAGCTGAAAGTCGAGAAGGTGGTGTAGCCGCCGCACAGGCCCGCGGTCAGCAGGGCGCGGGCCTCCGGGCCGATGGCGGGCGTCGCCATGGCGTAGCGGACGATAAAGCCGAGCACCAGCGAGCCGGTGACGTTGATCGCGAGCGTGCCCACGGGGAAGGTGGATCCGGTCTTCTGCTGGATGAGTGTGCCAAGCAGGAAGCGGAGGACACCGCCGCCGGCGCTGCCGATGGCTACCCAGGCGTACAGAGGCACAAAAAAGGCCCCCACCCATGATGCGTCAGGTAGGAGTCATCAGCGATGAACTCGCGGTTCCGGGTGAACTCCATCACCCCGCGGCTTTGCCGCGCCATTTCTGCGATTGAAACCTACTCACCTCCCGCAACCCTGCAACTCTGCCGCCTGTGCTAGTACGCTCTCACATCCCGGATCTGGTCGAGGCGGACGACCATGCGCTCGCCGCTGTCCCTGCGCTGCGCTTCCAGGTAGTGCGTCCCGCCCTCCCGGTACCAGGTGCGTGGCCGCACTTCCACCGGCCCCTGGTCGAGGACCAGTTGCACCAGTCCCCGGAGGATCATGGCGGCTTCGAGCTTGTGATGCAGGTGCGGGGTGAGGGGGCCGGCGATCGTGGAAGGGATCACGGCGTCGAGGGACATATGAGCGGGTCTCCCTACCTGTTGCAGTCCGGTCGTCGGCGCACAGCGCGGCCGATATTGGGTAGATACGCGCGGCCTGTCGGTGAGGTTGATCACCGCGCCCCGGCCCGTCTCGCGCCTTTGGGCCGGGGCACTATACTTCCCATCACCATGCTCAGGCTCGCCGTCGCCCAGTTCAAGCCCGCCATGGGCGATTACCCGGAAAACGTCAGGCGCCTGGGCACGTTGTTCGCCCAACTCGGCGAATGGACCGAGCCCCCGGACCTCCTGATTCTGCCCGAGGCGGCGATGACGGGCTACCTCGTGGAGGGTGGAGTCCGGGAGGTCGCGGTCACGGCCGGGACGATGCTCGACGATCTGGTGGCGCAGCACCAGCTGGCGGGCGCCCCTCCGTTCGACATCGCGGTCGGCTTCTACGAGCGCTGGCGGGACCGGCTGTACAACTCGGCGCTGTACGCCTCGCTGGGCGGCGCCGATCCCCGGATCCTCCACGTCCACCGCAAGGTGTTCCTTCCCACGTTCGGGATGTTCGAAGAGCTGAAGTTCTTCGCTCCGGGGCGGAACTTCCGGACCTTCGACACCCCCTGGGGGAAGATGGGCCTCATGATCTGCCGGGATTTCCTCCACATCAGCGCCCATTATCTCCTGTTCGCCGGCGGGGCGGAGACGACTCTGACCATCAGCGCCGCGCCGGGCCGCGGCTTGTCCGAGGACGAGGGCTTCACGTCGAGCCGCATGTGGGAGCTCATGGGCGAGTCCATGGGCCGCTTCGCCCAGGCCTTCGTCATCTATTGCAACCGGGTCGGCTTCGAGGACGGCGTCGCCTTTGCCGGCGGATCGTTCGTTTATACCCCGATGGGCGAGAGCGCGGGCCGGGCCGCCTACCTGGAGCCCGCGCTCTTTGTCCGCGACATCGATCTCCGCGACGTCCGCAAGGCGCGCAAGGCCTGGCCCTTCAAGCGCGACGACCGGCCCGAGGTGACGCTCGCCGCGCTGGAAAGGATCGTCCATGGCTATGACGCTTAACGGCCCCTTCACCATCCGGGTCCTGACGGCCTTCATCCGCGAAGAGCTGGCCAAGGCGCGCGTTTCCAAGGCCGTCCTGGGCCTGAGCGGAGGCCTCGATTCCGCGGTATGCGCGGGCCTCGCCGCCCGGGCCCTGGGCCCGAAGAGCGTCCTCGCCCTGATCATGCCCTACGGGACGAGCTTCAGCGCCGACATGGACGATGCCCGCGAAGCCGCCCGCGCCTTCAAGATCCGGTCCTTGGTCATCGACATCGCGCCCATGGTGGACGCCTACTTCGCCGCCTTTCCCGCAGGGCGGAGCGGCTGGCTCCGGAAGAGCGACCATGGCCGCTCCACAGGGCGGAGCAGCATGCGCCTCGGGCGCGACGACGGCGGCTCCGCCGGCCGCGTCCGGATCGGGAACAAAATGGCCCGGGAGCGGATGTCCATCCTTTACGACGTCTCGGCCCGCGAGAAAGCGCTCATCCTCGGGACGAGCAACAAGACCGAGCTGCTGATCGGCTACGGGACGATCCACGGCGACATGGCCTGCGCCATCAACCCCATGGGCGATCTCTACAAGACCCAGGTCCGCCAGATGGCCGCATATCTCGAAATCCCGGAGTGCGTCCGCCTGAAAAAGCCCACCGCCGGGTTATGGGCCGGACAGACGGACGAGGACGAGCTCGGCCTGACCTACGCCGAGCTCGACGAAATCCTCTTCCATCTCGTCGACGAACGCGAAAGCCGCGGCGAGCTTCTGGCCCGGGGTCTGGCGGCCAAAAAGGTCGATCGAGTCGTCTCGCTGATCCGGAACTCCGAGTTCAAACGGCAGCTCCCGCCGATCGCTAAATTATCGGCGCGGACCGTCGGCCACGATTTCCTTTATCCCTACGATTGGGACAAATGACTTCCCCGGAAGGCGGCCGGCCGGGAA
>PMIK01000295.1 GCA_003157095.1 Gemmatimonadota bacterium | reverse complement strand
GTGACCGATGGCCCATTCGACCGCCGTCCACAGGAGCGGGAAGACCGCCCACAGCGGCAGGCCGGTGCGGCGTCGCACCCACACCGTCGTCCACGCGAGCGCCGACCACCACCCTCCGAGGATCACGATCGTGGCGAGGTAGCCGGCCGCCGACAGGGGTGTGAAGTGCCACAGCGCGACGACGATCCAGTATAGAACGAACCCGTTCGCCAGCAGTCCCGTCCAGAAGCCGAGCTTGGCCGCGCCCTCCGCCCTCGCGGACGATTCGCTCGGATCGACCCGGTCCTCCAGGCGCCACAGCAACGGCACCAGGCACACGAAGGCGGGGATGACGAGGTTGTAGGGGGGATAGGCGACGAACAGCAAGACGGCGGTCATCGCGGCCGCCGTCAGGTCCCTCCGGTCCGGCAACCAGCGACGCCGACTCACAGCTTCACGTCGCGCTGCTCGTCGGCCGACTTGTAGATCGCTTCGAGCAGCCTGCCGAGCTGAAGCTGGTCTTCCGGCGCTTCGACCACAACCTCGCCGCGGATCGCCGCGAGAAAGTACGCCCACTCGGAACGGTACGACGCTGTGAAGGGATTCTCGCGTCCCACCGCGCCCGTCGGGGTGACGTCCACCGGCGTTCCGTGCAGCTCCTTGAACACCCGGAGCGGCGAGATGGAGGCCGAGCCAGTGGCGCCCTGGACGTCCAGCCAGGTGCGCTCTCCCTCCCCGACGTGGCGCCACGACACGTCGCAGAAGATGGACAGCCCACCCTCGCAGAACAGGTGCGCCGCAGCGATCTCGTCCACCTGCTTGGTTCCGGGCGCGCGATCGAGGTACCCCGAGACGCGCTCCACCGCCGGGGTGCCGGCGATCCACAGCGCCAGATCCAGCATCGGGAGCCCGAGATCCATCATGACGCCGCCGCCCGACTCGGCGCGGCGGGAGCGCCACCCCAGCGTGTGATGCGCCTGCCGGAATACCTGCCAGCCGCAGCGGATGGTAGAGAGCGGTCCCAGCTCGCCGCCCTTGAGGAAGCCCTGCACCGCCTGGACGTCCGACCGGAACCGGCTGTTCATCGCCACCAGCAGGCTGCGCTTGTAGCGCTCCGCCGCCTTCAGCACTCGGGCCGCGCCGGCCGCGGTGAGCGCGAGCGGCCGCTCGACCAGGACGTGCGCTCCCGCCGCGAGGGCGCTCACGGCGTGCGCCTCGTGCAGGTGGTTCGGCGTGCAGATCACGACCGCGTCCACTTTGGCCAGCTCCAGCAAGTCCTCGATGTCGTCGTAGGCGGCGCCGGTCTCGAAGCGCTCGGCCAGGGCGCGCGCCTTGGGCCAGTCGTTGTCGCAGATCCCGACGACCTGGACACCCTTGAGCTTGCGCAGCACCGGGAGGTGCGCGATCTGGGCGATGGCTCCGGCCCCGACCACGCCCACCCGGATGTTGGAGACCGCGCCGCCGCCAGCCATCAGTAGAGGTTCTCCAGTCTGGTGCCCGGGTAGTAGGCCGCGAGAATCTGCGGGTAACGCTGTCCCGCCTTCGCTCGGCCGACCGCGCCCCATTGGCACATGCCGACGCCGTGTCCGGCACCGGCACCCGCGGCCGTCACCTTCACCAGCTCCCCACCCTGCCGCTGGACGTAGAGCTGGAATAGGGTCGAGAGCAGTTGCCGGTCCGGCGCCGGACGCAACACGTCCCGCACCCGGTAGGACGGAACGGTAAACTCGCCGTTCGTGGTCGCCACCACCAGTTCCTTCACGCGCCCGGTCGGGGTCGTCGCGGCTACCCGCACGTCGGTCACGCGCCCGAAATTGGCCGCGGCTGAGCCCACCGCCGCGGGCAGCGTCTGCGCGAGCACGGCGTTGAGCAGCGCACCGTCCCACTGCTCGGCCCAGCGGAAGTTCGGCGACCCGCTGCAGTAGTAGTCGCGCTTCCCGGGACCGAACCGGTCCGAGACCGCGCGAAGGTACGGCATCTTCGGCCCGTTGCGGAAGACCTGGTCCGACGCCTCGGTGGACCACCCGCACGCCGAATGGAACACCGCCTCGATGGGCTGGCCATTCCAGGTGAGGATCTGGCCAGCCGTGGCCCGGGTCGCCGCGTTCACCTCGGGCTTCTCGGAATCGGCTCCTGGATACACCTGGTCGGCGACCGTGGCGAACAGGTCGAACCCCAGCGCCTCGCGCCGCCCCCGGTAATGGAGTGCGTAGGTGCGGGAGGCCACGGTCTGTGCCAGCACGGCTTCGCGCACCTCCGGGGCGCGCATCCCGAGCTCCACCGCAACCACCGCCTGCACGTACCACTCCAGCGGCACCCGGTTGACGACGGTGACGCCGCTGGAGCCGCGCAGCACGGTGGCTTCTCCCCGGAACCTCCGCCCGCCGATGACGACGAGGTCCTCCGGGCGATCCGGCCGCACGATCACCGGCTGCGCCACGTCCACCGGCTGCGGGCGGTCGGGCCGGATCAGCGAGAGCCGGTCCGGCGCGCCGCCGGGCTCGACCCGCCAGGACACCCCGGCGTCCACCACGGCGAGGATCTCCCCATCCGGAGCCAGCACCCGATACTGGCCGGTGGCACTGACCTCGCCCGCCGGCTGGTCCACCACGATGCCAACTCGCACGACCGGAACGCCCTGCAGCGGCGCCAGCGGCACGTGGCGGGCACAGCTCGCCACGAGCAGCGCGCCGGCGACGCCGAACGCCCACCGCAGGCCGCGGCCGAGCGCTCGTTTCACGCCGTCGGCTCCGCGATCAGGTCGTAATCCAGCGCCTCGACGACCCTGGCCCGGACGAAGCTGCCGGGCGCCCGCGGGACGGGGCCCGCCAGATGCGTGCAGCCATCCACGTCGTCGGCCTGCCAGACGGTCCGGCCCACGGCAATGCCCGGATCGTCGGGATGGGCCGGCCCGTCCACCAGGACGTCCACCTCGCGGCCCACCAGCCGCTGCAACCGCTCCCCCGAAATGGCGCGCTGCAGCTCCAGGACCTCGGCCAGCCGCTCCCGCTTGAGACCATCGGGCACGTCGTCGGGCAGCGCGGCTCCCCGCGTGCCCTCCTGCTCGGAGTAGGCGAACGCACCCACCCGGTCGAATTGCAGCTCGTCGAGGAACTCGAGCAGCGCGGCATGATCGGCGTCGGTCTCGCCGGGAAATCCCACCAGCACCGTGGTGCGCAGGGCGAGGTCCGGAACGGCTTCGCGCAGCCAGCGCACCTTCGCCCGGATCGTATCCGCGCGCTCGGGCCGGCGCATCGCCGCGAGCATCCGGTCGGTGGCGTGCTGGATCGGCATGTCGAGATACGGGGCCAGACGCCGCTCGGTCGCCATCAGCTCGACCAGCTGCGGCGTGATGCCCGCGGAATACACGTACAGGCAACGGTACCAGTCCACGGCCGTCTCCCGCAGCAGCGCGGCGAGCAGGTCTGGTAGCCGAGGGGTGCCCGGCACGTCACGCCCGTAGTGCCCGAGATCCTGGGCCACCAGGTTGATCTCCCGCGCGCCCGCGCGCTCCAGCTCCACCGCTTCGCGCACCAGCTCCTCGAGCGGGCGCGAGCGGTGCAGCCCGCGCATCAGCGGGATCGCGCAGAAGGCGCAGGTGTGGTCGCATCCTTCGCTGATCTTGAGGTAGCGCACGTGTGGCGTGGTGCCGAGGTAGTGGCGGACGCCGGGGTGCGTGGCGGACGCGTCCTCCAGCAGCCCCGCGCTCATCAGGCGCGGCACCAGCTCGGGCAGGTCCTTGAAGCCGAAGAAGTAGTCCACCTCCGGCAGCTCCGCCCTGAGCTCGTCGCCGTAGCGGGCGATGAGGCAGCCCACCGCCACCACCGCACGGCACCGGCCTGCCTTCTTGTAACGGCCGGCCTCGAGCATGGCCTCGATGGACTCGCGCTTGGCGGCGTCAATGAAGCCGCACGTGTTGACCAGGATCACGTCGGCGTCGCCGAGCGCGGGCGCGATCTGGGCGCCGTGGCCGACGAGCCTGGCGACGAGGTGCTCGGTATCCACCGTCGCCTTGTCGCAGCCGAGCGAAATGACGCCGAGCTTCAACTAGGTGAGAAAGCTCTCGAGGGCGCGCGCCTTGGAGATGTGCCGCAGACGCGACAGCGCCTTCTCCTTGATCTGCCGGACGCGCTCGCGGGTGATGCCCAGCAGGCTCCCGATCTCCTCCAGCGTCATCGGCTCGTCGCCATCGAGGCCGAAATACAGCCGCAGGATCTTCGCCTCCCGCTCCTTGAGCGTTCCCAGCACGCGCTCGATGCTCTCGCTCAGGGCGTGCTCGAAGGTCTGCTCGTCGGGCGTNNCTCTGCGAGATGGAGAGCGTCTTGGCGACCTCCTCCTCGCTGATGTCCATTCCCTCGGCGATCTCCTCCACCGTGGGCTCGCGCCCGAGTTCCTGCTGCAGCGCCGACGACCGTTTGCCGATGCGATGCAGCGTTCCGGCGCGGTTCAGCGGCACCCGCACGATCCGGCTCTGCTCGGCCAGCGCCTGCAGGATCGCCTGCCGGATCCACCACACGGCATAGGAGATGAACTTGATGCCCTTGGTTTCGTCGAACTTGTGCGCGGCGCGGATCAGGCCGAGGTTGCCCTCGTTGATCAGGTCCGCCAGCGAGACACCCTGGTTCTGGTATTTCTTCGCCACCGACACGACGAAGCGGAGGTTGGAGCGCACCAGCTTGTCGAGCGCTTCCTCCTCGTGCTGCTTGATGCGGACGGCGAGATCAACCTCGTCTTCCCGGCAGATGAGGGGGTAGGCACTGATCTCGCGGAGGTATTGATCCAGCGAGCCTTCATCAACCGACGTCTTCCTGACGGAGGGAAGATGTCTTGGCATGCAACTCCGCTAGCGAGAGGCCGTTGAGGTTAGTGTACCAAGCCAGTTCCAAGACGGCAAGGCGCAAGTGGTTACCAGTTGCCAACTCTCGGAATGCGGACCAGACGCCAGTACTTGCGACCGGGCTGCCCTCCGATCACTCCTCACTGGTAACCACTTCCCTCTGGCAACTTCGCCGCCTGTCACCTACTCACCGTACGTATCAATCTGGGCACGCTGCAACTTCCCCGAGTAATCCACGTACACCACCTTGGTCTCGGAGAAGAACTCGTACACCGCCCAACCGCCCTCACGGTGCCCGTTCCCCGTCTCCTTCACCCCGCCGAACGGCAGGTGCGCCTCCGCGCCGATGGTGGGCGCGTTGATGTAGGTGATGCCCGCGTCGATCTCCTGCACGGCGCGGAACGCCCCATTCACGTCCCGGGTGTAGAGCGCGCTGGACAGACCGTACTTCACGTCGTTGTTGACGCGGATGGCCTCGGCGAGCGAGCCGATGCGCGTCACCGCCAGCACCGGGCCGAAGATCTCCTCCTGCTCCAGCCGCGACCGCGGCTTCACGCCGGCGAACACCGTCGGGCGGTAGAACCAGCCGTGGGCCAGCCGCGCTCCGGTGGCGCGCCGCCCACCGACCTCCAGCGATGCGCCCTGCTGCTTGCCGATCTCCACGTACTGCATCGTGGTCTGGAGCGCGCCCTCGTTGATCATCGGCCCGACTTCGGTCTCGGGCAGGAGCCCGTCGCCCAGGCGCAGCTTCTCCACGCGCTCGCACAGCATTCGGAGGAACCGGTCGTGGATCTTCCGGTGCACCAGCAGCCGGCTGGTCGCGGTGCACCGCTGGCCCGTGGTCCCGAACGCGCCCCACAGCACGCCGTCCAACGCGAGATCGAGGTCAGCGTCCGCCATCACGATCATGGCGTTCTTGCCGCCCATCTCCAGC
>PMIK01000167.1 GCA_003157095.1 Gemmatimonadota bacterium | reverse complement strand
TTCAGCCGGCGCACGAACTCCCACACCGTCTCGAGCGCGACCGTGATCTCGACCGCGCTCAGGTGCTCGGCGGCGGCGGCGACCATGGCCTCGCCTTCGAGGGCGAGGCTCACGGCGCCGCCCGGCCCGCCGCCGTCCGGAGCCACCCCGCGGTCCGCACCTGGTGCGCGCCGTGGCAGCTCGTGCAGGTCGCCGCCCCGCGGCCGGCACCGTGCACGCTGGCGTGCAGGATGGCGTCCACGGCCGCGTGACAACTGGTGCAGGCGATCGGCGTCGCCGCCTCGGAGCCGTGCGGGAACTTGAGCGCGCCCACGTGGCAGCGGACGCACGCCAGCGAGCCGTGCGCGCTGCCGGCGCCCGAGTCGCGCAAGACCACCAGCGAGATGCGGAACTGCCCGAGCGGAACGGCCTGTTCCAGGAACTCGCGGGACCCGTGGCAGCGCAGGCAGGTCAGCGACGCCGCGCCTGCGGCGCCCTCCTGGGCTCGCGCGGGAGGCGGTGCCGCGAAGGACGCGGCGGCGGCCAGCAGCAGGGCCATGAGCCCGTGCCGCTTCATCCGCGTCCGCACCTGGTGCCGGCTGAGGCCGAGCAGCGCCGCCGCGTGCGATTGGTTGCCGTGCGCCCGGTCGAGCGCCTCCACCAGCAGCCGGCGTTCCACGTCGTCCAGCTTGACGCCGTCGGCGGGCAGCGTGGCCGCCGCCACCATCTGGGCCAGCGGCGCCGTGACCTCGGGCGGCAGCTCCCGCGTGCCGATCGCCTCGCCGTCCGTGAGCAGCACCGCGCGCTCGATCACATTCCTGAGCTCGCGCACGTTGCCGGGCCAGGCGTATGCGTTGAGCATCGCCTGCGCCTCCGGCGCGATCTCCCGCACGTGCTTCCCGAACTCACGATTGAAGTGCGCCGTGAAATGCTTGACCAGCGGCGGGATGTCCTCGCGCCGCTCCCGCAGCGGCGGGAGCGTGATGGGGATGACCCGCAGCCGGTAGAACAGGTCCGCGCGGAACCGCCCGGCCGCCACCTCGGCCGCGAGGTCGCGGTTGGTGGCCGTCACGATCCGCACGTCCACCACCAGGTCGCGTGTGCCACCCAGGCGCCGGAACGTCTTCTCCTCGATGAAGCGCAGCAGCTTGGCCTGCACGCCCGGCGTGAGCTCGCCCACCTCGTCGAGGAACAGCGTGCCGCCGTCCGCCATCTCCACCAACCCCCGCTTCGCCGCGTGCGCATCGGTGAACGCACCCTTCTCGTGCCCGAACAACTCCGACTCCATCAGCGTCTCGGGCAGCGCGGAGCTGGTCACGTTGACGAACGGGCCGTTCGATCGCTTGCTCAGCCGATGCAGCGCCTGGGCGATCGCCCCCTTCCCGGTCCCGCTCTCTCCCTCGATGAGGACCGTCGTGGCGTCCACCGCCGCAAGCCGCTCGACCAGCTCGAATACGCGGCGCATGGCCGGCGACTCCCCGATCACCGTGGTGCCGGCCAGGCTGCTTCGGTCCCGGAGCGCCGCCACCTCGCGCCGCAGCGCCGTCATCTCCAGCGCCTGCTTGACCGTCGCCACCGCACGATCGAGCGTGAACGGCTTCTCGAGGTAGTCCTTCGCCCCCAGTTTCAGAGCCTCCACCGCCGAGCTGACGGTCGCGTGCGCCGTCATCACCACCCAGACCGTGTCGCCCTTCGGTGCGTACTCCCGCAGCAGCGATAGCCCCTCGCCGTCGGGCAGCCGGAGGTCAAGTAACGCCACGTCCTGATCGGCCGCATCCAGCGCCTTGCGGGCCTCCGCCAGAGTAGCCGCGGTGGTCACCTCCAGCCCCTCGCGCCCCAGCCGCTCCGCCAGCACGCTCAGCAGCAGCGGATCGTCCTCCAGGACCAACAGCCGCTCGCCGGCCATTACGCCTCCCTGCCCTGCTTCGGCCCGCCGGGCTTGACCGGCAGATGGATGTGAAACGTGGTGCCCCGGCCAACCTCGCTCTCCACCGTGATGCGCCCCTCGTGGGCGGCCACGACCCGCGCCACCAGCGGCAGCCCCAGCCCCGTGCCCAGCGGCTTGGTCGAGACGAAGGGCTTGAACACGCGCTCGAGGTTCTCGGGCGCGATGCCGGAACCGGTGTCACGCACGTCAACCAGCACCTCGCCCTCGGCCAGGCGGGTCGTGATCGTGAGGCGACCCCCCTCACCCATCGCCTCGACCGCGTTGACCGAGAGGTTGAGCACCGCCTGCTCCAGCCGCGCCGGATCTCCCACCAGCGGCGGGACGCTGGGGTCGTAGAGGCGCTCCACGCTCACCCGGTCGGCACCGGGCAGCCCGGACAGCCTCACCAGCGCGCCGTTGATGACCGCGTGGAGGTCCAGTGTCTGCGCGTTGAGGCCGACCGGTCGCGCCAGGCTCAGCAGATCGCGGATCGTCTCATCCACGTGCTGCAGCTCGTCCTCGACCCGCAGCAGCAGGCGCCGCTCCGCGTCGCTCATCGCGTATTCTTGCGTGATGAGTTCCATAGCGCTCTTGATGCCCGCCAAGGGCCGCTTGATCTCGTGGGCCACCTGGGCCGCCAGCGCCCCCACCTCGGCGAATCCCGCCTGCTCCGTGAGCGCGCGCTGCTGCGTCGCCGCCAGGCGCACTGCCTGCTCGTCCTTCTCCAGCAGCCGGTCCACCGAGGCACCGAGGCGCCCGAACTCGTCCTTCCGCGTGAGCCCGATGCGCACCCCTTCCTCGCCCGCGCTCGCGCGCGCGATTCCCTTCCTCATCCGCCGCATCGGGATGACCACTTCCCGCTCCATCATCGCACCGAGCACCACAGCGTAGGCCAGGCACAGGAGCGCCGTGAGCACGAAACCGTAGATCCGGCCGCGCCGTATGGCGTCGTCAATCCCCTTGACGCTCAACACCAGCTCGAGCGTCGCCCGGCCTCCGGCGCCACCCACGCCCGTCACCGCCACCACCGCGCTCAGGGTCGCATCGCCACGCCCCCCAAGCACTTCGCCCTCGGGCGGAATGTCCCAGGGACTCGGAAGCGGATGGCCAGGACGGAGTCGGCTCTCCTCCGCGTGATCGCTCGAAAGCAGAACGACGCCGTCCGAGCCGACCAACCGGTAGCCCTGAGCCGGAGGCCGCGCGACCAGCGTGCGCAACTCCTCCCGCACCTGCCCTATCTGGCCGTGAGCCAGGGCCGCCTCAACCGGGCCCTGCGCCGCCGCCACCGCCATCAGCGCGTGGTCGCCGGTCAGCGTCAGCTGTTCCTGTTCCCAGTACCGGAGGGAGAGCGTGGTCGCCACTCCCAGCACGACTAGGAGGGCGCCCAAGGCGGTCCAAAGGACCTTGGCGCGGATGGACATATCGCTCAGGCTCATCCGTGTCCCAAAATGCGCAATCCGCGTGCCGTGCCGCACGCGGACTGCGCCGTCAGGGCCAACGACTGACGCTAAAGGGCCAGAAGTCCGACTGCGGCTCCGGCAGCTGCGTGGGCCGCCACGGCCGTACCCAGGCCGCGCCGCCAATAGATATATCCGAACAGAACAGCCGGGATTGCCATGCGAGCCAGGGCGTAGGCGATGACCGTCGAGAAGCCGGGCAGGCCCAGCGCGACCATGTCAGGCCAGTGGAGCAGGAGGTCGGCGAGCGTGGCCACGCCGATGGCGAGCCACACCGCCCAGGTTCGATCGGTCCGACCGCGTGACAGGAACCGCACGGCGATGGCGAGGGCAGCGGTGAAGACGAACAACCGCAGGAACAGCTCGTCCGTCACGGCGTTGGCCAGGGCCAGGCCCATGGCCGGGATGAGGCCCAGGCGCTCGACATCAGTCGGAATGCCCAGCGCACCCTTGTGGAAGGGAACCGCCAGTGCGGCGATCAGCACGCCGACGCCGACTGCGATGGCTGCGCGGGTGAGGAATCCCTTCCAGGCGTGCATCCGGTCTATGACGCGGGTCGCCGGGAAAAGCGGCAGCGCCTTGCGCAGCACNNAACGTCACCAGCAGCGCCGCGAGCGTGGCGCCGACCATGATCGTGCCGGGCAGACGGTCGGGCCAGCGGCGGTATGCCAAGGTCAAGGCGTGGAGCCCGGTGCTGCCCGCGAAGTACACCGTCGCTCCCATCGCGACCCACGCGAGCGCCGAAATCGCGGCACCCAGAATGTGGTGGCCGATGAGCGCCAGCGGCATCGCCGCGACCCACCCGGCGACCGCCCAGGACAGGAGCAGGCCGAACGGGTAGTAGAACAGGCCATGCACCATCGCGCTCATGGCCTGGCGCTGCGTCATGCCTTCCGGCCGGCCTGCGACGCCGAGGATCACGCCGTGCACCAAGCCGATCAGCGCGCCGACCGCGAACAGCAACGCGCTCCCCAGGAGCAGCAGGTGGCCGCTCATCCGGTCGGTCGCGATCATGGCGACGACGGCGGCGCCACCCAGCAACATCCCGGTCGCCAGCGACCACGAGATCGCGACTGCGGCGGGGAGTTCGAGGCCGCGCTGCGGGACGGTGGCGGCACTTCCATGCGCGGAGTCTTCTCGCGCTTCAATGGTCTGAGACATGGTCTTCTCCTGCCTGCGTATCGGTCGGTGCTTCGTCACTCCGACCCTTACTAAGGCATAAGCGAGGCCACGCGGGGCGCTGACCGGCGTTCGGGATCTAACGGCAGATGGGGATAGGGGTTAGGGGCTAGGGGCTAGGGATTATGGCCCTTCCACTCTTCCCCCAACTGCGCGAGTCGGCGCACACACTGTTCCGTTCGGAACAGCCGGCGGGCCAGTTACGGCATCAGAAACTGGAGCGAGAGACCCGGCTCGTACTCCGACGGTTCGCGTCCGCTCACGAACACGCGCGCGGTCTTCTCGCCCAGAAGCTCGAGCGTGGTGCCCTCCACGCGCAGCGTGCTCCCCTCCCGGAGCCCGACGACCGGCACTCCCGGGTTCACGGTGATGAACTCCAGGATCCGTTCCGCTCTCGTTTCGCCCGCGTGGTTGGGGATACGCTCGTCGGTGTAGTGCGGGTTGAGCTGGAACGGGACCAGTCCGAACGCCTCGAAGCTCGGCGGCTGCACGATGGGCATGTCGTTCGTGGTCCTGATGCTGAGGCCTGCCACATTCGCGCCGGCGCTCCACCCCACGTATGGCACGCCCCCCCTAAACCGGGCGCGGATCGCCTCGATGAGCNNCGCTCTGCCGGTGCACCGACTCCAAACCGTATCCCAACTCGCCGAAGCGCCTGCCGACGGTGGCCGCGAACTCGTCGTACGAGACCCGCACCGCCGCGAAGGGAACGAACAGCACCGTCTCGACCGCTCGGCCGAGGAAGTCCTTGATGCAACCCTCGGCGTGCTCGAGATAGCCGTGGCCGTAGTTCTTGGAGTTGCTGAGCAGGAGCAGTCTCATGGGGTTCCCCATCACCACATCACCTCCCCGCGACCCGACT
>PMIK01000279.1 GCA_003157095.1 Gemmatimonadota bacterium | reverse complement strand
ATGTACGTGCAGATGGCCACCAGCGCCAACTTCGGCAACATGTTCAGCATGGCGGTGTCCTCCTTGCTGCTGCCGTTCCTGCCGCTCCTGCCGAAGCAGATCCTGCTGACCAACCTGCTCACCGACATGCCGGAAACGACCATCGCCAGCGACAGCGTGGACGCCGAGATGCTGGCGCGGCCCCGGCGGTGGGACATCGGCTTCATCCGCTCCTTCATGCTGACCTTCGGCGTGTTGAGCTCGGTCTTCGACTACCTGACCTTCGGCGCGCTGCTCTACCTCCTCCATGCCAGCAAAGACCAGTTCCGCACCGGCTGGTTCGTCGAGTCGGTGCTCTCGGCATCCCTCATCGTGTTGGTGGTCCGCAGCCGCCGCCCCTTCTTCCGCAGCAAACCCGGCACGCAGCTGCTCTGGGCCACCCTGAGTGTCGTGGCGGTCACGCTGGCCATCCCATACCTGCCGTTCGCCCATTTCCTCGGCTTGATCCCGCTGCCGCCGCTCTTCCTGGCTCTGGTTGCGGTCATTGTGGCCCTGTACATCGTCTCGGGAGAGTTCGCGAAGCACGTCTTCTACCGCCACTTCGAACCGCCGCATGCCGCCGGCCCGCCGCCAGGCAGCTCGAGCGCGGGGTGAACCGCCAGCGCATCGGCCCCGCCTCCACACGGAAAGGGCCGCGGAATCCCGCGGCCCTTCGTTGTTGCCCGGTCCTCGAACGCGCTCAGTCGCCCGCCGCCTGCGGCACCGGATCCGCAACCACGACGCCGGGCTTCGCCTTCCGCAGCTGGCCGAACCAGCTCTGCAGCTCGTCGAGGTAGGTGTAGAACACCGGCGTGACGTACAACGTCACCAGCTGCGAGAACGCGAGCCCGCCCACCACCGCCACGCCCAGCGGCCGCCGCATCGCGGCGCCCGCGCCCCAGCCGACGGCGATCGGGATGGCGGCCATCAGCGCCGCCATCGTCGTCATCATGATGGGCCGGAACCGCACGCGCGCCGCCTCGAGGATCGCCTTCTCCGGTGTCGTGCCGCCCGCGCGCTGCGCCTCGAGCGCGAAGTCAATCATCATGATGGCGTTCTTCTCCACGATGCCGATGAGCATGATGATCCCCACGAAGCCGTACACGTCCAGGTCGAGTCCCCACAGCAGCAGCGTGACCAGCGCACCGAACGCGGCGAACGGCAGGCCGGTCAGAATGGTGATCGGGTGGATGAAGCTCTCGTACAGCACCCCCAGGATCACGTAGATCACGAACACCGCCAGCACGAGGAGCAGTGCAAGGCCCTGCTGCGTGTTCAGGAAGGCCTCTGCCGTCCCCGAGAACGCGGCCGACACGGAGGTCGGCAGCACCTCGTGCGCCGCCGCCTGCACGGCACTCAACGCGGTACCCAGCGACACTCCTGGCGCGAGGTTGAACGAGACAGTGACCGACGGCAACTGCCCCGCGTGATTGACCGTGACGGGTCCGACGCCGGCGCGGAACGCGGCGACGGCGCTGAGCGGGACCGTGGGGCCGTTGGCTGACCGGACCCACAGGGAGGCCAGCGACGCCACGTCGCGCTGGAATTGCGGCAGCAGCTCCATCACGACCCAGTACTCGTTGGTCGGGGTGTAGATCGTGGACACCTGCCGCTGTCCGAAGGCGTCGTACAGGGCGTCATCGATATTCTGCGGCGAGATGGCGAGCTGCCCGGCGTGCTCCCGGTCAATGTCCACGGTCACCTGCGGATTGGCGATCAGCAGGTCGCTCGTGACGTCGGTCAGCTTCGGCAGCTGCCGCAACCGGGACTCGAGCGCGCGCGCGGCGGAGTCCAGCACGGTGATGTCGCCGGTCTGGAGCGTGAACTGGTACTGGCTCTTGGAGGCCAGTCCTCCGATCGAAATCGCGGGCGGGTTCTCGACGTAGACCGTGACGTCCGGCACGGCGAGCACCGCCTGCGCGAGGTCGCGCCCGATCTGGTCGGCGCTGCGATGCCGCTGCGAGATCGGCTTGAGATCAATGGTGAGCAGCCCCTGGTTGGCCGCGGCCGTGGACCCCACCGCCGACGTGACGGCGAGCACGTCGGGATCCTTCGCCACCAGGGCGGCGACCTCCTGCTGCCGCTGCGACAGCGCGTCGAACGACACGCCTTCGGCCGCCTCCGTGGTGGCCAGCAGCTGCCCCGTGTCGTCGGTGGGGAAGAGCCCCTTCGGGATGACCCAGAACAGCCACGCCGTGGCCACCAGCGTCACCAGCGAGAACATCAGCGCCCCGAACCGGTGCTGCATGATCCAGGACAGGCTGCGCGTGTAGGCGCCGACCGAGCGGTCGTAGACGCGCTCGCTCACCGCGTACAGCCGGCCGTGCTTCCGGCCGTGGTCCGAGCGCAGGAACCGGCTGCACAGCATNNAGCGACAGCGTCATGGAGACGATGGTGAAGCCCACCTCCGCGGCGCCGTCGATCGCGGCCTGCAGCCGCGGTTTCCCCATCTCGAGGTGGCGCACGATGTTCTCGAGCATCACGATCGCGTCGTCCACCACGAACCCCACGGCCAGCGTGAGGGCCATGAGGGAGAGGTTGTCCAGGCTGTAGCCCAGNNTACATGATCGAGAACGTCCCGATGATGGACATCGGGAGGGCGAGGCTCGGGATGACCGTGGCCGACAGATTGCGCAGGAAGAGGAAGATCACCATCACGACGAGCGCGAGCGTGAGCTCCAGGGTGAACGTCACGTCATGCACCGACGCCTGGATGGTGATGGAGCGGTCGAACAGCGTCTGGACGCGGACGGTGGGCGGGATCTCGCGCTGGACCTTCAGGAGCGCGGCCCGGATGCGGCTCGCGACCGCGACGGTGTTGGTCCCCGGCTGGCGCTGGATCTCCAGCACGATGGACCGGGCGCCGTTGTACCAGCTCGCGGTCTTGTTGTTCTGGACGTCGTCGGTGACGCGCCCCAGCTCGCGCAGGTAGACGGGGCCGCCGTTCCGATAGGCCACGACCAGGTCGTTGAATGCGTCGGCGTTGCCGAGCTGGCCGGTGGCCTGGACGGTAAGCGCGGTCCGGGGCCCCCACAGCACGCCGGTCGGCAGGTTCACGTTCTGGCTGCTGACGGCGGCCACCACGTCCTCGAGCGCGAGGTTGCGCGAGGCCAGCTGCGAGGGGTCGAGCTGGATGCGGACGGCGTACTTCTGCGCGCCGAACACCAGCACCTGGGCCACGCCGCCGACCATCGAGAGCCGCTGCGCGATGGTGGTCTCGCCGAACTCGTCGAGCGCCGAGAGCGGGAGGACGTCCGACGTGAGGGCTAGCGTCAGGATCGGCGCGTCGGCGGGGTTGGTCTTCTGGTACGAGGGCGGCGTGATGCCCTGCGGCAGGCTGCGCAGCGTCTGGGTGATGGCGGCCTGCACGTCCTGCGCCGCGGCATCAATGTCGCGGTCGAGGGAGAACTGGATGACGATCTGCGTCTGCCCCAGGCTCGACGTGGACGTCATGTTGTCAATGCCGGCGATGGTCGAGAACTGCTTTTCGAGCGGCGTGGCCACGGTGGCCGCCATCGTCTCCGGGCTCGCGCCCGGCAACGCCGCGGTCACGGTGATGGTGGGGAAGTCCACGTTGGGCAGGTCGCTCACCGGCAACTGCTTGTAGGTGACGAGGCCGAAGAACAGCACCCCGACCATGACCAGGGTGGTCATGATCGGACGGCGGATGAACAGGCCGGTGAAGTCCATCGCTCAGTCCCCGGTGCCCAGGGCGGCCGCTGCCGCCGCCTCGCGCCGCACCCACGGCAGGCGCTCGGGCAGCGCGGCGAGCCAGGTCTGCAGGTCGTCCAGGTAGGTGTAGAACACCGGCGTCACGTACAGCGTGACGATCTGGGAGAACGCCAGCCCGCCGACGACCGCGATGCCGAGCGGCCGGCGCGAGGCCGCGCTGGCGCCGACCCCGATCGCGATCGGCAGCGTGCCGGCGACGGCCGAGACGCTGGTCATCATGATGGGCCGGAA
>PMIK01000007.1 GCA_003157095.1 Gemmatimonadota bacterium | reverse complement strand
TTCTTGCTGTTCTCCGCGGGGAAACCGGTTCGCTCACCCTGGAGGCAAGTTCATGCGACTCGCTACACGCATCGCGCTGTCGGCTCTGGCGCTCGGGTTCTCTTTCGCGGCCACCAGCCGCGCGCAGCAGCCCGCGACCTCGACCGAGTACCCCGGTCTCGAGACCGGGAAGATGTGGACCTTCGACGCGCCGCCGCTCGACTACTGGGCCAAGCGCTATGACTTCCACCCCTCGCCGGCCTGGCTCGATCATGCCCGGCTGTCGTCGGTCCGGATTCCGGGCTGCACGGCGTCGTTCGTATCGTCGGATGGACTCATCATGTCCAACCATCACTGCGCCCGCGGCTGCGCCGACGCGGTGACCCGCCCCGGCGAGGACTTCCTGGCCAACGGCTTCTACGCGCCGACCCGCGCCGAGGAGCGTGCCTGTCCCAACTTCTCGGTGGATCAGCTGGTCGAGATCACCGACGTCACCGCGACCGTGAACGGCGCCGTGCCGCCGGGCGCGACCGCCGACCGGGCCGCCGCGGCCCGCGACGCCGCGACGGAGGACATCCAGAATCGCTGCAATCAGGGCACGCCAAACGCCCACTGCGAAGTGATCACGATGTACCGAGGCGGGCAGTACAAGCTGTACCGGTTCCATCGCTGGACCGAGGCGCGGCTGGTCTTCGTGCCGGAGACCGACGCCGCCTCGTTCGGCGGGGATCCCGACAACTTCNNCGGCGGCGACCCGGACAACTTCGAGTATCCCCGCTACGACATGGACGTCTCGTTCCTCCGCGTCTATGAGAACGGCCAGCCTGCCCATATCGACCAGTACTACCGCTGGAGCCACGACGGCTCCAAGGAAGGCGACCTGGTGTTCGTGGTGGGCAACCCGGGCAACACGAGCCGCCTGCAGACCATCGCGCAGCTCGAGTACCTCAGGGACGTGCAGTACCCGGCCGCACTCACGTCGCTCAACAGCCAGGTGGCGGTCTACCTGCAGCTGGCGCGGCTGAGCCCTGAGCGGGCGCGGGCGGCGGAGAACACGATCTTCTACCTGCAGAACTCCCAGAAGGCCTACATCGGCTACCAGTCGGGGCTGCTGGACAACCAGCTGCTGAACCGGAAGCGGGACTGGGAGCGGAGCTTCCGCGCCAAGGTCAACGCCGACCCCAACCTGCGGAAGCTCTACGGACCGGCGTGGGACAACCTCGCCATGATCAAGCACGAGCAGCGGACGCTCGACGCGCGCAGCCGGTACTACGGCTTCGGCGCGTTCCGGTCGCGGCTCCTCAACATGGCGGGCGCGCTGGTGCGGCTGCCGGTCGAGAAGGCGAAGCCCGACAGCGCCCGGCTCCCGGCATACCAGGACGCCAACCGCGGCAACCTGGAGCGGATGCTGAACAACCCGGCGCCGGTGGACACGACGCAGGAGATCGCGCTGCTGACGTCGTACTTCACGGCGATGGCGCGCGAGCTGCCGGCCGCCGACCCGGTGCGCCGCGCGGCGCTCGCCGGGCGCTCGCCGGCGGACGCTGCCCGCGCAATGGTGGTGGCCACGGAAATCGGCACCGCTGACGCGCGCCACGCCCTGCTCCAGGGCGGCACGGCGGCGGTCGTCGCCTCGAACGATCCCTTCATCAAGCTGGCGCGGGTCATTGACCCGCTGGCCCGCCCGATCATCAAGCGGGTGAACGCACTCGCCCACCAGGAAGAGCAGAATGACGAGCTGGTGGCCAGGGCGCTCCTGGCCGTCTTCGGCAACACGGTCGCGCCCGACGCGACCTTCAGCCTCCGCATCTCGGACGGCGAAGTCGCCCGCTATCCCTACAACGGGACCTTCGGGCAGCCGTTCACGACCCTCTACGGGCTGTACGACCGGACGTTCGGCTTTGCCGGGCAGGCGCCGTGGAACATGGCGCCGCGCTGGATGGCGGCGAAGGACCGGGTGAACCTCGCCACGCCGCTGAACGGCGTCTCGACCAACGACATCACCGGCGGGAACTCCGGCTCCCCACTCATCAACCGGAACGGGGAGATCGTGGGCCTGATCTTCGACGGCAACATCGAGCAGCTGCCCCTCGACTTCATCTTCCTCGAGGCGACCGGCCGATCGGTGTGGGTGGATTCGCGGGGGATTGTCGAGGCGCTACGGCACGTCTACGATGCCGGCACGCTGGCCGACGAGCTGACGCACATCAGCCAGTAGTCCTTCTCAGCGGAGCGGGCAACGCAGCGGGCGGCCGATGTCGGCCGCCCGCTGGCGTCTGGGCGGAAGCGCAACAACTTACCAACCGCCGGATCCTGTTCCTCAGCGTGGCTGGTAGTAGAGAGCGACCACTCCGGACGTCGGCGCTTCCGCGTTCACGAGCTGGAGATTGCGTCGCCGCTCGACGCCCCGCAGCAACGGCGTGCCGCCTCCCAGGACGACGGGATTGATGAAGAACCGGCATTCATCAATCAGACTGAACTGCACGAGCGATGCTGCGAGTTTGGCGCCGCCGGGGATCGCGATGTCCCGACCGGTCTCCTGCTTCAGGCGGGCGACCTCTGCTTCAGCGGCTGCCGTGGCCAGCCTGGCGTTCTGCCACCCGACCTTCTGCAGCGTCATGGAGAACACGATCTTGCGCAGCTCGTTCATTATAGTGCGCCTCCGGATTGGTCGCTGATGGCCAGTAGTCGGCCAAACTGCTACGTCACGCGCCCCAAACAGAATCGTGTCGAGCGAACTGAGCATGCCGGTAACGCGACACCATCAACGGCAGAAAAACCCGTCTCACGGCTTCCTCCAGAAGCGGCGATAGCGCTCCACCCAGTCGGCGACCTCCTTGAGAGTTCGCGGCTCCAGTCGCCTCGGGCGCTGCTGCGCCTCGCGTCCGCGCGAGATCAGCCCCGCGCGCTCCAGCACCTTGAGGTGCCTGGAGATCGCGGGCTGGCTCATCGCGAACGGCCTGGCAAGCTCGGCCACCGCGGCCACGCCCCGGGCCAGGCGCGCCAGGATGGCGCGCCGGGTCGGATCGGCGAGAGCCGCGAACGTGGCGTCGAGACCTGCCCTCCTCCTGCCCAACCCGGCTCCCTTCCCCGCAGCCCGCGCGTGCGCTGCGCCTCCGGCCGCCTCAATCACCGCTCGGTTATATAACGCGGCCATTATATATAAGGCGCGACTTCCCGTGTCAATCCGGGCGGGCGGAAAGCGAAGGGGCCGCGAGATTCGCGGCCCCCGGTGCGCTTCACTTGACTCCGACAGTCTCAGCGCGGCGGTACGGGCGGAGCGTCCGGCGGCGCGGCTTCCGCGTAGATCCGCTGGAATCGCGGGTCGGCGCGCAGCGAGTCGAACTCGGGAAAGACGAGGTACGACCAGAGCCATGGGCCCCGCGGCCGGATGCGCTGCAGCACAGCCAGCGCGCGATCCCTGTCGCCGAGCGCGGCGAGCGCGGCCGCCAGCTCCCAGCCGATGCGCACGGTGACCGGGCCGTCGCCTGGCGCAAGGCTCGCGACCACCGGGTCGAGCCGGGTTCGCGCTCCCCCGACATTACCGGACGCCGCCTCCATCTGCGACACGACGGCCAGATTGCGGACGCGCATGGAGACCGGGCTCACGCGCTCCGCCTCCCGTGCATCCTCGAGCGCGCCGGACGTGTCGCCCAGCATCAGGCGGGCACGGGCCCGGTTATTGAGGTGCGACCACGCCAACGGGTTCAACGCAATGGCCGTGTCGTAGCGGGCACGCGAATCCGCGTACCGCCGCCGCGCAAATGCGATGAAGCCCAGGTCCGCCATGGCTTGGGCGCGTTCCGGGCCCGGGCCCAGCGCCCGGCGCAGCTCGGCCTCTCCGGTGTCGTAGTCTCCGAGGCGCCTCACCACGGAGGCGAGGTTCAGGTGCGCCAGCTGGCTGGTCGAGTCGAGCAGAACCGCCCGGCGCAGGGCCACGAGGGAGCTGGCGAAATCCGGCGGGTCCCGGAAGAAGAGCAGCCAGCCGCGGCCGGTCCAGGCGTCGGCCGACGTCGAGTCCTCGCGCAGGGCGCGGTCGGCGGCCGCGAGACCGCGTGCCACCACACTGTCCGCCGGGACCCCGGCGATCGGCTGGTCCCAGTTCATGGCCCACCCGTATGCGTACGCGATCAGGCCCCGGGCGGCGGTGAAGCGCAGCAGCGGGAACAGCGCGAACGGCAACCCGAACGACAGCGCCACCTGGCTGGCCACCAGGGCCGACGTCGGTTCGACGCCGACGGCCAGGACGACGACGGCCGG
>PMIK01000145.1 GCA_003157095.1 Gemmatimonadota bacterium | reverse complement strand
GTGCCCAAGACCATCGACAACGATCTGAACGGTACATCGGTCACCTTCGGTTTCGACACCGCGGTCTCCACCGCCACCGACGCGCTCGACAAGGTCCACTCGACGGCGGAGAGCCACGGCCGGGTCATGGTGGTGGAAGTGATGGGCCGGTACGCCGGCTGGATCGCGCTCAACTCGGGCGTCTCTGGCAGCGCGGACGTGATCCTGATACCTGAGATTCCCTTCGACATCGAGAGCGTCTGCCGGAAGATCAAGGAGCGCGAGGCCCGGGGCCGGCAGTTCAGCGTCGTCGTCGTGGCGGAAGGCGCGATTCCCAAGGGCGGCTCTCGTGCGCTCAAGGGACCTGCAACCGCGGGAGGCGGGATGGAACGCCTCGGCGGGATCGGCGAGGCCGTGGCACGCGAGATCGAGCAGCGCACCGGGAAGGAAACGCGCTCGCTCACGCTCGGCCATCTCCAGCGCGGCGGCACGCCGACCACGTTCGATCGTCTGCTGGCGCTCCGTTTCGGTGCGGCCGCGGTTCGCTGCGTGGCGAGCAAGGTGTTCGGCGTGATGGTGGCGTATCTGCCGCCGACGGTGGGATACGTGCCGCTCAAGGAAGCGCTCGTCAAGCCGAAACTCGTGCCGCTGGATTGCGACACCATCAGCACGGCGCGCGAGCTTGGCGTCTGCCTGGGTGACTGAGGCCGGTGCACCCCAGCCGAGACCACTACCTCCCGCCTGATCGCCAAGCTTTCCACGCCGCGCGGCCTCCGACAGGCCGCATCGTCGTGATTGCCCCCACTCGCGCCGCCTGCGAGACGATCGAACTGGCGATGGGCCTCGACCTGCCGACCGTGTTGGAACAGGAACACGGAGAGGAAGTCCGCGCCCTGGCCGGGGCCGGCAGCGGCTTCGGGATCGTGGCGGGAACCGGCACCGGCAAGACCCTCGGCATCCGGCGGATCGCGCTGAAGATTCTCGGGGTGCCGCTCAAGGTCGGCGTGGTCAACCGCGAGCGGGAAGCGACGCCGGACACTCCGTCGTGGAACGTCGTGATCGTTACCACGGGCATCGCCCGGCGCTGGTTCCAGGCGGGGCTGATCACCGGCGCCGACGTCCTCATCGTGGACGAGATCCACCAGACGTCGGCCGAACTCGAGCTGTGCCTCGCGCTGGGCAAACGCGCCCGCTGCCGGTTCATCTGGCTCTCGGCGACGGTAGATCCCGCCTTCTACGCTCGCTATCTCGAGTCGGCCCGTGTGATCGAGACAACGGCGTTCGACCCGGCACGCGCGGCGCGGGTCCGGGTGGTGTCCTCCTCGGTCGAGCAGTTCCTCGATGCGCGGTTCCTGCGCCGGGTGGTGCGCGAGCGACGCGGCGTCGCCGTCTTCGTGCCGACGCGCGCGGAGGTGGAGGCGGTGGCCGCGGGCGTGGGCGCGCAATGGCCCGCGCTGACGACGGCGTTCTACCACGGCGGCGAGCCGATTCGGGTCATCCGTCCGTTTCTCGAAGGCCTGGCGACCAAGCCGTATCTGCTCGCCATGACGGCCGCCGGCCAGTCGGCGCTCAACATCGCGGGCCTCGACACGGTGGTGATCCTCGACGCGCGCTATCAGAACGTCGTGAAGCACGGGCGGAATGTGCTTACCCGTCTGCCCCTTGGGGCCAACGACATCCTGCAGATGGCGGGCCGGGTCCACGGCCGGGTCCGAGGGGGCGAGGTCTGGATTCTGAGCGAGCGCGATCTCGCGTTCGAGAGCCTCACGCCAGGGCCTCCCGAGTTCCAGCTCGCCGGCGACGTGGAGCGCGTGGCGATGACCTGCGCCGCCCTGGGTGTTGATGCGACCGATCTCGAGCTTCCGGTGCCGCTCGACCGTGCTGCGCACTCGGCCGCGCTGCGGCGCCTGGAGGGCCGCGGCATCGTCGCGGAAGGCCGGCTCACCGTCTATGGCGCGGAGGTCGAAGCACTGCCGGTGGAGCGGCCTTGGGCGGAGTTGCTGCTACACGCCGACGCCGATCTGGTGCCGGCCGTCGCGACCTGCTCCGGCGTCGAGTCGCTGCACCGGATGACCCGCGAGGAACGCATGCTCCGCGGGTTGATCGTCCCGGGCTCCGACCATCTCACCGTGTACAACGTCTTCGCCGAGGCGGTGAACCAGCACGGCAAGGTCGGGGAGGTATACGGGCTCGCGCGCCATCTCTTCGCGGAGTCGCTCGCGGAGTGGGCGGAGCGGCGCGGCGTGCTGGTCAAGGCAATCGAGGACGCCGCGCTCGGCGTGGCGTCGGTGTACCGCGCGCTGGAGCTGCCGCTGCCGGCGACGCTGCACCACGGCGACGAGCGGATGCTGCGGCGCTTCCAGGATCTCATCGCGCGCATCATGCCATTCGACCTGGTCGTTGACGAGGAAGCTGCGAACGGGGAGCCGGTGCGCGTTTCCCGTGGCTCCGTCTGCGGTGCGTGGGGCGGTGTGGCGGGGACGATCCGCTACTTCGCCGACCGGTTCGGGATTCCGCGCGCCGCCATCGAGGGGACCCAGCTTCCCTACGACCTGATGCGGAGCTATGCGCGGGTCGGCGCGCCCGAAGTGCTCTACGATCCCCGACACCGAAGGGTGCCTCTGGTTGCCGCGCGCCGCCGCACCTACAACGACTTCGAGCTGGAGCGGGACACACAGCCACTGGAAGACATCCCGGCGGAGCTCGCGGGACAGGCGCGCGCCGCCCTGGTGGAGGCGCTGATGACCGGCGTCGCGCATCACCGCCAGGCGCGGGCGCTGCGTCACACGCTGGACCGCATCGGCGAGTTGTGGCGGCGTTCCGGCGGTACGCTTTCCGGGGTGGATGGATCGCTGGTGCGCGCCGCGCTCGGCCGCAGGCTCTCGCACCTCCGCCGGTTCGACGATTTCCTGCGGGCCGACTTGGCCCTGACCGTGGACGACTTCGTGCCGGCGGAAGACCGACGGGCGCTCGAGGAGCTTCCGTCGTCCGTGATCGTGGCGGGCGAGAAGTGCCCGCTCGACTACGAAGTCGAAGGCGGAGTCGGCGTGGTGAGGGTGAGGCTCAGGGAACGGGTGGCGCGTGCGCTGCGAGAGGACGACCTCCCCAGGCTGGACCGGCCATTGCGGTTCACCGTCGAGCGTGGGAAGAACGCATCCGTGCGTGCCGCCTCGCTCCCGGAATTGCGTGCCCAGTTCAGCGGGCGGGAACGGCCTGACCCAGGGCGACGAGGGCGAGCCAGAAAGCATCGTAGGAAGCTCTGACGTCGTCCGCAGGCGTGCCGGCCAGGAGTGAGGCGGTGGCGCCGTCGAGGAAGGTGCACACGGTCGCGGCGAGATCTTCGAAGGGGATGCGCGGCCGCGTCCCCAGGCCGCGGAACAACTGAGGCAGTACAGCGGCGAGCCGCGCCTGCTCGCGTTGACGCTCGAGGCGCAGAGCCGAGCGAACCTCGGGGTCCTCCCGGGCCAGGAGGATCAGGTCGGGTGCGGCGCGCTCCGCCTCCGCAGGGTCATCGGCCAGGGCGCCCCACAAGGCATCAAGGCTTGAGAGCCCGTATCCGGCCGCGAGGGCAGCGATCCTGCTATCGGTGCGCCGCCGGACGAGTGCTTCGGCCGCAGCGCCGAGCAGCTTCTGCTTCGTGGCAAAGTGATAGTGCACCAGTGCGCTGGAGACGCGGGCCGCCTTGGCCACGAGCGCCACAGTAATGCGTCCGATGCCGACAGACGTCAACGTGGCGCACGCGGCATCAACAATCGCATCTCTCTTGTGCACAGCAGCGTCCATGTGTGACTGATTGGTCAGTCAGTATATCTGGATGATGGGCGGTGTCAAGGAACTAGATGGTTCATCTCGCGATGATCGCGGTGCAGTTCTTCTTCGCCTCGCTCACGGTCGTGGCAAAGTTCGTACTGCCCAGCATTTCGCCCGCCGGAATCGTCTTCTTCCGCGTCACGGGGGCCGCGCTCGCGTTCGGCCTGATTCACAGCCTGTTCGTGCGCGAGCGCGTGACCGACCGGCGCGACCTGGCGACGCTGGTGGGTCTGGCCATGCTGGGCGTGGTGATGAACCAACTGCTGTTTCTCGAGGGCGTGAAGCGCACCACCGCGATCAACACGAACATCCTGGTGACTACGGTTCCGGCCTTCACCCTGGCGATCGCACTGGTGCTCGGGCGGGAACGAGCGACCTGGACCAAGATCGGGGGGATCGTTCTTGCGGCGATCGGCGCCGTGTACCTGATCGGCCCCGACCGCATCCGGCTCGATCCGACGACGGCATTCGGGAACGCGCTGGTGGCCTGCAACACGGCGTCATACGGCGCGTACCTGGTGCTGTCGAAGCGCATGCTGGAGCGATATCACCCGTTGACGGTGGTGACGTACGTGTTCCTGTTCGGCGCAGTCATTGACACCCCGATCGGCCTGGTGGCGCTGAGGCACGTGGATCTCGCCGCGGTTCCCGCCCGGGCGCTGATCGGCCTCGGCTACATCGTGCTCTGCTCGACGGTCTTCGCGTACTACCTCTCCATCTGGGCACTGCAGCACACCGCGTCGAGCCTGGTGGCGATGTACGTGTACCTTCAGCCCGTGATGACCGTGGTGGCCGCGCCCGCGATCCTCGGCGAGCGCCTGACGGTCCGCGCGGGCGTGGCCGCGCTGGTCATCTTCGGGGGGCTGGCGCTCGCCGCCTGGGGGGAGCAGCACTCGGGACGGACACCTGGGGGCGGCCATCCCGCGGCGGGCCGAGGGAACATAGCTGCCCTGGCGTGACGCCGACCGCGGAAACCGGCCGCTCCTGGCGAGCGTAGGCGTAGAGGGATTGCCTCTCCCGGGAAGCGGATGGACGTGAACCTCTCTATCGCGCTGTTCTTGTCCCTGCAGGTGCAGGCGAACCCGTACGCCGATTCGGCCACCGCGGCGCTGATCGCCCGTGCGCGGGAGCGGCACCGCCAGCAGGACGCCGCCGTTCACGACTACCGGGCGACGCTCCTCTCGCGGCTCGATGCGAACGTGGGCCGTGGGGGATTCGCGCGGATCGTGCCCATCGCGGTGCAGGAGCAGGAATCGGAACTGGAGTGGCAGGCACCGAACGACCTCAAGGTGGTCACCCTCGGCCTGCGCTCGCGGACGGCCTTCCGCGGCGCGGACATCAACGCCAGTTGGACGCGCCCATGGTTCGTGCCCCGATTCCTGGGCGACAGCATTCGGTTGCTCTCGGATCGCGGTTTCCCCGAGCGCGCGGCCGTTCATCCGCTGGCTCCCGGTGCCGACGCCTACTACCGGTACGCCATCGTTGACTCGATGCAGCTCGCCTTGCCGGGCCGGACGGTCCGGGCCGTCGGGGTGCGCATCACCCCGATCCGGGCGGACGCATCGCTCATCGCGGGTGAGCTGTGGCTGGATGCCGAGTCGGCGGAAACGGTGCGGCTCTCGTTTGTGTTCACCGGCAAGCGGCTGTGGGTGGATTCGATTGGCCCGACGCATCGGGACACCGCGCGAGCGGACCGTGGCGATGCACTCGCGGAGCGCATCCTGCGGGTATCGGCCGACCTGGAATACGGACTGTACCAGGGGCGCTTCTGGTTGCCATTCCGCCAGGCGGTGACGCTCGACGTGCAATTGCCGTGGTTCAAGAACCTGGTGGTGCCGATCCATTTCATTACCACGTTCCGCAACGTCCGCGTCAACGAGCACCTGCCGGTCGCTTTCACGGAGCTTCCGCCGGACACGTCGCGCCGCGCCCGTCGGGGTCGAGGCGATGTCAGGCACCGATGCGGGGACCAGATTGCCTCCGACTCGCTGGCGGACACGCTGTCCGACGCGAAGCGCGGCTGTGTCACGGTGGGGAACTGGATGGGGGGACGATTCGAGATTGATGTGCCGTCGGACTCGGTTCTGCGCCACTACCCCGGCTGGACGGATTCGCTGCGGCTGGACCTCTCGGCTGACGACGCGGCGCGGCTCGACGACTTGCGACGCGACGTCCTGAGCACGGTGGAGCATCTGCCCGACAGTCTCAGCGGCCGGCCGCGCCTGGCGCTGGCGTTTGACCGCTTCACGGACATCTGGAGGTACAACCGTGCGGAGGGGATGTCCCTGGGGGCGGGATACGAATGGAGACTCGGCGTGCCGTTCGTGTCGCTGTTGGCCAAGGGGCGCTACGCGTTCACCGACCAGCGGCTGCAGGGTGCGCTGACCGTGCGGCGCGACGCGCCGGGCTCGCGGCTGGAGCTCGTCGGGTTCCGAGAGATGCGGGACGCGGATCCGCTCGCGCCGGGGCTGACCTTCGCCAATTCTCTCGGCGCGCTGTGGTTCGCGCGGGACGATGGCGACTACGTATTCGTCCAGGGCGGAGCGGTCCGGTACCAGCGTCCACTGGGCGGCGTCGCCGACCTGACGCTTGCGGTGCGGTACGCCGACGAGTCGGCACCGCGGCGGTTGGCCCGTAGCGGCGTCAACGATCTGTTCGGCGGCTCCGGCCGGTTCGCGCCCAACGGGCTGGTGCTGGCGGGGAGATTCGCGGTCGCCGAGGCCGAGGTGGCAGGCGGCGCGCGGCCGCTGGGATGGAGCGCCGGCGCGGAAGCCACGGCCGGCGCGAAGCTGTACGGCCGGGCGTGGCTCGCCGCAACGGCGCGGTCCAGTGTCGCGTGGGGTGTTGACGTGACGGTATCCGGGTTGGCCGGTGCGGGGGCCGGCGACAGCATACCGCAGCGCGAGTTCCGGCTGGGCGGAGAGAAGACGCTGCGCGGCTATCCGGCGGGGTGGTTCCGCGGTGCGTCGGCGTGGACGCTCGGCATTGATCTCGGGCTGGCCCATCACGCCGTGAGTCCCGTGGTGTTCGCGGACGCCGGAGAGGTCGCGCCGCGGCGGTTGCGCTTTGCCGGTCGGCCGGCCGCTTCCGTCGGCGCGGGGTTGTCCCTGCTCGACGGCGCCGTGCGCGTTGAGGCCGCGCGGCCGATTGCGCCGGACGCCCAGTGGCGCTGGTCTCTGGTGTTCGGCGCGCGCCGCTAGGCAAGAGGGTCAGGCGCGCCTAGCTTCCTCCGCCATGCGACGGCGCGTGATTGCGGCTGCGGCTCTGGCGCTTGTCGCCGGCGCAGCCTGCGACCTCGGCGTTGGGACGGGATCGGGCGCGGCCGGCCATCTGCGGGTGGAGCGCGCAGCGCACCCCCCCCTCAAGCTCATGGATGAAGCCGGCCGCGCGGACTACTGCTCCGCGGATAGCCTCCTCACCATCATCGCGATCGGTTACGACCGGGCCGCGGGTCTTGCGGTCCGGGTGACGCTCCCGCTTCGTGCGGCGCGCACCTTCGTGGTGCAGCCGCAGCTTGGAGGCGTGGGCACCGCCACGGTGGCGTTCCGGCTGGCGAACGGCTCGGCGCGGATCGGCAGCGCGGGCACGATCCGGCTCGACCGATCCGGCGCCATCAGCGGCGACTTCGAGTTTGCCGTCCCCGACTCGGCGGGGACTCTCGAGCGATTCAAGGGCAAACTGTCCCGCATCCCGGTGCGGAACGCGCCGCCCGGCGCGTGTGGGGTCGCATGAGCGGTGATGGGGCGCTCCGCGTGGTGCACGTGGACACGGAGCGCACCTGGGGTGGCGGCCAGCGGCAGGTCCACGCACTTGCGACCGGCATGGAGCGGCGCGGACATCGCAACTGGGTCGTGGCGAGGCCGCGTACGCTGCTCGCGGAGGCGCTCGCGCGCGACGGCGTGCCGGTCGTGACGCTCGCGCCGGCCTTCGAGTGGGACCTGGTGGCTGCGAGCAGGCTGCATGCGTGCTTGCGGCGGGTGCGGGCCGACATAGTGCACGCACACGCCGCACACGCCGTCGCGCTCTCCGCGCTGGCTATCGTGGGGACCCCTGTTCGGCTGCTCATCGCGCGTCGAGTCGCGCTGCCGCTGCGCCGCAATCCCCTGTCGCACTGGAAGTACGGGCGGCCTTCGCAATTCATAGCCGTATCCAACCGGGTGCGCAGCGTGCTGTACGCTGGTGGCGTGGTGCCGGAGCGCATCTCGGTGGTTTACAGCGGCGTGGACGTCGGACGTCCCACGCCGCCCGCGAGCGACGCGACGCTGCGGGACTTGGGGCTCGATCCGCGGCGCCCGCTGGCGGTGATGGTGTCGTCGCTGGTTCCTCCGCATAAGGATCCGGAGACGTTCCTTGCGGCGATCGCCGCCGTGCGCGGAGCCGGCGGCGACATCCAGGCCCTGCTGGTTGGTGACGGGCCGCTGGCGGGCGTCACCGAACGGCTGCGGCGCCGGCTCGGGCTCGAGGACGTGGTGCGGCTCGCCGGCTTTCGCCGCGACGCCGTCGAGTTGCTTGCCGCTGCCGATGTGGCGGTGCTGAGCTCCCGCGACGAGGGGCTCGGAACGACGCTGCTCGACGCGATGCTCGCGGGGGTGCCGGTGGTGGCGACGGCGGCCGGGGGCGTACCGGAAGTCGTGCGTGATGGTGTGGACGGGCTGCTGGTCCCGGTTGGAGATGGCGTGGCGCTAGGCGCGGCGATCCAGCGCGTGCTGCGGGAGGCGGGTCTCGGAACAGCGCTGGTCGCAGCGGCCCGCGAACGCGTCAAGCAATTCTCCATCGAACATACCGTTGACGGCACGCTGGAGGTCTACCGGGCAATCGAGCGGACGGGCGGCGCCGTTTGGGAGGCCTCGTGAGCAACCGCGGCAGCATCGTCGGATGGACGGTGGCGATCGTTACGCTGACGGCCTTGGCGTTATTCGGGGCCGAGGGCGACGCGCGATGGCCGTGGTTGATGTTCAACTGGCTGGCGGCCGTTCCAATGCTGCTCCTCCTCGTGCCCGAGTTCCAGAGCTGGGCTCGCGCCAAGGTCGCCGCGCATCCCTCTCTCGCGGTGCACATACCCTTCGCCTTCGCGCTGTACGGGATGGCCGCCTCGCTGCTCGTCGGCGGCCACCACTGGCTGAATCTCTTCCTGTGGCCGCTGTGCGTCGGCGTCGCGGTCGCGGCTTTGGGCCACGCCAGGGAGTCGGAGCCTGCGCCGGGACGCCTCCTGCTGGCGGCGATCGCCCTGGGGGTGCTGGCCGGCATCTGGGAACGCGGACTCCAGATCCAGGTTCCGGGCGGCACTCATCTGAGTCTCGCCTTCCTGGTGGCGATTGATGTGGCCCTGTTCCTGTTCGTGGTGGTCCACCAGCTCGGAACGTTCGACGTGCGGCTCGATCTCGGAGGCCGGGACGTGGCGCTGGCATTGGGCGCCGTGGTCGTGTTGGCGGGCATCGCCATGCCGCTCGGATTCGGCATCGGGTTTCTCTCCTTCCAGTCGCGATGGATGGGCCTGGCGCACGGGGTGGCGCGGATGTTCGGATTGATCGTGTTCGTTGGCCTGCCGGAGGAGATGCTGTTCCGGGGCATTGTTCAGGAGGCCTTCACGCGGCTGTGGACCCCGCGCGTCGGCCTGCTGGTGGGATCGCTAGTCTTCGGTCTCTCCCACCTGCCGAAACATGCGCCCCCGCTCAACTGGCCATACGCCCTGCTCGCGACCCTGGCCGGGCTTGCGTACGGGTGGGTCTACCAGAAGACGGGCAAGCTGGCAGCCGCGGCCATCACCCACGGTGCTGTGGACTGGATCTGGAGCATGTTCCTTGGCGCTTGAGTCGGGCGTATCCGGTTTCACGATTCTCCGCAGCGTGGCCGGCTTCGACTATCCGATCGGCGAATCGCTGCGCTCCCTCCTGCCGCTCGTGGATGAAATCGTGGTGGTGACCCATCGCGGCGACACGGCGGCGCGGGAAGCGATCCACGCCCTGGGTGACGCCCGACTGGACGTCGTGGAAACGGACTGGAACGAGGGTCCGTCGGTTCGTGGCCTCGCCCTGGCGCGCCAGACGAACATTGCGCTCGAGCGATGCAGGGGCCGGTGGGCGCTGTACCTGCAGGCCGACGAGGTCCTTCACGAGGGCGACTATGACCTCGTCCGCGCGGCATTGGCGCGGTATGACGCCGCGTACGAGGTGGACGCGCTGTCGTTCCGCTTCTTGCACTTCGAGGGTTCGTACGACTTCGTGAACCCGCTGCGGTACCGCCGCCAATGCCGGCTGGTGCGCAACGACGGCCGGCTGGAGTCCGTAGTGGACGCCGCGGGGTTCGGCCGCAGGGACGGGCGCCGGCTGCGCACGCGCCGGAGCGGCGCGCGGATCTTCCACTACGGATGGACGGCGGCTCCCGCGGCGCTCAAGGCGAAGACGCTGGCCCTCGCGCGCCTGTACCACGACGAGGCGTACGTCGCCCGGCGGTGGGCCGGCGTGCCGCCGGAGGACATCGGCAGCGTGGATTTGGCGTTCCGATGGACGGGCGGACATCCGGAGGTGATGCGGGAGCGGATGGCGCACCAGAACTGGCAGGTGGAACGGCAACGGCGGCCGCCGCTGGACACGCCACTCCTGAACCCCCGCTTCTACGCCGCCTGGCTCCGCAAGTGGCGACTGCTGCCGCGGCGGCGCTGGCCGTGAGGTGAAATGGCGCGGCTCCTGAAGAGAATCCGGCAGGGCGTCAAGCGTCCTCTCCAGACCCTGTTCTCCGGGGCGATGGTGCTTCCGCTCGACCGGCAGCCGCGCAGCTTGCGGGACCTCGACGCGCTCGAGCCCCGGCAGATCGTGCTGTCGCGAACCGACCGGATCGGCGATCTGTTGTGCTGCTCGCCGCTCATACTGGCGCTGCACCGACGCTGGCCGGGGGCGCGGCTGGTGCTGATTCCCGGCCGCAAGAACCGCGCTGTCCTCCAAGGGCTTCCGTTCGTCGAGGAGGGGCCCGTCTTCCGGCGGGACCCCCGGAGCTGGGCCGAGCTGGCGTGGTGGTTGGGGCGGCAGCGATTCGACCTGGGCGTGAGTCTCCGGGCGGAATCCATGGCGGGCGTGTGGGTGAGCGCCTGGAGCCGCGCGCCGGTTCGCATGGCGACGCACCGGACATACGCATACCCGTCCTGCAACCTCATTCTGGGCGTGGACGACTACCACCAAACGACCCGCTACTGCAGGGCCGCAGCGATGCTCGGCTATCCGCCGGAGGTGGTACGCCCGGTGTTCCAGGTTCCGGCCGACGCCGAACGACGTGCCGCGGAGATCCTCCCGGGCCTGCTCCCGCCTGGCGGGCCAGTGGTCGGGTTCCAGATTCCGCATCGTGGATCGAGGCGGCATGCCGTGAGGGCCTGGCCCGCCGAGAAGGTGGTGGCGCTGGCGCGAGCGCTCACGGCCGACGGCTGCCGGGTAGTGCTCTGCGGCACGGGCACGGAGCGCGCCGAAGCAGAGGACGTGAAGTCGCTGGTCCCCGGCACGGTCGTTTCCCCCGCGGTCCCGCTCGCCGTCTTCGCGGCGTTGCAGAGCCGGTTCGACCTGTTCGTGGCGCAATTCACCGGCACGCTGCATTTGGCTGATGCCGTCGGGGTGCCGGTGGTCGCGTACGGGCTCGAAGACCAGGTCCAGGGGTGGGGAGTCATCGGGCCGCAGCACCGCAACATCGGAGCGGCGCGCGTGAGCGAGATCCGGGTGGAGACGCTGTTGGAGGCCGCGCGGGCGTCGCTCGCCGGAGCAGCGGCCCGCGCAGGGAGAGGGAGAAACACATGACCATGTCAGCGGCCGGCCCGCGCCTCAGCGTCATCCTCATCACCTTCGACGAGGAAGAAAGGCTCCCGGCCTGCCTCGCCAGCGTGCACGGGCTGGCCGACGAGATCGTGGTCGTGGACACGGGTTCGCGCGATCGCACGGTGGAGATCGCGGAGCGCGCCGGCGCCCGGGTCGAGCGGATCGCCCACAGCGAGTTCCGCGGGCACGGGATCTCGAAGCAGCGCGCGCTCGACCTGGCCACCGGGGCGTGGGTGCTGCTGCTCGACGCCGACGAGCACCTCACCCCCCAGCTGGCTGGCGAGATCCGCACCCTGCTGGCCGGGCAGCCGGAGATGGACGGCTACTGGATCCGCCGGGACGTGTACTACCTCGGCAAGCGGATGCGCTGGGGCGGGCTTGGACACGACTGGGTCATCCGGCTGTTCCGCCGCGAGCGCGGCTGGTGCACGCCGGACCTGGTGCACACCACGGTGAAGGTGCAGGGATCAACGGCACGGCTCGCCAACGCGATGGAGCACCATACCGTGCGGACGGTGCCGGAGCATATGGTCAAGGTGGAACGGTACGGCTCCGTGCGCACGGCCGGCTTCGCGGCCCGCGGCCGTCGCTACCGGGCCACCGACTGGCTCAGAATGCCGGTCGAGTTCGTGCTGCGAGCCTTCGTTCGCCTCGGCGTGCTGGACGGCACGCGGGGTATCGTGTGGGCGACGATCTCGGCCTACGAGAAGTGGCTGCGCTACGCGATGCTGATCAATCGGCCGCCCGACCCGCAAGGTCCGGACCTGCCGGGCGGTGAGGGCCGCGGCTAGATTCGGTTCATTCCGTGGAACAGACCTATTTCCGTAAGGGTTTCGGGCTCAAGGGCGAGATTCAGGGCGCCCTGACCGACGACTACCACAGCGCCGTGGTGGACGAGGTGCGCGCCCGCGGATACGCGCTCACGGTGCGGGACCTCACGGTGCGGCTGGCGCAGGAATTCGGCTTCTGTTACGGCGTGGACCGCGCGGTGGAATACGCGTACGAGACGCGGGCGAAGTTTCCCGGCAAGCGGATCTTCCTGGTGGGCGAGATCATCCACAATCCGCACGTCAACGCCAAGCTGGCCGGCATGGGGATCGAGATCATTGCGCGGAGCGCAGCCGGGGAGTTCGACTTCGGGCCGGTGACCGCCGACGATGCGGTGATTCTCCCCGCCTTCGGCGTGACGCGCGACGACTTCGAGCGGTTGGGGGCGGCCGGTGCGGTCCTGGTGGACACGACGTGCGGCTCCGTGCTCAACGTCTGGAAGCGGGTTGACAGCTACGCCCGGGACGCCTTCACCGCGATCATTCACGGCAAGTACCAGCACGAGGAAACCAAGGCCACGGCTTCGCAGGTCACGCAACACCCGGGGGGGCGATACCTGGTGGTGCGCAACATGGCCGAGGCGCGGCTGGTGTGCGATGTCATCGAGCGGGGTGCCGGAGGAGAGGAGCTGGGGCGGCGATTCCGCGCCGCGGCGTCGCCCGACTTCGATCCCGCGCGGGACCTGGTGCGCGTGGGCATCGCCAACCAGACGACGATGCTCTCGAGCGAGTCGCTGGCGATCGCCGCGGAACTGCGGCGCGCGATGATGGCGCGTTACGGCGCCGCGGAGCTGGCCGGACATTTCCGAAGCTTCGACACGATCTGCTCCGCCACGCAGGATCGGCAGGACGCGGTGCTGCGACTGCTCCAGGACTCGGTGGACCTGGCCGTCGTGGTGGGCGGCTACAATTCGAGCAACACCACACACCTTGCGGCGCTGTGCGCCGAGCGGGTGCCGACGTACCATATCGAGGACGCGGGCTGCATTGATCCGGAGGCTGGCACGATCCGGCACAAGCCCGTCGGCACGCACCAGGAGGTCGAGGTCCGGGGCTGGCTCGGATCCGGTCCGCAGGTCGTCGGTATCACTGCGGGCGCCTCCACGCCGAACAACAAGGTCGGCGAAACGATCACCCGGATCTTCGCGACCCATGGCATCGCGGTCGCCGAGGCGCTTGCGTAGCGAAGCCGGCACCCCCTCTCCGCGTTCCGGTTCAATGAAAATCGTGTGACGTAGCCCACGCCGCCCCGGCACCCGGGTGCAGCGCGGCGAATCTCTTGCCGCGGATGTTGAGCACTCCCTGCTCCTCCTGCAGCACGCCGCTCACCACCAGGAGCGGGGAGCGCCTCACCAGCCGCTTGTTTTCCTCGAACAGCTGCGGCGCGATCACGACGTTGGCGAGCCCCGTCTCGTCTTCCAGCGTCACGAAGCAGAACCCCTTCGCGGTGCCCGGCCGCTGGCGGCAGATGACCAGGCCGGCGACGGTGACCCAATCGCCGTCGCGGTGGCGCTCGAGTTCGGCCGCGGGGATGGCGTCCATCGCGGCCACCGCCTGGCGCAGGTGGCGCATCGGGTGTCCGGCGGGAGAGAGGCCGGTCACGCGGTAGTCGGCCTCCGTGAGTTGCACCGGGGTGAGTCCGGGTACGGGGGCTGGTCGCCGGTCCTGCGCCACCGGAGCCAGGGGGCCCGCAGCGCCGCGCGCGTGCTTCAGCACCTCCCACAGCGCCGAGCGGCGGTTGGGCCAGAGGCCGTCGAATGCGCCAGCCTCGGCCAGGGCCCGCAGCTGCGCGACCGTGAGGCCGCTCTCGCGCACCCATCCTTCCAGGGAAGTGGGACGGCCGCCGGCCAGCAGAGGTTCGAGCTGGTCCCGCGCCTTGCTCCCGAGCCCGGCCACGTAGCGCAGGCCGATGCGGAGTGCCAGGGCGTGGTCTGCTCTGCTTTCTGGCACTGCCGGCTGGTAACCACTGGCAACTTCGCCGTCTTGCCGTCTGGCAACAGGGCTTTCAGGGCCGTCTTGCCGCCTGCCGTCTGACGTTTCCAGCGTGCAGGCCCAGTCACTGCGCATCACATCGACGCCGTGGACCTCGACCCCATGCCGCTTCGCGTCCTCGACGATAGTGCTCGGCGCATAGAAGCCCATCGGCTGCGAGTTCAGGAGCGCGCAGGCGAACTCGGCCGGAGAGTAGAGCTTGAGGTAGGCCGAGGCGTACACCAGCAGCGCGAAGCTGGCGGCGTGGCTCTCGGGGAAACCGTAGTCGGCAAACGCGGCGATCTGGTTGAAGATGCGGTGGGCGACGTCGGGCTCGATGCCGTTCCGTGCCATGCCGTCCACCAGCTTGCCGCAGATCTTGGCCATCCGTTCGTGGGAGCGCTTGTGGCCCATTGCGCGGCGCAGCTCGTCGGCCTCGCCGGGCGTAAAGCCCGCGGCTGCGATGGCCACCTGCATTCCCTGCTCCTGGAAGAGCGGCACGCCGAGCGTGCGCTCGAGGATCGGCTCGAGCGAAGGGTGCGGATAGGTGACGGGCTCGAGCCCGGCGCGCCGCCGGAGGTAGGGGTGCACCATTTCGCCCTGGATCGGACCCGGGCGGATCAGGGCGACCTCGACGACCAGGTCGTAGAACGTCCGCGGTGCGAGGCGGGGCAGGGTGTTCATCTGGGCGCGCGACTCGACCTGGAACACGCCGATCGTGTCGGCGCGGCAGAGCATGTCGTACACCGCGGGATCGGTCATCGGCAGTTTCGCGAGATCGAGCACCGTGCCGCGATGCAGGCGGATGAGGCGGATCGCCTCCTGGATCATCGTGAGCATCCCCAGGCCCAGGAGATCGATCTTGATGAGGCGCACCGGGTCGAGATCGTCCTTGTCCCACTGGATCACGGTGCGCTCGGGCATCGCCGCCGGCTCGATGGGCACGACGTCGGCCAGGGGGCCGGCGGTGAGGACGAAGCCCCCCACGTGGATGGAGCGGTGGCGCGGGAGCTGGTGGAGGCCGCGCACGACTTCCGCGAGCATTCGCACCCGGTGGTCGCCGGGGTCGAGGTCGGCCGCCGCCGCCCCGCCCCCGAGCAGCTTCTCGCCGGTTTCGCGTGCGCCGTCGCGGTCCGCTTCGTCGGCCAGCTTCTCGGCCTGCTGCGCCGAGAAGCCGAGCACCCTGGCGGCGTCGCGCACCGCCGCGCGGCCGCGGTAGGTGATGGCTTCGCACACCATCGCCGCGTGGTCGCGCCCGTAGCGGCGGTAGACGTACTGGAGGATCCGCTCGCGGTCGTTGTGCGCGAAGTCAATGTCGATGTCGGGGGCCTCGCGCCGGTCCTCGGAGAGGAAGCGCTCGAACAGCAGTTCCATGCCGATGGGGTCTATGGCGGTGATACCGAGGCAGTAGCAGACGGCGGAGTTGGCCGCGGAGCCGCGCCCCTGGGAGAGCACGCCGAGACGGTTCGCTTCCCGCACGATGTCCCAGACGATGAGGAAGTAGCCGGCCAGGTGGAGCCGCCGGATCACGTCCAGCTCGTGGCGCAATTGTGCTTGGTGCCGCGCGGTCAGCCGTTCGCCGTAGCGCTCGCGCGCGCCGGCCGCGACCAGCGATGCGAGATAGTCGTCAGCGCCGACGCCGGGCGGCGTCGGGAAGACCGGGAGTGTGGGCGCGAGGGCCTCCATCCGGAAGGCGCACTGCTCGGCGATCGCGCGGGTGGCGGCAATGCCCTCCGGGTAGTGGCGCCAGCGGTGAGCGACTTTCTCCGGGCGCTTGAGGTACCACTCGCCGTTGGGCCGGAGGAGGGTGCCCGCCGCATCGAGCGTCGTCTGGTGGCGCAGGCAGGTCAGCACGTCGTGCACCAGCCGGCCCCGGGGCGTGGCGTAGTGCACGTCGTTGGCCACGAGCCAGGGGAGGTCGAGCGAGCCCGCCAGCGCGATGAGTCCCGGGACCACGGCACGCTCCGAGGCGAGCGCGTGGTCCCAGCACTCGACGGCGACGCAGCCGCCGAAGACCTCGGTGAGCCGGCCGAGCCGGGCGCGCGCACCGGCCTCATCGTCTCGGGCGAGCCGCTGCGGAATCTCGCCGAACGGGCAGCCGGTGAGGCAGAACAGGCCGCCAGCATGCCGTTCGACTTCGTCCCAGGAGGTGGCTGGAGCGCCCCGCTCGCCGCTGCGCGCCACGGTGACGAGGCGGGACAGGTTGCGATAGCCGGCTTCGTCCATGGCGAGGAGGGTGAGGTGCGAAGGTGCGTCGTCCCCGGCCGTAGCGCCCCGGACGGTGAGCTCGAGGCCGATAATCGCGGCGACGCCGTGATCGCGTCCGGCCTCGGCCCAGCGCACCGCGCCGCCCAGATCGTCGTGGTCGGTGAGCGCGACGGTGTCCATGCCGATGGCCGCAGCGCGCGCGACGAGGGCTTCGGGATTGGATGCGCCGTCGAGGAGCGAGAAGCCGCTGTGACAGTGGAGCTCGACGTAGTCACTGCACGCCGGTGCGCCCGCGCGAACAGGAGGCTGCGCATCCGTGCGCACTGGAGACTGGACGTCTTCGCGTCCGGACACTGTCAGTCCAGCCACCCCTCGAGGAACCACTGCCCAGCCGCGTTGCCGCGGTAGAGCAGCCAGAGCGTGCCGTCGGCAGTGCGCGCCGTGTAGTAGTCACGCGATCCGGCCGCCCCACCCACCGGCCCGGCGGCATCGTGCCGCCACCAGCGGGGAGCGAGACGCTCCGGACCGCACCACTCGGCCACGTCGTGCCAGTGGTTTTCGTATTTGAACGCGGCAAGTCCCGACCGTCCAAGCCGCACGTGGACCGCCACGGGAGCCGGTAGGAGGCGGAGAGCCGCGATCGCGTCCTGTGCCCCTGTGTCCCGGTGCGCCGGCGCGCCGGTGCGCCGGCGCGTCTTTGTGTCCGCCCGTTCGGCCGCCCACGCGCCCCGGTCCGCGGGCAGGTGCCCGTCGCGCGCTTCCGGCACGGCGACGGCGTCGGCGCCCTCGCTGCCGCGGATCCGCTCGAACGCGGCGACCAGGGCGGCGGGGTCGGCCCAGCGCGGCGCCAGGAGATCGCCCTGCTCGCCGGAGGCCGGCACGGTGACGGCGGCGGAGAGGGACAGGCCGGTGGCGGGCTCCGGCAATTGCCACGTCTCCAGCGCCAGGCGGCAGTGGTCGAACAGCGCATCGGGGTGCGAGGTGGGCCGCGCGGGCCGCACTGCGCGCACGGCGGTGCTCCCGTCATCCAACTGGAGGGCGAGGGAGATCTCGCGCGCCACGAGTCCCTTGGTGTGGAGCGCTTCACTCAGGGAGACCAGGGCGCCCTTGAGAACGAAGAGCAGCGGCTCCGCGGTGGCGACCGGGCCGCCGAATTCGACCTCGACCGCCGGAAGCGCGTCGTCCCGGGGCGTCGTGGGCCCGCGCGAGTCGAGGCCGCGGGCCAGGCGGTGGGCGGCGAGCCCCGCGGGTCCGAACCGGGCCTCGACTTCGTCGGCGTCGAGAGCGGCGACTTGGCCGAGGGTGGTGAGGCCGAGGCTCCGCAGCGTCTCGGCGAGGTCGTCGTCCACGTCGAGGAGGGCGACGGGGAAGGGCGCGAGGTAAGCAGCGTCGGCGCCGGGCCGAACGACGGCGGGCGCCGGAGCCTGGCCGCGGCCGCGCCGGCTGCTGTAGGTGGCTGCGTAGGCGGCGATGGCGGAGTCGGCGATGCCGGCCCGGGCGGGGCCGTAGCCGAGAGCGCCCGCGATGGTCACGAGCTTCCGCGCGAGCTTCGCTTCGCTCCCGAGACCCGCCGCGTCGATCCACCAGACTCCGGCAGTATGCAGACGCGCAGACGCG
>PMIK01000214.1 GCA_003157095.1 Gemmatimonadota bacterium | reverse complement strand
GTAGATCAGGCACCCGATCGCGCCGTGCTCCGCGGCCACCTTGGGCTTGATGCCGCGCCACGACCCGCCGTAGCGCGCGATCACGATCTTCCCGCGCACGCTGATCCCGAGGCTGTCGAGGATCCGGTAGTCGTCGGGCACGCCGTAGTTGACGTACACCAGGTCGCCGGTCACGTCGCCATCCGGCGAGTAGGCGTTGAAGGTCGGAAGCTGCTCCTGCTGTCCCGACGTGGGATCGCCGGGCACCGGCGGCTCCCGGAGCTGGGCCGTGTAGCGCTCGGGCGAGAGGAGCTGGAGCGAGCGGCTCACCGGCCGCGGCATGAGCGCCTCGAAGTGCTCGATGGAGGCGTCGAGCCCGAACGAGCGGAAGCGCGCCAGGATCGCCTCGGCCACCCGGCGCGAGCGATCGGTCCCCGCCTCGTGGGGAAACGCGCTCAAGGCGATCAGCTGGGCGCGGAGCGTGTCGGGGTTGGGCACCGCACGCAGCACGTCTTCCTGCAGCCGCTCGGTCGCGAGCAGCGCGTCCGGGAAGCCGCGTACCGGCTGCGGGGCAGGCAGCGTCTGGGCGCCCAACGGCGCCGCGGCCACCAGCATCATCAACAACGGTCCGCTCATCCTGCGGCCGATCCCCATCATCGGGTCGTCTCCCTGGCTGCTATTGGGCGCTGAAACGATCGAGGAATGCCCGCTCGTCCGGCGTGAGGCTGGCCGTGCCCGCCAGCTCCACCTTGGCCATTACGCGTTCGTACTCCTCGCGGTTGACCGGGTGCAGCGCTTCGGGCTGGATCCGTTTCCAGCGCGCGACGTCGGCGCCGGTGCTGCGCGGAACCTCCGCTGCGGCCTTGGCGCGGAACTGGACGGCCGGGGCCCGCAGCTCGATCCACCGCAGGTAGAGGAAACCACCGACAAACCCGCCGAGGTGTGCGAAGTTGGCGATCCCCGACTGGCCCGAGAGCCCTCCGAACAACGCCATCAGCGTCATCAGCACGACCAGCCACCGCGCCTCGATCCGGACCATCAGGAACAGATAGATGGGGTCGCGCGGCCAGAAGTGCGCGTAGCCGAGCATCACCCCGAACACCGCGCCGGACGCGCCGACGATGAGCGCGTACGGCGTCACCAGGGACCCCAGGGCGCCGGCAACCCCGCTGACGAGATACAGGCCGATGAAGCGCCGGCCGCCGAGCCGCGCCTCGAGCCGCGGACCGAAGAAGTACAGCGCCAGCATGTTGAAGAAGAGGTGCGAGAAGCCGGCGTGCAGGAACATGTAGGTGATGACGGTCCACGGGCGCGACAGGATCAGCGCGGGCATGAGGACGCATGCCTGCGTCACGGCGGGCACGCTCTGCTCGAGGAGCAGCATCGCCACGTTGGCGAAGATGAGGAACGACACCCAGGGGGTCGTGGCGCAGCCCTAGGCCGTGGGCTCGATGGCGTTGAGCCGGCCGACGTCCATCGTCATGACCTCGTTCCCGCGCGGGTGGCGGAGGATGTCGCTGAACTTCGCGCCCCACACGATCTCGTCCCACTTGTAGGACGAGCGGGCGTGCACCCGCTGCGCGAACGTCTCCTCGACGCCCGTCAGCAGGACCAGAAACTCCCCGTCGCGCGCGCGCAACTCGTCACTGGTGACGCCCCGCAGCGGGCTCGATTCGTCAATCGGGTGCACGATGGTCCACGCCAGGGGGAAGAAGGTCACCGAGTCGCGCTCCAGGGCCAGTGGGTAGAACCGGCGCACCGCCCGTCCGCCCACCTCCTCGAAGCGGACGAACACTACCTTGGCCTGCACCTCGGTCAACTGGCTGCTGCGCGCGTTGGCGATCCGGAACTCGAACGCCTTGATGCCGTGGTACGGCGCGATCACCGCGGTGCGGCTGAACAGCACCTTCGCCGTCGGCCGCGAGAACCGGGCGAACAGCAAGCCGGTGGCCAGCGCCAGCCACAGCAACCCCACCAGTGCCTCCGCCGTCACCACCAGGTTCGCGGCCATCCCCACCGGACCGACGATCCCATAGCCGATGGTGGAGAACGTCTCGACGCTGAAGAAGAACGCCCGGGCGAAGCCCGCGTCGCCCCCGCCCGACAGCGCGTCCGGGCCGCACAGGAGGAATGCCACCGCAAATGCGGCGTTGAACAGGAGGTACGACCCCACGAGCAGGCCCGCGAACCGGGTCCACGCCGTCGTCAGCAGCAGGTGGTAAAGGCTGAGCGAGGAGCTGAGCCTGAGCCCCCGCCGCTCCACGTTGAACGACCCGTCGCGGTTGAGGAGCCGCTGCCGGCTCTCCCCGGCAACAACGGCCCCGAAACCGAGATCGCGGATCTCCTCTTCGCTCACCACGCCGGGTCGCGTCACCTGCCCCCCTCCCGCGAGCCAAGGGTATGAACTTTACAATATAAAGTACTTGTCAATTCAGAGCCACTCGCGCATCTTATCGTCGTCCCAGCAGCGAGGCTCCCGATGTCGGCGCTGACCAGAATCCTCTTCCCGCTGCCGGACTACCGGCGGACGCCTTGGACGCTGCTCCAGTGGTGGGAGTCGCGGCGGCTCACGTACAACGTCGCCGTGGGCGCCGCGGGACTCCTCACCCTCGGCGTCCTCGCGTTCGTCAGCGCGCTGCCGCCGCGGATGGCGGGGCCCCTGTTCGAGTGGCGCGGTGTCGTAGTTTACGCGATCCTGGCGAATCTCGGCTATTCCCTGGGCTGGGCTTCGGAGCTGGTCATGCGGGCGCTGTGGAGGGACCAGGCGCCGGATGCGGGCCCGGCGCTGTTTCGCCAGGGGCTGAGCTTCGCGGTGGGTCTGACGCTGCTGCCGATCCCGCTGATGGGCCTGTCGTGGCTTGCCCGGCTGGTGATGCGGCTGTTCTAGCGCCGTGCGCGCCCCGGCCGCCCTCAGCGCCCGTGCCGGTTCAGGAGCGGCAGCAGGCGGAGAAGTGGGCGCTTCCGGTTCGTCCTACGCTTTGTGACCGCGCGGGCTTCGGTCGACTGCCGCGCCGAAGATCCGGTCGCCGTCGAACCGGCCGTTCTCGATGAAGATCTCGGAAGTGGCCCGTCCGGCGGTGATGCTGCCCGCCAGGTGGACGCCGGGGACATTGGTCTCCAGCGTCTCGGGATCGCAGTGCGGGCGCCCGGTCTCCTCGTCGAGCGCGATCCCGATGCGCCGGAAGAGGTCGAAGTCGGGAAGGTATCCGGTGAGCGCGTACACGCGGTCGGCGCTCAGGCGTTCCTGGCGCCCCTCAGCGTTCCGGATGGTGACCGCGGCGTCGTCCATGCCCAGCACCTCGGCGCCGAACCGCGCGGCGATCTCACCCGCCTTGATGCGGTTTTCGATGTCGGGCTTGAGCCAGTACTTGACCGTGGGGCGCAGCTCCGCTCGCCGGTAGACCAGCGTGACGCGAGCGCCGGCGCGGAACAACTCGAGCGCGGCCTCGATCGCCGAGTTCTTCCCTCCGATCACGACCACGTCGAGGCCGAACGAGCGGTGCGCCTCGTCGAAGCGGTGGCTGACGTGCGGGAGCTGCTCGCCCTTCACGCCCAGGAGGTTGGCGTGGTCGTAATAGCCGGTGGCGAGGACCAGGCGGCCGCAGCGCTGCTCGTGAACTCCGCGGCGGTCTTTCAGTTCGCAGCGCAGTGCCTGGCTCTCGCGTGTCACCGCCTCCAGCCTGGTGTACGTTCGGACGCGCAGCGCCTCCGAGCGGACGACGCCCCGATAGTACTTGAGCGTCTCCTCCCGGGTGGGCTTCTGCCCGGAGCACGCCAGCGGATGGCCGCCAATCTCCAGCAGGTCCGGCGTGGTGAAGAAGTTCATGCCGATGGGGTAGTGCACGATCGAGTTGACGATGGCGCCGGCGTCCACGACGAGCGGGTCCGCCCCGTGCCGCTTGGCGGAGATCGCGCAGGCCAGGCCGATCGGCCCGGCGCCCACGATGATCACGTCCTCGAAATCTCGCGCGGAAGTCATGGATACCCCTTGTGTGAACGTCGGGCGGACAGGTTAGAGTACACCGCGAGACTCCGAGTTTGAACACCCTCGCTTTCAGCGCGACCATCGCGGCGGCGTCCTTCTGCGCCGGCTTCCTCGGCTCCCTCACGGGCCTGGGAGGCGGCTTCATCGTGACGCCGGTGCTCACGCTGGTCTTCGCCGCCGACATCCGCTACGCCATCGGCGCGTCCCTCATCTCGATCATTGCGACCAGCTCCGGTGCGGCGGCCGCCTACGTGAAGGAGGGATTCACCAACCTCCGCGTGGGAATGCTGCTGGAGATCGCCACGGTGGTCGGCGCCCTGCTCGGAGCCTCCTTGGTGGCGGTATTTCCGGCCCGCACCATCACTGTGATCTTCGGATTGGTGCTGCTGGTGTCCGCCTATCTGACCACGCGGCCCCGCGCGGAGCACCTGACCGCCGCCCTGCCTCCCGATCCGCTGGCGGGACGATTGCGGCTGGACTCGGAGTACCCCACTCCCGACGGCCCGCGGCGCTATCGGGTGCGCCACGTCCCCGGCGGTTTCGCGCTGATGTGGCTGGCCGGCGTGCTCTCCGGCCTGCTGGGGATCGGCTCGGGGGCGGTGAAGGTGCTGGCCATGGACCAGGTGATGTATCTCCCGTTCAAGGTGTCCACGGCGACGAGCAACTTCATGATCGGCGTGACCGCCGCGGCGAGCGCCGGGGTCTACCTCCGCCACGGGTACGTGGATCCCGGGCTCGCGATGCCCGTGATGCTCGGGGTGCTGGCCGGTTCCATGGTGGGCGCGCGCCTGCTGTTCAAGGCGCAGACCGCCAGGCTCAGGCTGCTGTTCGCCGGCGTGATCGTCCTGATCGGACTGGAGATGATCTACCACGGCGCGCTCGGGAGGGGCTGAGGTGACGACCGGGCCGACGCGCGAGCAGGACACCCGCGTGCAGCAGGCGGTCGGCAACCTGCTGCGGGCGGGCGTCCTCCTGGCTGCGCTGGTCGTGCTGGCGGGCGGCGTGCTGTTCCTGCTGCGCCACGGCGGGAGTGTGCCGGACTACCGCGTGTTCCGCGGTGAGCCGATGGACCTGCGCGGCTTCACCGGGATCGTGCGCGACGCGTTCGCCGGCAGCGGGCGCGGGATCATCCAACTCGGCCTGCTGATCCTGGTGGCCACGCCGGTCGCCCGGGTCGCCTTCACCGCCGTCGCCTTCGCGTTCGAGCGCGATCGCACCTACGTGCTCGTCGCCCTGCTGGTGCTCTCCCTGCTCCTCAAGAGCCTCGCGGGCTGACCGCGAGCCGGCACTACATCCAGGGCTCGTCGGCCGACGGGCCGTAGATCGAGGGCACCTTGCCCCCCGCCATGCGCAGGTAGACGGAGAGCTGGCCGCGGTGGTGGATCTCGTCGAATAGCATCCCCCATATCACATCCATGGTGCGCAGGTCGCCCATCTGCTTCGGTCCCACCGGAAACTTGATGGTCTGATTGAGTGTCGCGTCCGAAGCCGCCCTGACCTTCGCTACCGTCTCCCGATGGCCCTTTTCATAGGCGGCAATCACTTCCTGCAGAGTCGCGGGTGGCGGCGGCACCTTTGAGAAATCAACCGCCCCGGCCAGGGCTCCGGCGATTCCCACCTGCTGCTCGATGACGAACGCCCAAGCCAGCTGCATCGCGGACATGGAGCGCTCGTGGGGCTTGAAGTCCCCCTTGGCCGTGGGGTACGCCTTCAGCACTTTGAGCGTCGTCGCGAACTCCCGCTCGTAGCTCGCCAGGAACATCTCTTTTTCCGTCATCGCGCGTCTCTCCAGAGGTTGGGGATACAATCCTGACAATCTGAGTCTGGTTTAGAGGCAGGACAGTAGCCGCGATGGGCTCCGACCGCCAGGCGGCGGCCGGCGGCAGCCTCAGGCGCGCGCCGTCGTCCGAGTGCTGTCGGGCAGGAGCACTGCGGCGCCGCGCACCTTTCCTGAGCGCAACCGGTCGAGCGCTTCGGCGGCTTGCGACAGATGAAAGGTCTCCACGACCGTCCGTACCGGAATGCGTGGGGCGAGAGCGAGGAACTCCTCGCCGTCGCGCCGGGTCAGGTTGGCCACGGAGCGCAGCACGCGCTCGCCCCAGAGCACTTCGTAGGGGAACGCCGGGATGTCGCTCATGTGGATGCCGGCGNNTCGCCCGGGCGCGTGAAGGCGAAAATGCGGCGGCCCTGTGCGCGGGCCGCTTGGGTCACGATGTGTGCGGCGGCGCCGAACCCGTACACGCCGAGGCGCTCGGCGGCGGCGCCGGCAGCGAGCAGCGAGCGATAGCCGATGAGGCCGGCGCACAGGAGCGGCGCCGCGTCCGCCGTCGGCAGCTCGTTCGGCAGCGCGAAACAGTAGCGCTCGTCGGCCACCGCGTACTCGGCGTAGCCTCCATCGAGATCGTAGCCCGTGAAGCGCGCGCGGTCGCATAGGTTCTCGCGGCCGGAGCGGCAGAACCGGCAGTTGCCGCAGGTCGAGCC
>PMIK01000236.1:195-2547 GCA_003157095.1 Gemmatimonadota bacterium | reverse complement strand
GAGCTGGGGCTGCTGGCGAAAGTGCAGCCCTGGCTGTGGTTCGCCGGGATGATGCTGTTCTCGTTCTCCAACCACATCACCGGGCTGATGGGCATGCCCCGGCGCGTGTTCGACGCGAGCTACCTGGGGGACGCCTTCGCCGCCCGGTGGAAAGTGCTCACCGGCATCTCCGCGGTCGGCGGCGTCCTGTTGTTCGTGAGCGCGGCGTTCTTCGTGATGGTCGTGGTGGGCACGTGGCTGGCGGGCAGGAAGAACGAGCAACCCGCGGTCGAGTTCTCCGAGCCGCTCGAGCCCGCGCCGGCGCCCGTGGCGCTGCTCGACCGATTGGGACTGTGGACGGTGGTCGCCGTGATGCTGGTGCTCGTCGCCTACGGGTACCCGATCTGGCACCTGATCAGCACGCCGCACTTCGGATCGCCGCCGTACACGCCGTTCTGACCGGGACCGGACGAGCCGGGTCCGTGCGCCGCCGGGCGCGCGGGCCCGCCCCGGCCCGGCAGGCCGCTACAACGCCACCACCGCCGCCGCCCACTCCGCCGGGTTGGCGTCCTGCTTGAAGAACTTCGAAACGTCCACGATGAGATTCCCGCCGTCACGCCGCAGCGCGAAGCGATCCATGCCGCGGGTCGCGCGGCCGGAGACGAACACGCCGTCGGGTTGGTAGCGGGAGTGATGCTTGGGGCACTGGAACTGCCCGTCCTCCGGCTGCCACCGGAGCGCCGTGTTCTGATGCGGGCACGCGAGGTTGAAGGCGTACGCCTTCTGCCGGTAGCGCACGACGATCACTTCATTGGTGTGGTCAATCTGCGCGCCGTCCTCGGCCGGAATCGGATAGGTCAGCTCCGAGCCGTGCCGCGCGAGGGCCCGCCCGAACTTGACGCTGAGCGCCGCCGCGCGGCCCGGCGCGCCACCCAGCGCCGCGACGACGGAGGCGAGAACGATGCCGGCGTCCCGCAGGAACGCCCGCCGCTCCACCAGCGAGCAGCCAGGACAGGCAGCAGCGGCCGGGACGGCGGCGGGGGCGGGCGTGGATTTCGACGAGCGAGCGCGTGTCATGGCTCAGGAGATGGTGGTGAGGAACACGCCGGCGAGCAGCACGGTGAACCACAGCACCAGGCTCACCACCGACGTCAGACGAAAACGCTTCCAGTCCGCGGTGCCGCCCGCTTCCAGGCCCCGCTCCGCCCGCATCCGCACCCAGCCGTTGACGAGCAGCAGCGCGATGAGCCCCATCTTGGCCCAGAACAGCACCGACGTCAGGTAGGTGTGGAGGTCGGAAAAGAGCTGGAGCACTCCGCTCGCCGCCACGACGGCCAGCCCACCGAGGACCCACGCGTGCACGCCCCGCCCGCGCTCCAGCTCGCGCAGGATGTCGGTCCCGCTCTCCGGCGAGAGCAGCAGCGACGCGCGGTCGGTGACGATCGCGAAACCGCCGGCCACCAGAATGCCGGCCAGGTGCACGAAGTTGACGCCCGAGCTGAGCGCCTTGGAGTCGGCGTAGAGATGGGCCCACCACGCCACGAGTCCCGAACCCCCTGCGGCGACCACGCTCAGTTCTTCCAGACGAGCATCATGACGTACGACGCGAGGGCCGTGCTCATCGAGGCGATCGCGAGCCCCCGGTGGCGATTGGCAAGTGTGGGGTCGGCGAGGATGCGGCGCCGGGAGGGCGCGGCCGACGCCGTGGCGACGAAACCGGCATCGGCGGCGATCATCAGGGCCGAGTGGATGAAACGCCGGGCGCGGCCCGTCGGGTCCTTGCGGCTGTCCCACAGGTTCCACAGGCCGGTGACCGTGTTCACACCAAACAGTCCCGCGAGCCCCAGCGCCACCAGGCGGTGCGCCTCCAGGGTAGACTGCGAGCCCGGAGGATGGCGGATGAGATTCTCGCCCAGGAAGTACTCCGCGACGAACAGCGGTGCGGTGGCGAGACTGGCGACCCGGTGCACCGCCAGACGTGCATAGTAGAAGTCGCTGTGCTCGATCGCCCGGGGACGCTGCGCAGAGGCATCCTCCAGGAACGGGGCAGTCCGGAACGCACCGATGTCGGGGGGCAATGCCAGGTCGAGCCCCGCGTATGCGCGGGGTGCGGCGGTCTGAACTGGTGGCACTGAGTCCGGTTTGACGGGATGCACCACGGGCAGGTACGGCACTGTCGCCGCCATGATGAGCCACAGCACGTAGTCCAAGGCCAGCACTCCTCACGGCGGGAATCAAGTCAGTACCCGCGACTCGGCAGCGAGGTCCGGCGTCGCCAGGCAATGCAAAGACGCGCGGCAACCGCACGTCGGGCAGGTGATGGTACCCGGGCGACACGGCCGCTGCTATCGCTCGTCGGAGCTAACCCGCCCC
>PMIK01000236.1:0-165 GCA_003157095.1 Gemmatimonadota bacterium | reverse complement strand
AGCGTATCTCTCTGTTCATCATGGTGTTAGCCTGCGGCTGGCCCCCAGCGGTACGGCCGTTGCCCTTATACCGTGTGGCTACTGAGCATAAGAGCGCCGTTCCGTTTCACATCTCTCGAAAAGAGGAGATCCTCAATGCGGAGCACCAAGGGCTTCACGCTGATC
>PMIK01000078.1 GCA_003157095.1 Gemmatimonadota bacterium | reverse complement strand
AGCTTCGGGTAGTCTCCGTGCCCGCGCCGAACCTCCCCGATCTGGACGAGGACTCGCCCGCCATCATCACGCTCCGGGGCAACGCGCTGGGCGGAGTGCATCTGGCGGGCGCCCCGGCGGGATACGAGGTGCCCATCCTCGTCAACGCCATCATTGACGTCTCGCGCGGCGAGACGGGCCTCGCCCCCGCCATGGTGAAGGTGTTGGCGGAGCTGCGGAACCCGGTCACGCTCCGGATGCTGGTCAGCTCGACCTGCCCCAACTGCACTGCGGATGCGAGACTCGCCCTCCAGATGGCGATCGCGAGCCCTCACGTGGACGCCTGGGTGATAGATGCGGCCCAGGTGCCGCGGCTGGCCCGGCGGATCGGGGGGACCAGCCTGCCTTCCGCGTTGATCAACGACATCTGCTGGGTCCCGGGCGCCCAGCCCGAGCTGGCCCTCCTGGCGCGAGTGCTGTTCGCGGGCACGTGACGCTCCCGCTCGTCATTGACACCGATCCCGGCATAGACGACGCGCTGGCCCTGATCCTCGCCGCGCGTGCTCCCGAAGCACGCCTCCTCGCCGTATCGGTCTCGTACGGAAACACCACGCTCGATCGCGCCACGCGGAACGCGCGCCTGGCGCTGGCGCGGGCCAATTGCCAGGTGCCCGTCTTCCCGGGCTCCGACCGCCCGCTCGCGCGGCCGCTCGTCACTGCCAAGGAAACACACGGATCCGAGGGATTCGGCGACCTCGACACGCCGCCGCCCGAGCCGGTCGCTCCGACCGGGACGAGCATTCTCGACGCGCTCCGGGCCGCGGGCGAGCCGGTCACTCTGGTCACTCTGGGCCCGCTCACCAACCTCGCTCTGGCGTTGCGCAACGATCCTGCGTTCCTGCGCTCGCGGGTGGTGCGGCACGTCGCAATGGGCGGAAACATCGCGGCGGCAGGCAATTCCGGAGGGCTCGCCGAATTCAACGTGTGGTGCGATCCCGAGGCCGCAGCCGAAGTCCTTGCCGCGGAGATGGGGACGGAGTTGGTCGGGCTGGACGTGACACGCCGCCTGGTCATCACCGCGCCCGGCGTCGAGCGACTGGCGAATCACCCCGACCCCGAGGCCCAGTGGTTCGGTCGGTTGCTGAGCTTCTACGTCCGCTTCCACCACCACTTCGAAGGACTGCCGGGGGCCGTGATCAACGATCCGCTGGCAGTGGCGCTGGCCCTCAGGCCCCGCTGGGGAAGAGCCGAAACGCTTCGCCTCACCGTGAATTGCGCGCAGGGCGCGGGCCGCGGCGAAACCACCGTGGGCCTCCCCTCCGACCCGCCGGTCAGAGTCTACCGGGACGTTGATATCGCGCCCGTGCACGCGCTCCTGCTCCAGCACCTGTTTGGCGCGTGGCTTACGGTGAGCGATTTCCGCCCCTAGTTTCCTGCCCCAATGACAACGCCCGAGGCCGCTGCACCCAGGGTCGCCATCGTCGGCACCGGAACCATCGGCCGCGGCTGGGCGGCGCTGTGCGCGTCCGCCGGTTGGCACTGCGCACTCTTCGACACCGACACGATGGTGGCCGACCGGGCCGCGGGCGAGATCGAGCGGCGTGCCAGGGCCCTGGTCGCGCTGGGACGCGCCCCCGCCGAGACCGTGGAGCAGGGACTGCTCCGAATCAGGCTGGGCCGCTCACTGCTCCACACCTGCAGCGACGCGGACTGGGTCATCGAGTCGGTGCAGGAGGATCTGCACGCCAAGCAGCGCCTGTTCGAGAACCTGGGCCAGGTGGTGCGGCCGGAGGCGATCATCACGTCGTCCTCCAGCGGATTGCCTATCTCCGAGATCGCCGCCCACACGCGCCACCAGCCGCGCTGCCTGGTAGCCCATCCGCTGAACCCGCCCGAGCTGATTCCGCTGGTCGAGGTCGTTCCCGGCAAGTTCACAGCGGCACCCGCCGTCGAGACCGTACGCGAGTGGCTGCGCGCCCTCAACCGGATCCCCATCGTCCTCAAGCGCGAGGTCCCGGGCAACGCGGTCGGCCGCATCGCCGCCGCCGTGTGGCGCGAGTGCATTGATCTGGTGCTGTCGGGCGTAATGGACGTGGACGACATTGATAGAGCGGTGTCGCTCGGCCCCGGCCTCGGATGGGCTGCCGCCGGCCCCCATCTCACCTACCACCTCGGCGCGGGCGACGGCGGCGTGAAGGCGTTTCTGGAGCAGCTGCTCGTGCCCTTCGAGGCATGGTGGGGAAGTCTGGCGCAATGGACCAAGCTGGAGCCGGAGCAGGTGCAGGCGCTGACCGGCCAGATCGAGCGCGCCTACGGCGCCAAGCTGGATGCCATCCGGGAAGCCCGCGACCGGCGCCTGGCGGCGCTCCTCCAAGCTTTGGAGCGCTCCCGCAAGACCTGAGGCTCCCGGACGCTCCAAGCAGGGCACCCTAGCTTCCGGGCACCTCTTTCAATTGCTGAAGCACCCGCTCCGTCAGCCCCCAGATCGTACAGTCTCCGATGACGATCGCCTCGAACTCCCGCACCTCACCGGGGAGCTTGAGTCCGAAGGGCTTCCGCTTTCCCGGGTCGAACAGGTCACGCACGCTGAGCCAGATCGCCGTTTCAGCCTCGGGGCCGGGGCGGGCGGCGAGCGGCTCGGCCACGAGGAACACGTAGGGCGTCACCACCAGGGGCGGGAGGTAGGGTGTGCGCGGACTGACGTCGTCCAGAACGCCAAGGAGCACCCCCGCGTCAGCCAGGACTATCCCGGTCTCCTCTTCGGTCTCACGCCGCGCCGTCGCCTCGAGCGAACTGTCGGCCGCAGACGAGAACCCCCCAGGAAAGGCCATCTGGCCGGACCAGGGGTCGCCGACGCGCTCCTTGCGCTTGATGAAGAGGACGGCGGGCTCGGAATCGCCGGTGATCAGCACAGCTACCGCCGCACGCCTCGCTTCCGGTCGCTCGACCTTCCGCGGGGAGCGGGACGCGAGGAAGGCGCGGAGGCGCCCGGCGAAACCCCCTAGTTGCGGTGGTTGCACCCGGCGAATCGGCGCTCGAGAAGGCGCACTATGGGATCCTTCAGGGCTGATGTGTGATCCAGCTTACAATCGCGAGCAAGTATCATCGCTGAGTGCATGACCGACAAGACTCCGCGAAACTTTTCCCCTTGCGCGGGTGTTTAGATTTGTAAGAACTCGGTCCGGGAGGGCGTATCCGCATCTTCGGTGTCAGCTTGTTGGCCGTCGCGGCTCTGGCTGCGGCCGGCCTGCTGTGGAAGCGGCGTCGTGAAGAGTTGCTTGCCCGCGTTTCCCTGCCCAGGGAGCGGGATCTCGAGGAGTTGAGGCAAGCGGGCTTCTAGACGCGGTCGCACCCACGCAGACGTCGAGCGGCCCGGGCGGTTGTGCCTGGGCCGCTCGGCTTTCCGCCTCAGGACAGCGCCGCCGAGAAGAACTCCACGGTGCGCGAGAGGACGTGGTCGAACTCGGCGCTGCTGCCGGCCCACGGGTGCCGCACCCCGAAGGTGTGACCCGCGCCCTCGACGAGCAGCAGTTCGCTGTCCCCGCCCCCGGAGCGTGAGGCCACGCTCAGCCTCCTGGCGTCGTCGATAGACACCGATTCGTCGGCCGTGCCATGCACGATCAACCACGGGGCGCGCAGCCGGGATGCCGCGCCGAGGATGTCCAGTGTGCCGTGCCCATTGGCCTCCAGGTCATCCAACAGGCCCTTGAAGATCGGCAGCACCTGCCCCGTGCGCAGATTCACGACGTCGAGCTTCCCGTCACGCCGCCACCGCTCGATGTCTTCTTCCGGCCACCGCAGGTAGCGGCACACCGCCGCCCAGGTCACCAGGGCCTTCACCCGGTGGTCGCGGGCGGCGTGGAGCACGGCGGTGCCGCCGCCTCGGCTGTGGCCGAGGAGCCCCAGCCACGGAGCCCCCTGCGCCGCCACGTAGTCCACCACCGTGGCGAGGTCGGCGAGGTCCGCGCTGATCGTCTGGTGGCTCCAGCGCTCCAGTTCGTCGAACGACTCGCCATCCTCCCCGACGCCGCTTCCCGAAAAGTTGAAGGAGACAGCCGTGAAACCGGCCAGCGCCAGGCGTTCGGCCGCTCGCGGGAAGAACCCCCAGTCCTTGAAACCCTTGAAGCCGTGGCAGATCACGATGGCCGGCCTGGCATCGCCCGGCTTGGCCCCGCTCCTGGTATCAACCCGCAGCGGGCCACCGTCGCACCCCACCAGTCGCACAACCGCTAGCTTAGGGGTTCCCACCGGACTAGTTTCCCTGCCCGGTGGCTACCCATCCTCTGCGGACATCAGCCCCCTCGCTCGTCGCGGTCGGGCGCCACGTCTTCTCCTTGCGGGACGGCCTGGTCGCCAAGTGGTCCCGGTTCCTGGAGGAGCGCCAGGCCGGCACCGTCATGCTGGGGCTTCCCGCCACCGAACGCCTCCTCAAGCTCATCGTGAATCTCCTGGCGCACATGAGCGGCCCCCTGCGCAGGGAGACCGACGAGACGTGGTTCGCGGCCACCGAGCTGTATGGCCGGCTGGCGGCGGTGCGCGGGTTGTCGGCCGGCGAGGTGGTCGAAGAACTCCAATACCTCAGAGAACTCCTCACCGTGGACATGGCGGACATTTTCGTCGCCCTGCCGGCCCGCCAGCAGCTTCCCACGCTGCTCCGCCTGAACCGGGTCCTCGACCGCGGAGTGGCCAATGCCGTGGTGGGGTACACCGATGCGCTGGTGGCCACGATGTTCAGCCGCGAGGGCGTGCCGGTGCCGACGACCGACAGCGTCCAGGAGCTGCTCGCGCAGCTCGACGGCATCGAGGGAGAGCTGAAGCTTCTCGACGAGCGCTCAGCCCGCTGAGATTTCCTCGCCTCCGTCCACGTTGATCACGTTCCCCGTCAGCCACCCTGCCTCGGGATGACACAGTGCCACCAGTGCACCCGCCACGTCCCTTGGTGTCGTGAGCCGCTTGGACGGGTTCTTCTTCGCCGCACCCTCGAACAGCTTGTCGCTCCCCGGGATCTTCCGGGCGGCCGGCGTATCGGTCACGCCCGCGCGGATGGCGTTCACCGCGATCCCCTGCGGCGCCAGCTCGTAGGCCAGCTGGCGGGTATGCGACTCGAGGGAGGCCTTGGCGGCCGAGACCGCGCCGTAAGAGGCGATGGCACGCGTCGAGCCCGACGAGGTCATCGAGAACACGCGGGCGCCCCTCTTGAGGAGTCCGCGGCGATACGCATCCTGCGTCCAGTACACCAGGCTGTGGGCCATGACCGTCAGCGTCATGTCCATCTGCTGCTCGTTGATCGCGTCGTCACCGACGAACGGCTTCAGCGCACCGAAGGCGAGGGAGTGCAGCAGCACGGATACGTCGGCGTGCTCGGCCTCGAGCCGGTCGAGCACCTCCTTGCGCTTCTCGGCGTCGGCCGCGTTGACGTTGAAGAAAAGCGCCGTTCGCCCCAGCTTCTCGATCGCGGACTTCACCTCCGCGACCTGCGGCAGCGATGCCTTGCGGTCGAGGTGGACCCCGCAGATCTCGAAGCCTGCGCCCGCGAGTGCGATCCCGCACTCGGCCCCGAAGCCGCTGGAGACGCCCAGGATCAGCGCCCAGCGCGGAGCGCCCTGTGCATTCGACACCGTTGAGACTCCCGGTTGGAGTGCGGTGAATCTCGCATTCGAGGCGGCCCCGGAGCAATCCTCCACCCCCCGGGCGCCGGAACGGCCATGACAGCGCACACCCACTACCTCTGGTTCCAGACCAGGCAGCGCCAGGAGATCATAGACATCACCGACGAGGTGGCCCGCGAGGTCGAGCGGAGCGGTGTGGCCGAGGGCTTCGTCCTGGTCTCGGCGATGCACATCACGGCGTCGGTGTTCGTCAACGACCACGAGAGCGGGCTGTGGCAGGACATCCTGCACTGGCTCGAGCATACGGTGGCCCCTTGGGACCCCTCCCGCTATCACCACAACGAGACGGGGGAGGACAATGCGGCGGCACACCTGCGGAGCCTGACGGTGGGACACGAGGTGATCGTGCCCGTCACGAAGGGGGCGCTGGACCTGGGACCGTGGCAGCGGGTGTTCTATGGCGAGTGGGATGGGCAACGCAAGAAACGAGTCATTATCAAGGTGATGGGTGAGAGGTGAGAAGTGAGAGGTGAGAGGTTCAAGTGAGGGGTGAGAGGACGAGGTGAGGGGCCGCAGCCCACCTTCTCACGCCTTTCGTCCTCTCACCTCTCACCCCTCACCTCTCACGATGATGTCGTCATAGTGTCACCATGCTGTCTGATGCGGTTGGGGGATCAATGGGCGACGTGACGCAGACCGAGGTGTCCTGGTTCCACCCGTCCCGGGGAGCATACCGGTACACGGTGTTGCTGTTCGTCTCGCTACTGGCCTTCGGCAGCTACTTCGCCTACGACAGCATCGGGGCGATGGCGCCGACCCTCATGAAGACGTGGCACGCGGACCAGGCGGCGATCGGCAGACTGTACACGTGGTACAGCGTGGCGGCGATCATCTGCGTCTTCCTCTCCGGCCTGATGATTGACCGGATCGGGACGCGGCTCGCGAGCCTGATCCTCTCGGCCCTTGTGGTGGCCGGCGCGTGCGTCGTCGCCCTCGCCCCCAACATCACGATCGCGGCGGTGGGCCGGTTCATTTTCGGCGCCGGGTCCGAGTCGCTGATCGTCGCGCAGAGCGCCATCCTCGCACGCTGGTTCCGGGGCAAGGAGTTGGCGCTCTCCTTCGGGGTCACGTTGACGATCGCGCGGCTCGGCACCCTGTTCAGCTTCAACGGCATCTCGTCGGTCTCGAGCCGGTTCGGTGTGGACGCGGCGCTCTGGGTGGCGGCCGGCCTGTGCGCGTTCAGCCTGTTGTGCAACCTGGTGTACTTCGCGATGGACAAGCACGGTGAGCGCGCCTTGGGGCTCGCGGAGGCGGGCGCGGGCGACAAGATCGTGCTTTCCGACGTCAAGAAGTTCACCCCCGCCTTCTGGTTCGTGGTCATGCTGTGCGTCACGTTCTACTCGGCCATCTTCCCGTTCACCGCGCTCTCGACCGACCTGTTCCACGAGAAGTGGGGACTGCCCCTGACGGTGGACAGCGGCGGCAGCTTCCTCGGCGCCGTGTTCAACGACTTCATGCACATGTTCTCGACGGCGGGCGGGACGACTTCCATCATCATCTTCGCCTCGATGTGCTTCGCGCCGTTCGCGGGCGGGCTGGTGGACAGGATCGGGCGCCGGGCCTCGCTGATGGTGCTGGGCTCGCTCCTGATGATCCCGTGCTACCTGGTGCTGGCCTACACGATGGTGCCCCCGTACCTGCCGATGATCCTGCTGGGGGCGGCGTTCGTGCTCGTGCCCGCGGCGATGTGGCCGGCGGTGCCGCTCATCGTGGAGAAGAAGATCGTCGGCACGGCGTTCGGCCTGATGACGATGATCCAGAACGCGGGGCTGGCGCTCTTCCCCTGGCTGAACGGGAAGCTGCGGGTGGCGACGCACAACTACGAGGCGAGCATGGTGATGTTCGCGTCGCTGGGGGCGTGCGGCTTCGTGTTCGCGCTGCTGCTCCTGAAGGCGGACAAGCGGGAGGGTGGGGCGCTGGAGCGGGGAGCGGTGAAGGCCTAGCGGGTTCCGCACCGCAGGCGGGCCTCCCGGCCCGCGCAACGAATCGCTCCGCAGTGCAACGGCCGGTGACCGCACCGGCCGTTGTCTTTGCCATCGTGTGCGCCGTTCCTCCCGGGAGCGCACCGAGTGGCGATCACGCCGCAACTGCTCGCACGCCTGGCATCGCTCGACGACCTGCTGGAGCTGGCCGCCGCCCTCGGTTACGCGCCCGGCGGAGACGAACTCAATGCGGCGGCCCGGGCCAGGCTCGGCCTCGACGGCGCGGGCCTGGCCACCCGTCGCGCGGCCATCGTGGGGCATCACGCTTCCTTCACCATCTATGGAATGGTCGCGGACACGCCCACCCGCGCCCAGGTGGCCGCGGCGGCGGAGCGCCTCGCGCGGGCCACCCCCGGCGAGCGGAACCTCCTCCTGGTGCTGGATACGCAGGCGACCACCCTCGCGGTGGCCGCCGTGGCGCCGCGCAACGGCGGGTTCGCGGCGCGCCAGCTGCGCGTCGCGCTGCGCCAGCCCAGCCCCGTCTCCGCCGACATCCTCGGAGGCCTGGCCGCGGGGCCGCGCGACACTGCGCTCAGCCTGGCGGTGCGCGCGGCCGACGTGCTCGAAGAGGAGGGGCTCACTCGGCGCTTCTTCAAGGACTTCGCACGGCTTCACGCGCTCGCGGCGGAGCGATGGTCGGGGATTCCGCACGCCACCAGCAGCGAGCGCCGCGACCTCGCGCTCGTCGTGCTCACACGCGTTCTCTTCCTTTACTTCGTGCAGGGCCGGGGGTGGCTCGCCGGCCGCAGCGACTTCCTACCGTCGCTTCTCGACACAGCGCTCGGTCGCGGCCACCCCTTTCACCACGCGGTCTTCGAGCCGCTCTGCTTCGGCGCGCTGAATGCCCCGCCCGCGCGACGAACGCGCGCCGCTCGGGCCCTGGGCGACCTGCCGTTCCTCAACGGCGGCCTGTTCGAGCGCCACGCCATCGAGCGCCGATTTCCCCGAGCGACGCTGGACAACGAGACCTGGCGCGCCCTGTTCGACGAGCTGTTCGAGCGCTTCCACTTCACGGTGCGCGAGCGCGACGACGCGGATGCCGTGAATCCGGAGATGCTCGGCCGCGTGTTCGAGGGGCTCATGGTGCGAGAGCAGCGCAGGCACCGGGGCACCTACTTCACGCCGCGCCGTTTGCTCCGGGACACCGCGGGCCGGGCGCTCGCGGTCGCGCTCGCCGGCCGGGACGCGGAGGCCGTCAAGCGAATCCGGGTGCTCGACCCCGCCGTGGGATCCGGCGCCTTTCTGCTCGAGGTGCTGACGCGGCTGGAAAGGGCGCGGGAGACGTTGTGTCCGGGCGAACGGCCCGCGGAGCGCCGCCGCGCCATCGTCCGCGACAACCTGTTCGGAGTGGATCTTGACCCGATGGCGGTGCGGCTCGCCGAGCTGCGGCTCTGGCTCGCGCTGCTGGTGGATGACGACGCGCGGCTGGAGGACGTCGCGCCCCTCCCCAACCTGGACCAGAACCTCCGGCAGGGTGACAGTTTGCTCTCGCCCCTCGAGGCGGCGCGGGAGCTGCACAGCCCGGCCGCGGCCCGGGTGCAGGCCGTCGCCGAACGGCGTCTCGCCTACTTCGGCGCGTCAGGAAGGGATAAGTCCGCGCTGGCTCGCGCGATTCGCGCCGACGAGCGGGTGATGGCGCTCGAGGCGGCGGACGCCGGCATCGCCACTCTCACGGCTCGCCTGGCCGACGCCGCGGCCGGCTCGAGCCGGGATTTGTTCGGCCGGCGCCCGCAGCGCCCGGCGGGTGCGGCGCGCCGGATCGCCGCCTGGCGCCGTGAGCGAAGGGAACTCGTGGCTGCCCGCCAGCGCATCACGACCGATGAGGCGTTGCCGTTCTTCGCGTACGAGGTGCACTTCGCCCCGGTCATGGCGGAAGGCGGCTTCGACGTCGTGGTCGGCAATCCGCCCTGGATCCGGGGCGAGCGCCTTCCGCTCACCATGCGCACCGCTCTCACGCGCCGGTACCAGGCCTACCGCGCCGCCGCCGAGCGGCGCGGCTTCGCGCATCTGCCCGACCTGTCGGTGGCGTTCGTCGAGCGGGCGCTCGACCTCGCCAAGCCCGGGGGAGTGGTCGGCTTCCTGGTCCCAAGCAAGTTGCTCCGCGCCGGCTACGCGGGCCCGCTGCGCGCGCTGCTCCGCAGGACGGCGTCCGTGATCGCGTTGACCGATCGCGCCCATGAAGCCAACAGCGGATTCGCGGCCACCGTCTTCCCGCTCGTGATGCTCCTCAGAAAGGGAGCGCCCGCGTCCGAGGCCCAAGCGGAAGTGAGCGTCGTCGGCGCCTCCGGCCGAACCGTGGTCGGCATCACCACCCAGCGCGACCTCGGCCTGGACGAGACTCCTTCCCGCGCTCCCTGGCTCGCGCTCCCCGGCGACGTCGTCCGCGCGATCCGGCAGGTGCTGCGCGCCGGCCCACGTCTGGGCGCGGTATACCGGCCCACGCTTGGCGTGAAGACCGGCGCGAACGACATCTTCCTCCGCCCCGAGGCACGGGCGGACGAACTCCCGCAATCGTGCCGCCGGCGGGCGGTGCTGGGGCGCGACGTCTCGCCGTTCATCCTGCGCCCAAGCCACTTCCTGCTCGCGGCCGTAGACCGCCGCGGCGCACCGGTCGAGCAACCTCCGAACGAGGTCGCCGCGTTCCTCGAGCCGTTCGCCTCGCGTCTCGCGCGCCGGTCGGACGCCCGGAATGCCCCTCCGTGGGCGCTGTTCCGCACCGAAATCCTGCGGGGCCCATGGCTGGTGATATGGCGTGACATCGCCTCGCGCCTCGAGGCGGCGCCACTCTGCCGTGACGAACCGGATTCGCCGATTCCGCTCAATACCTGCTACGGCGTCGCGGTGCCCGACGCGTACACGGCCCACTGGCTCGCCGCCTTCCTGAACAGCGCACCCGCCCGCAACGTCGCTGCGGCCCTCGCCGAGCGCGCGAGCGGAGGCGCCTACCGCTTCAGCGCCGTCACTGTCGGTGCGCTACCGCTGCCGCCGCATCCCGAGGCGCCCGAGGTGCGATGCCTCGCTGACCTCGCCGCCGCGGCGGTGCGAGGGGAGAGCTGGGATACCCATGACCTCGACACGCACGCCGCTCTCGCCCTCGGCCTCTCGCCGGACACCGCAGCGCTGCTCACGTACCTGGGCGACACTCTGCGCCGAGACGCTGGCGGGCATTGCTGATCCGCTCTTCCCGGCACTCACCCTCGCCGAACCGGTGCCGCCGCGCGTGGCCGCCCAAGCCATGCTCGCGGGCCTGCTCGATCCGCTGGACACGCCGTCCGCCGGCGAGGCGCTCCCGGACTGGCTGCTGCCCCACCAGGCCGACGCCGTGCGCCGTTGCGAGGCGATTCTGCACCGGTTCGGTGGCGTCCTGCTGGCAGACGGAGTCGGATTGGGCAAGACCTTCGTCGCGCTCGCCCTCGCGGTTCTCGAGCGGGCGCGGGGCGGCGACGCGGCTGCCATCGTCCCCGCGGCGCTCCGGGCAGAGTGGATGCGGGCGAGCCGCGAGACCGGGATCTCCCTCGCCATCCACACCCACACCCGCCTGGCCCGCGGAGCACCGGTTCTGGGTACCCAGGTGTCCCTGCTGCTGGTGGACGAGGCCCACGCCTTTCGAAACCCCGCCACCCGGCGCTACGCCACGCTGGCCGACCTCGCAGCCGGCCGCAGGGTGGCGCTGCTCACCGCCACGCCGTTCAACAATTCGCCGGCGGACCTGGCCGCTCTGGTTCAGTTGTTCTCAGGACGCGACCGCTTCCGCGAATTCGGGGTCTCCGATCTTCCCGGCGCTCTCGCCGCCGTGGACCACAGCAGCGCCGCTCTCGCGCTGGCCGCTATCTCCGTGTGCCGCAGCCGCCGGCTGGTGCAGGAGCGCTTTCCCTGCCTGCGCACGTCCTTCCCGGTGCGCCGGCTCCTCCCTGCGGTCGAGTACGACCTGGAGTCCGTGTATGCCGGAGCGCTCGAACCGCTGCTCGCCGCCCTAGGACACATCGCCGAGACTGCGCCCGATATCGCGCGGGGCGCCGCTCTGCTCCATCTGGCTTTGCTCCGCCGGCTCGAGTCGAGCCGCGCGGCCCTCGTCCGGAGCCTGCGCCGGCATCGTGACTACCTCGCGGAGTGGTCCGCCGCCGCGGCCGCGGGACGCCGCCTCACGCGCCGGGACTTCCGCGCGCTGTTCCCGCGCCATGATGGCGATGACACCCAACTCTCGCTTTTGCCGCTGCTGCTGGGAGCGCCGGACGCGACACCCGCGACCGCCGTGGCCGAGCGCCGGGCCGCGCTCGACCGGGCACTGAGCATCGCCGAAGCCGCTCCAGCGGCCGGCGATCCGAAGTTCGCGGCCCTCGAGGCCCTGCTTGGCGGAGAACTCGCCGGCCGCCGGACCATCGTGTTCACCGAGTACCGCGACACGGCGCTCGACATCGCGAGCCGGTTGCGGCAGCGCTTTCGCGTCCTCGCCGTCACGGGCAGCGCGGCGTGGGCGGGGAGGGATCGGCTCAGCCGGCGCCAGGCGCTCGATGCGTTCGCCCCGCACTCTCGAGGCGCGCGTGCCAATCCACTTCTCGAGGCGCGCGTGCTGGTCGCGACCGACGTCGCCAGCGAAGGCATGAACCTGCAGGACGCATCCGCCGTGGTGAACTACGACCTGCCGTGGAACCCGGTGCGCGTGATGCAGCGGATCGGCCGGGTGGACCGCCTCGGCGCACTGAATCGCGAGGTCGTTCTCGCGCACCTGGTACCGGCGGGCGGCTTCCGGCAGCTGACCGGCGTGCTGCGTACGCTGCGGGACAAGCTGGCCTCCGGCCCCCGTGGCCTCGGCATCGAGCCCGACCCTCTCGCCGCGCTATGGTGGATCGGGCAGGCCCGGCCCCTCATCTCCACACTGGAAGCGGAGAGCTGGCACCGGGTGGAGCCCTTCGAGGCGGCAGACCGGTGGCGAATGGTCGCCGGCCCGTCTCCGGCCCGGCAACAACCCCGGCCGCTGATCGCCGCCGGGCTCGTCCCCGAACAGGGCGAGCCTGCGGCCTGCTTGTTGCTCGCCCTGGAATGGCCCAACGGCTCGCGGATTCCACTGCCCTTCGTCGTGGCGCCCAACGGCGCGATCCGCACCGACGCATGCGCCCTTGGGGAACTCGCCATGCGCGCCCTCGGGGCGAGCCCCCTAGCCGCGTGTCCCAGCGACTTCACCTGCGTCCTGGCCTCCGTCCTCCCCGAGGCGCGGGGCCAGCTGCTCGCCCTCTCCGCGTCGCGCCGAGGAGCCGACTCGACCGGCGCCAGCAGGCGCGAGGCATTGCGTGCCCTGCTGCTCTCGGCGCACCGCGCGGCGGAAGCGCGAGACGCTCCCGCCATCGCGACCATCGCGCAGGCGCTTGCAGCGCTACGGCACGAGTTGCCGGCGGGCCTCGAGCGCCTGCTGTCGCGCCTGCTGCGCGAGGGCGTCGGCAACCGGAGTCTCGCCGTGCGCATTGCGGAGAGCATCGCGCCGGCGCTTCCTCCTGCAGGCCCCGCGCTCGACGGCACGCCACGACTGGTGCTGGTCGCCGCCATCGCGCTCGCGACACGCTGCCCCACGGCCTGAACAGTCAGAAGTTCGCAGTGAGTCGGAACGCAGGGCAGTTGCCAGACGGCGACTCTTCTGCCTCCTCGCGCCCTGTCCACTATCTTCCGTGCGTGCGATTCCGGGCGGTTCTCTTCGACCTCGACGGCACGCTGATTGACTCGACTCGCCTCATCATCGAGTCCTATCACCACACGATGCGCGTGCATCGCGGCCACACGCTCCCCGATTCCGACTGGATCAAGGGCCTCGGCACGCCCCTGCGCGTGCAGTTCCGCCGCTTCACCGACGACCCCGACGAAGTCCAGCGGATGATCGCCACCTACCGCGAGTGGAACCTCGCGCATCACGACGAGATGGTGCGCGGTTTTCCCGGCGCCGTACAGGCGACCCGCGCCCTCAAGGACGGCGGCGTCAAGCTGGCCATCGTGACATCGAAGAACCGGCACGGCGTCCAACTCGGCCTCGATCTCTGCGGCTTCGACGGACTGTTCGATACCATCGTCACCTCCGACGACCTCGAGGCCAGCAAGCCGGATCCCGCACCCGTGCTCGCCGCGCTCGCCGCCCTGGGCGAGCCGGCGAACTCCGCGATCATGGTCGGCGACTCGCCCCACGACATCGCGGCCGGGCGCGACGCCGGCACCAGCACCGCCGCCTGCCTCTGGGGCCCCTTCGAGCGTGCCGCTCTCGCCGCCGAGCGGCCCGATTACTACCTCACATCGGTCCAGGAGCTGGCGCCACTCGTGCTCTAACTGCTTCGGCTGGAATCGCTTGGCGTCGGTCTTCCCTCTTGCANNGAAGTTGGACGCATTCTGGTTGTGGAAGACGACGAGGCGCAGCGCAAGCTTCTCGTCGCCGTTCTACAAGCCGATGGCTGGGCGACCTTCGAAGCCAGCTCGGGCGACGCCGCCATCGAGCTGCTGGAGAAGGGCGGCGAGATTGACATCGTCCTTTCCGACCTGATGATGCCCGGAATGGACGGGCGCGGGCTGCTGGCGGTGGTGAACCAGCGCTGGCCCGAGGTGCCGTTCATCGTGATGACGGCCTTCGCCACCGTGGACTCCGCCGTCGAGCTGCTCCACGCGGGCGCGTACCACTACCTCCCCAAGCCCACCAAGCTGCCCGAACTCCGGATCACGGTCCGGCGCGCGCTCGAGTCCACCCAGACCAAGCGCGAGCTGGCGCGGCTTCGGCGCAAGGTGGGTCTGCCCGCGGATGTGGTCGGCGTCTCGCGCCAGATGCAGCAGATTTTCGAGACCGCGATCCGGGTGGCCCCCAGCTCCACGACGGTGCTCATCACCGGCGAGACCGGCACCGGGAAGGAGGTCGTGGCACGCGCCATTCACGGCGCCAGCGGCCGCGAGAATTTCGTCGCGCTGAACTGCGCGGCGCTCCCGCCCAGCCTGGTCGAATCCGAGCTGTTCGGCTTCAAGCGCGGCGCCTTCACCGACGCCAACCGCGACCACGCCGGTCTCGTCGAAGTGGCGGACACAGGCACCCTGTTCCTCGACGAAGTCGCGGAGGTTCCGCTCGCCACGCAGCCCAAGCTGCTCCGGTTCCTCCAGGATGGGGAGTTCCGCCGGCTCGGCGACAACCAGTCGAAGAAGAGCGCGGCCCGCGTAATCGCGGCCACCAATCGCGACCCGGCCGAGGAAGTTGCCGCTGGAAGGATGCGCGAGGATCTCTACTACCGGCTCAACATCGTGCACATCAAGATCCCGCCCCTTCGGGAACGGCCCGTGGACATCCCCGCCCTCGCCGAACAGCTCGTGGGGCGCCTGGCCGACCGCTACCAGCTCGCGACGGCGGCATTGACCCCGGAGGTCGTCGCGGCCCTGACCGCCTACGCGTGGCCGGGCAACATCCGCGAGCTGGAAAACGTCCTCGCACGGGCCCTCGCCCTCCGCAGCGGCCAGAGCATCACCCTGCGGGATCTTCCGCCCGAGATCACCAGGGTCGCCCCCGCGGCGGCCGGCATCGGCCTGCTGGAGCAGGAGCCGACCCTTCCCCTCGACGAGGTGGAGCGGCGTTACATCCTGCGCGTCCTGGAGTCCACGCTCGGCAACAAGCTAAAGGCGGCTGAAATACTCGGGATTGACCGCTCGACCCTGCATCGCAAACTCAAGCAGATGCAGGGAATCGCGGCGCTCCAGCTCTAGCGGCCGTTCCAACCTCTGGCTCCGGCCGCGTGTCGAAGTGAGTGAATGGAAAGGGCGCTACGCCGCCCGGAGGATGGCTTGAGCCGTCCACCGACGCCCGATAGACCCGCGGCCCCTGGAGTATCCGAAGCGGCGGATGTCGCGTTGGCCGCCTCAGGTGACCAGCGGGCGTTCGAGCGGCTCTACCGCCTGCATGTCGCGCGCATCCACTCCCTGGCGCGGCGCATGGTGGCTGGCGATGGAGATCCGGACGAGTTGACGCAGGACATCTTCGTCCGGGCGTGGGAGCGGTTGGGGACGTACCGCGGCGAGGCCGCGTTCAGCACCTGGCTGCATCGCCTGGCGGTGAATGCGATCCTGAACTGGCGTCGGAGCGAGGCGGGCGCCCGGGGCCGCATCGAGGAAGGCGCGGACGCCGAGTTGATCGCGGGCCGCCCGCCGGCCGGCGGCGAGGGGCTCGACTTGGAGAACGCGATCGCGAAGCTGCCACCGGGAGCGAGACAGGTGTTCGTGCTCCATGATGTGGAAGGGTTCAAGCACGAGGAGATTGCCACGATGACGGGTGTGACGCCGGGTACGTCGAAGGCGCAGCTGCACCGGGCGCGGATGCTGCTCCGCGCTCACCTGGAGCGGTAGCGATGGACGCGCATCTGGGCGAGCAACTGTCGGCCCTGGTGGACGGCGAGGTCTCGGGCGAGTCGCTCGACGCCGCCCAGGCGCACCTCACTGCGTGCCCGGAGTGCCGCGCGGCGTACGACGCCCTGCTGCGGATCAAGCGGCACGCCGGCGCCCTCGACGACCGCCCGCCCGAGCGCGACCTGTGGTCCAGCATCGCCGGGCGGCTCGCCGAAGACGCTACGGTGGTGCCGCTGGCGCCACGGCGCCGGCGCCTCATGTTCTCCATTCCGCAGCTGGCCGCCGCCGCCGTCGTCCTGATGTCGGTGTCGGCGGGCGCGGCGCTGCTGGTCACGCACGCCGGAGGGCGGGCGGCTTCCGCCGTGGCCGTTGCCCCCGCCGCCTCGGTCCAGCCCATGGCGGGCCTGGCGTCCGCCAAGGGCGTCGAGTCCTACGACACGGCCATCCGGGACCTCGAGGGCGCCATGACGGCGCGGCGATCAACACTGGACACCGCGACGGTTCGCGCCGTGCAGCAGAGCCTGGGCATCATTGATGCCGCCATCCGCCAGGCGGAGGCGGCGCTCGCGCAGGATCCCAACAGCATGTATCTGAACACGCATCTCGAGCACGCACTGGGACGGAAGCTCGAGGTTCTCCGCCGCGTCACCACGATGGCCGCGGCGAGTTGAGGAGATCATGAAACCGCTCATCGCATTGCTGGCCCTCTGCGCGACCGCGCTCGCACCCCGCGCGCTCACGGCGCAGGACGTGGACACCACCGTCACGGTCCGAAGCGGGGCGCGCTTCGAGCTGAACAGTGTGTCGGGCTCGGTGAAGATCCAGGTCTGGAACCGCTCGCAGATCCGCGTGGTGGCGGAGGCCGACGGCGCCCGCGTGGACGTGGAGGCCTCGCCGGGAAGCGTCTCGGTGCGCTCCATTCCGCGCCGCGGCGAGGGCGACGTGGACTTCACCATCACCGTTCCGGCCAATACGGCGCTCGAAGTACACGCGATCTCGGCCGACGTGGACGTGAACGGCGTGTGCGGCGAAGCGTCGCTGGGCTCCATCTCCGGTGGCGTCGCGCTGCGCTGCGGCAACGGCGACGTGAAGGTCGAGAGCGTTTCGGGCGACGTGCAGGCGAGCGACGTCCGCGGCCACCTGGAGATCATCTCCACCAGCGGCGACGTGGACGTGCGGGGGGCGCACGGCGACGTGAGCGCTCGCAGCGTCTCCGGCGACGTTTCCCTCGACCGGGTGGACGGCCAGGATGTCCAGGCCGAGACGGTGAGCGGCGACATCAGCTTCTCGGGCGCCATTCACGACGGCGGGCGGTACGGCTTTCACTCGCACTCCGGCGACCTGACGGTGCGGCCCGACGGCGACCTCAGCGCCAGCGTTTCCGTCAGCACCTTCAGTGGGGACATGGAATCGGACTGGCCCATGACCATCAATCCCGGCGGCGGCCGGGTGCACCCGCGGGAGTGGGAGTTCACGATCGGCGCCGGCAGCGCCAAGCTGAGCCTGGAGTCCTTTAGCGGAACGATCTACCTGCGGCGCGGTGGCGCCGCGTCGAGGCGGGGGGACAGATGAACCACACGGTTGTCGGCTTGGCGGTGGCGTTGGCCTGCGCCCCCGGTATCACGACGCGTCTGGCCGAGAGCGCGACGCCGGCTCCGGGTCGGCAGCAGAACATGTGGAACTGGACCGGCAGGATCGCACCGGGGAAGGCGCTCGAAATCCGCGGCGTCAACGGCCGGATCGAGGCCGAGTTCTCGAGCAGGAACGAAGTGGTCGTGACGGCCACCAAGCGCGCCCACCACAGCGACCCCGACGAGGTGAAGATCGAGGTCGTCCAGCACGAGGGCAGCGTGACGATCTGCGCCGTGTACCCCGGGTCGTCGAACCGCTGCGGCACTGACGACGCCTATCACATGAGCACTCACAATAACGACGTCGAAGTCGAGTTCCACGCCCAAGTGCCCGCGGGCGTCGCCTTCCGCGGCGGCACCGTCAACGGCGACGTGGAAGTGGCCAACCTCGCTGGGCCGGTAAACGCCGAGACCGTGAACGGCAGCGTGCGCCTCGAGACCACCGGCGGCGACGCTTCCGCCAACACCGTGAACGGCAGCGTGGCGGCGGTCCTGCACGGCCAGGGCACGACGCCACTGAGCTTCAAGACGGTGAACGGCGGGGTGACCGTGTCCGTTCCCAAGGACCTCAACGCCGACCTCGAAGCGGAGACGGTCAACGGCTCGATCGAGACCGATTTCCCCATCACCGTCACCGGACGGATCAACCGGCGGCATCTCGACGGGCGCATCGGCCAGGGCGGCCGTCACCTCAAGATCGAGACCGTGAACGGCTCGATCCGGCTCCGCGCCTTGTAGCGACGCAGCTTGCTCCTCCGCCCGGGCATGACTACAATCGCCCCTCCACACCGGAGGGGCGATGTCGTTCGAGCCGTTCGCGATGGAGCGCTGGCAGAGCACCTGGGAGAACCGGGTACGCTACAACCTCTCCGAGAGCGGCGTGCATCCGCTGTCCGTCGCGGAGCTGCTCTCGCTGGCGGGGCAGACGCTCGACGCCGTCGCGGGCCACCGCCTCGGCTATCCTCAGTCGAACGGCAGCGAGCCGCTGCGCACGGCGATAGCAACGCTCTACCCGGGCGCGACGGCGGAGAACGTCCTCGTCACCAATGGCAGCGCGGAAGCCAACTTCTGCGCCTTCTGGCAGCTGGCCCAGGCCGGCGACCGCGTCGCCATCGTGCTGCCGACCTACATGCAGACCTGGGGACTGGCGCGGACCTTCGGCGCCCAGATCGCTCCGATTTGGCTCCGGGAGGAGCTGGGCTGGCAGCCGGACCTGACGGAGGTAGACCTCGCGATCGCGCCAGGCACCAAGCTCGTCATCGTGACGAACCCGAACAACCCGACCGGCGCCATCCTCTCCGACGAAGCGACCGGACGGATCGTCCGGCGCGCCGCCGAAGCCGGCGCGTGGCTCCTCTCTGACGAGGTGTACCAGGGCGCGGAGCGCGAGGCAGGCCCCACGCCGAGCTTGTGGGGCCGGGGCGAGCGTGTGCTGGTCACCAACGGACTGTCGAAAGCCTACGGACTGCCGGGACTCAGGATCGGCTGGTGCGTGGCGCCTCCGGCGCTCATCGCGGAGTTGTGGGCGCGAAAGGACTACACCACCATCGGGCCCAGCGTGATCTCCGACTGGCTGGCGACGCGGGCGTTGGAGCCAGGAGTGCGCCTGAAGATCCTCGCCCGTACGCGCTCGATCCTGCGGACCAACTGGCCGGTGCTCGAACGCTGGCTGGCCTCGCAAGGCGACCAGCTGCGCTTCCGCGCTCCGGACGCCGGCGCGATCTGCTACGCGCGATACCGCTCCAGCATCAACTCCTCGGCACTGGCGGAACGACTCCGCCGCGACCGTGACGTTCTGGTGGTTCCGGGCGATCAGTTCGGCATGGATCATTTCATCCGGTTCGGCTTCGGACCGGTGCTGACCGACCTCGAGGCCGCGCTCGCGCGGGTGGCCGACCTGCTGAGGAGCCTCGACTAGCGGTCCCCGGCAAGTCGCTGCGCGCGGACCACAGATTCGCGGACGCTGACGCGATGACGCAACGTGGCTCGCGCCACCGGGACGCCTCGTTCATCCGACTTGCCGTGCCCCCAAGTCGTTACGCGAAAGGAGGCTGCGTCTCCGCCCAGTCGCGATGACAACGACTCCGGCCTCGATCTTGATAGCCTTTCGGCCCGTGGAACGCGGCGCCCGCCTCGAGGAGGTCGGCTCGCCATCAACTCCCGGGGCAAGGAACCACCGTGATGTGCAATTGCTGCGGATTCGATTCGCTGCACGAGAACCGGAGCACACCGGTGCCGGCCGCGCCCGAAGGCCTCCAGCGCCGCCGCTACTGCGAGCGATGCAGCGCGGTGCTCTTCTCGGACCACTCTGCCGCTCTGTTCCTCGACAAGCTCAAGCTTCTCGGGCAGTTCGGACTTGCCTCCCACACGCGGCTCCTGCTCGGAACCACTGGCGAGAACGCCTGAGCCATGTGCGGCGGCGTCGGCCATACCGGGAAGCGCGAGGCCGGGCCGCTGCTGGTCGAAGGGCGGCGGCGCCTCGAGTACCGCGGCTAGGGCTCGGCTGGCGTGGCCATCTACCCAAGCGTGGCGGTGGAGTAGCACGACGCGGTCGCGTTTGACTGGACCCAGCGGCGCGCCTATGGTAGCTGAGTGATCCTCGGCTCCGAACACCGCACCGCCGCCACCACCGCGACGATCCACTCGCCGTACGACGGCGCCGAAGTCGGCAGCCATCCCCTCGCTTCTCCCGCCGAAATGGATTCCGCGATCGCGGCCAACGTCGCCGCGGCGGAGGAGTGCCGGCACCTGCCGGCGTTCGAGCGCGCGGCGTGCCTCAGGCGCATCGCCGACGGCCTCGAAGCCCGGCGGGCGGCCTTCGCCACCCTCGTGGCGCGCGAGGCGGGCAAGCCCATCACGCAGGCTCGGATCGAGATCGATCGCGCGATCTTCGTCTTCCGGGACGGCGCCGAAGAGGCCACCCGCATCGGCGGCGAGGTGCTCCCACTCGACGTGATGCCCGCGGGGCGCGGCCGGCTCGGCTTCACGCGGCGCTGGCCGCTGTCGCCCGTGGCAGCCATCACCCCGTTCAACTTCCCGGTGCTGCTGGCGGCCCACAAGATCGCACCGGCCATCGCGTGCGGCGCCGCCATGACGCTGAAGCCGCCACCCCAGGACCCGCTCGCGGCCCTGATGCTGGGTGACCTGGTCGCGGGGTGCGGCTACCCCTCGGGCGGCGTCACCGTGGTGCCGTGCGCGCTCGAGGTGGCGCGCCGCCTGGTCGCGGACCACCGCGTGCGGATGATCAGCTTCACCGGGAGCGCCCGCGCGGGATGGGACATCCGGGCCCAGGCCGGCGCCAAGCGTGTGTCGCTGGAGTTGGGCGGCAACGCCGGCGTCATCATCGAACCCGATGCCGATCTCGACCGCGCCGGGGAGTCCTGCGCTGCCGGCGGCTACGGCTATGCCGGGCAGTCGTGCATCTCGGTGCAGCGCATCGTGGTGCACGAGCGGGTGTACGCCGACTTCCTCGATGGATTCGTCGCCCGCGTCGCGAAGCTCACGGTCGGCGATCCGCTCGATCCCGCCACCGAGGTCGGGCCGATGATTGACGAGAGCGCCGCCCGGCGCGCCGAGGCGTGGATCGCCGAGGCCGTGCGGGACGGCGCCACGGTCGTCACCGGCGGCGGGCGGCGCGGCGCCGTGCTGGAGCCCACCGTGCTCGCCGGCACGAAGCCGGAGCAGCGCGTCAACTGCGAAGAGATCTTCGCGCCGGTCACCACCGTGACGGCCTACCAGTCGTTCGACGATGCGCTGGAGCTGGTGAACGCCTCACCCTACGGCCTGCAGGCCGGCATCTTCACCCGCGACGTCTCCCGGCTGATGCGCGCCTGGGACCGGCTGGAAGTGGGAGGCGTGATGGGCAACGAGGTGCCGACGTGGCGGATCGACCGGATGCCGTATGGCGGCGCCAAGGCCAGCGGCCTGGGCCGTGAGGGTGTCCGCTACGCGATCGAGGAAATGACGGAGCTGCGACTACTCACCCTTCACTCTGAGTGACGACGATGAGCGCCCCGCATCACACGCCCTGGTTCCTGCGGCCGGTGTTCGTCATCGGCCTCCCGCAGATGGCGCACCGGCCGCCGCTGCCCCGCCGCTGGGCGCTCTACTGCGCCCTGGCGTACATCATCCCCATCGTCGTGATGGAATGGCTGCCGCCGGGCGAGGGGTTGTACCGCGAGCTGTCGTGGCTCACGACGCTCGCGCCGGCGTTCATCCTGTCGCTCCACTACGGCATGCTCGGCGCACTGTCAGGCCTGGTGGCTGGCACGCTGCTCTACATCACCGTGCAACTGGTGCTGCAGCTCAACCTGATGCCCGTCAATCCCGACATGATGTTGCCCACCTACATCTCGTATGGGGCGCTCGCGATCGCCGTCGGATGGCTGTCCCAGCAGCTGCACAACTACTACCAGCGGCTCATCAAGGCCGAGCGGCTCGCCGCGATCGGCGAGGTGGCGGTGACCATCCGGCACGAGGTGAACAACGCCCTGGCGGCGATCGTCGGGGAGGCCGGGCTCCTCAGGGCCGGCGCCAACCGGTTCTCGCCTGAGGATCGCGCGGGCGTCGAGACCATTCTCGAGATGGCCAATCGCATCGGGGCGGACCTCAAGAAGCTGTCCACCCTCGATGATGCGCCGATCACCAACTACATCGGGCAGGAGATGATGGTGAACCTGAACGCCACCAGGAAGCCGGAAGGCGCCTAGCGCGTTTCCTGCTCGATCCGCTCCGCCAGCTCGAAATCCTTGCGCGTGAGCCCACCGGCGCTGTGCGTCGAGAGCGTCATCGTGATCGCGGTGTAGCGGATGTCTATGTCGGGGTNNTCCAAGGCGTCGGCGGCCACGGCCACCCGGTCCACGAAGCGGATTCCGTCGGCGAACGTGGCGAAGCTGAAGCTCTTCCGGATCGCGCCGCCCTCCCGCACCCAGCCCCGCAGTGCCTTCAGTCGCTCGACGATCTCCTGCTCGGTCAGCTTCGGCATGGTCAGGTCCCTTCCTACCCGACGGCGTGAACGACGAGATACGCAAGCGCCGCGATCACGGCCGCGGCTGGAATGGTCAGAATCCAGGCCCACACAATGCGGCCCGCCAGGCCCCAGCGCACCGACGAGATCCGCTGGGTCGCGCCGACGCCGCTGATGGC
>PMIK01000127.1:2531-2748 GCA_003157095.1 Gemmatimonadota bacterium | reverse complement strand
CACCAGGTCGGCGCCGCGCGCCGCGTCGGCCACGTCGCCGGCGGCCTCGATGCGAGCCAGCGTGGCATCGCGGTCCGCCGGAGTCACCTTGCCGCGCAGCACGCCGCCGTCCAGGTTGGCCCGGATGCGCTCGCGGCCGGCTCCGGCCGCGCCCGCCACGGCGTCGGCCAGCCGCACGTCATAGCCCGCCTGCGCCGCCACCTGCGCGATGCCGTGG
>PMIK01000127.1:0-2520 GCA_003157095.1 Gemmatimonadota bacterium | reverse complement strand
CCACGTGCTGGTGGTGCTGCCACAGGATGCTCGCATCGGCATCCTCGAGGCAGCGAACCGGGTTCATGGGGTAGGATGCCAGCAGCACGCCGCGCCGGATGAACGGCTGCCGCTCGCCCATCCGATGGATCACCCGGTGGTCGAAGCCGTGCAGCGCCACCCGGTCCTTCGCGCCGGTGCGCTCGATCGCATCGAACAACCGGCCGTCCCAGCGTGGCGCGACGCCCTTGATCTCGACGCAGGCGATCAACCGCGGGACGATGGCCGCCAGCGCCTCCTCCAGCGTCGGAACCGGTTCCCCGCTGGGCAGTGGATGCTTCCGGATCTGGGCGAGCGTGCTGTGGGCGATGTGATGGTCCCCGATCTTCTCGGCGTGGTGCACGACCAAGGCGCCGTCCGCGGTCGAATGGATGTCGAACTCGACGGCGTCGGCGCCCCGGTCTTCCGCCGCGCGAAACGCCGCGAGGGAATTCTCGACCTCGTAGCCCGACGCGCCGCGGTGCGCGATGATGAGCGGACGGCTCACGAATCCATACTATCACTCTTCTTCGGGGCTATCCAGTCGGGTTCCTTGAAGATATCGGCCAGCCGCGCGCGGTCTTCCGGGCTGGGCAGCACCGAGGCGAGATACGCCGGATAGCGGTCGGCACTCATGGACTCGCCTTCCACCGTGAAGCACTGCTGCCCCCACTGTCCGATGCGCCGATTGAACTGGAGGGCCGGCACCTTGATCCACTGGTCCCGGTCTGGAATCAGCTGGTTCAGGCGGTCCCCCAGGCGGCAGATCTCGTCCCGATAGAGGCCGCGGGACGCCTCGTTGAGATGCGCCTTGCTGGCCTCCGCCGGGTTCTCCCGCTCGTCGAAGCGCCCCTTGAGCCCCCACTCGTACGCCCACTGCGCGGACGAGGAGTTGTCGGTGCCGAACAGGTCGAAGGCCGTGGGCACCCACTTGTTGAAGAAGCGCTGGATCACGTCCGGAGGGATCCGGCGCGCCTTCACGATCCGCAGCAGGCCGTTGTTACCGGTACCGAGGTGGTACGACTCCTCCTTGAGCATCGGGCCCATCGAGCGGGCCAGCGGATGAAACGCGGAGGTGGACAGCATCTTGAGCTGGAACTTGCCGTCGCGATCTATGAACTGCGTGTAGGTGAAGAAGTCGAGCCAGTTGTCCACCCGCTCGTTGAACGACCCCAGCAGCCGCTTGCCCTCCTCGGCCCGGCGCTCCAGCAGCTTCTGCGCCTCCCGCTTGCCCTCCTCGCCGAAGTGCTCGACCAGGAGATAGCTCATCTGCCAGCCGTGGCGCATCTCCTCGGCCATCACCCGCATGATGGAGAGCAGGTCGTACGACGACGGCGGATTCTCCAGCAGCGAGCGCTGCTGCTCAACCGAGGCGAACTCGGTGTCGCCCTGGTAGACGATGAGGTTCTGGAGCGCATCGCGGATCCGCTGGTCGGGGATGTGCATCACGGTGGCCCATTTGCGCTGGCCCTTGAAGTGCCCGAACTCGATCTGCTCCGCCTCCGGCTCGCCGAACTTCGTCTCGAACTTGAACTCCCGCAGCTCCTTGGCCTCGAGGCCCAGGTCGCTCTGCCAGACGCGGAAGTAGTCAATCCACTCGTCGAACGTGTGCACCTTCAACATGATCCGTCTCCTCAGCGCCCGGTGAAGTGGGGGGGCCGCTTCTCGAAAAATGCCGCAATGCCTTCCTTGCCGTCCGCGCTCTTGAAGCACTCGAGCTGAGCGTCCAGCTCGTACGTCAGCATCTCGTCCAGCGACGCGCGCTCGCTCCGGTACACCGCCTGCTTGAGCCGGCGCACGGCGAGCGGGGGCGCCTCCGCGATCTGCCGCGCCCACGTCTGCGTCGCCTCGGCCAGCTGCGCTGCCGGCACCACCCGGTTGACCATCCCGAGCCGCTCGGCGTCGGCCGCGCCCACCATCTCGGCACCGATCAGCAGCTCCAGCGCCTTGGCGGGCCCGACCAGCCGGGGCAGGAACCAGGTGCCGCCCCAGTCGGGGTGCAGGCCGATCTTCGTGAACACCTGGCCGATCTGCGCGGTGTCCGCCGCGATCCTCAGGTCGCACCCGAGCGCGAGGTTGGCCCCGCCCCCGGCGGCCACGCCGTTAAGCGACGCGAGCACCGGCTGCGGCGCCTCTCGCATGATGGCCGACACGCCGCGCATCCCGTCCACCAGGCGGCTGCCGGTGGCCTGGTCGAACCGCTCGATCAGCTCGCGGAGCAGCCCGACGTCCGCGCCGGCGCAGAACGCGCGCCCCGCGCCGGTCATGACGATGACGCGCACCGTCGCGGACCCCGCCAGCATCGTCAGCGCGTCCTTCAGCTCCTGCACCATGTCCACAGTGAAGGCGTTGAGTTTGTCGGGGCGGTTGAGGGTTATTGTCCCCACCGCACCATCCATCTCTACCGCGACCTGCGAGTATGCTGTCATGACTCTCCCGAGTGAGAGGTGAGGAGTGAGACGTGAGAAGGGCAGGTGAGAGGTGAGAAGACGAAGTGAGAGG
>PMIK01000227.1 GCA_003157095.1 Gemmatimonadota bacterium | reverse complement strand
CGAGGATGTCGATGCGGCCGAAGTCCGCGACGACAGCATCGACCTGCTTCTGGACGGCGTTCTTGTCCGAGACATCCGCCAGCACCGCGGTGCCGCCTATCTTTGACGCGACAGCCTCGACTTCACGCTTCTGCCGGGCGGCAGTGACGATGACGTGGGCCCCCTCCAGAGCGAAAGCCTCGGCGATGGCCCTGCCGATGCCGCGTCCGCCACCCGTAACGATCGCGACCTTGCCCTTCAGCTTCACGGGTGACTCACCGGTCCTGGGACAGTCGTTCGAGCATCCAGTCCGGATATACCCGAGGAGGCTTGCTCAACTCGTCGAGTCGCGCCACCTCGTCCGCGGTCATCTCCCAAGCGGCGGCCTTCAGATCGTCCATGAGCTGCTCCTTCGTCTTCGCGCCGATGATCACGGACGTCACACCGGGCTTTCTCAGCAGGTAGTTGAGCGCCGCTTGCGTGATGGTCGCCTGGTGATTGCCCGCGATCTTCTCCAGCTCATCGACGATGTCGAACCCTTTCTCTTCGTCGAACTGGAGGAATTGGTTCGTCGCGTCACTGCGGCGCGCTCCTTCGGGTCGCGGCTTGCCGCGCCGGTACTTGCCGGTGAGAAACCCACCGCCCAGCGGGCTCCAGGGGAGGATGCCGAGCTTCTGATCGAGCGAGAGAGGCACCAGCTCGATCTCCAGGTCGCGGGCGATCAGGGAATACAGAGCCTGAAGCGTGACGAAGCGTTCGAGGTTCTGCGCGTCGGAGATGGACAGCGCCTTCATCAACTGCCAGCCCGTGAAGTTCGACGCACCCAGGTATCTCACCTTCCCACTTCTCACCAAGTCGTCGAGAGCCCGGAGCGTCTCTTCCAGCGGCGTNNGCTCGCGTCGCACGAATCAACGATGTGCTTGCGCGACAGGCCGACATCATTGGGACCGGGTCCGGTCCTCCCCCTCACCTTGGTGGCCAGGACGATGTCCTTCCGTTTGTTGCCGAGCGCCTTGCCGAGGATCTCCTCCGACCGTCCTTCGGAGTACACGTCCGCGGTGTCGAAGAAGTTGATTCCAGCGTCGAGCGCCGTGTTCACCAGGTCGTCGGCTTCCTTCTGCTCCACCTGTCCGACATTCTTCCAGTATCCTCTGCCGCCGAATGTCATCGCGCCGAAGCAGAGTTCGGATACCCTGACCCCTGTAGCACCAAGGAACCTCGTGTTCATCTTCCGCCTCTCCTCTTTCAAGAACACAATTCACCGCGGCGACCTGCATGGAGAATCTAAGCCTCTTCTGGTTCGCCGCCCTTAGGATCGGGGCGCTCGGCGACCGCGTCCGGCTCCCGGCCCGCCCGGGCCGGCTCCTCGGGTTCGCGCTGCTCGTCTTGGCCGTACCCACCGCGCTCATGGCGCAGAAGCCGACCAACAAGACGGCACCGGGTGGCCAGCCCGTGATCGCGCCGTCCGCCACGCCGGCGAAACAGTTCGCGGCCGCACGTGCGGCGCCTGCCGACAGCTTCGCCGCCGCCGACGCGCTGGCCGACGCGGCGCCGTCCAGCGCAGAGCAGTCGGTGCCGGCGCTCGCGGCGTACCTCGCGCGAGCGGGATCGGACGACATCACAAGAGCCCGGGCGCTCTATCGCTGGATCGCAGGCCACATTGACTACGACGTGAACGGCTTCCGCTCGGGGAATTACGGTGACCTCAGCCCGGAGGGCGTGCTCCGCAGCCGATCGTCGGTCTGCGAGGGCTACGCGAGCCTCGCCGAGGCGCTCGGCAGCGCCATGGGGCTCCAAGTCCAGGTCGTACCCGGCTGGTCCAAGGGTTATGGCTACACCTCGGGCCAGCGGTTCGACGGCCCCACGAATCACGCCTGGAACGCCGTGCGCATCGACGGGCGGTGGCGGCTGATGGACGCGACCTGGGGCGCGGGCTACCTCGACGAGCGTACGCAGTTCGTGCGCCGCTTCCAGGAGCACTACTTCCTCACCGCCCCGGACGCTTTCGTCTTCGACCACCTGCCGCATGACCCGCAGTGGCAGCTGCTCGAACGGCCCATCTCGGCCGCGGAGTATGAGAACCTGGTCTATCTGCGGCCGATGTTCTTCCTGGCGGGGTTCCGCATCGGGAGCCATCCCCATGCGCGCATCGCGGCCGTCGACCGCGTCACCGTGACGCTGGGCGTCACGCAGCCGGTGCAAGTGGCCGCGAGCGTGGTGGACGCCGCCACCGACCAGTCGCTCGCCGAGGAGCTGACGTTCGTCCAGGTGAGCGCGGCTGAGGCGCGGATCGACGCCATTTTCCCCCGCGCCGGCGACTACCTGCTGCGCGTGTTCGCCAAGCCGCTCGGCGCGGACGGCTCGCTCAGCTGGGTCCTCGACTACCGCGTGCAGGCCTCGCGCGGCGCGAGCGACGCCGCGTTTCCGATGGCCTACGGGAGCTTCGGGGCCCGCGGCGCCACGCTGCTCGAACCACTCTCGGGAGTGCTGCAGGCGGGCCGAACCTATCGCTTCCGCCTCCGCGCGCCGGGCGCGCTCGACGTTGCGGTCGTGGCGGGCGGCAAGTGGACGCACCTCGCCGCGAGCGGCGGGGAGTTCTCCGGCGACGTGCCCGCGTCGGCGGGCAGCGTCGTCGTCTACGCTAAGTACGAGGCGGGCGCCGACTACACGGGTCTGCTGCGCTACACGGGCCGCTGAACCGCGCTACCGCCCGCTCACCGCTTCGACCCACGCGCCGTGGATGAACACGATGGTCTTGCTCATGGGTCTGCTGCCTCTTGTGCTTGCGGCCGGGCGTTGGTCGAGCGCGAGAGTCCGCGCGGATGCTGGCGCATTCTCGCCGGGCGCCGGCCTTCGTGCTCGGGGCCGTGCTACGCTTCCTGCAGCGGCGCCGAGACCTCGCGGGCGGGAGTAGCTCAGCTGGCAGAGCGGCAGCCTTCCAAGCTGCATGTCGCGGGTTCGAACCCCGTCTCCCGCTCCACTGCCAGTGTAGCTCAGAGGTAGAGCACTTCCTTGGTAAGGAAGGGGTCAGGAGTTCAAATCTCCTCACCGGCTCAAAACATTTTGAAACAATTAGTAAATCAAATAAATCAATTTTTAAATA
>PMIK01000269.1 GCA_003157095.1 Gemmatimonadota bacterium | reverse complement strand
CACACCGGCGGCACCCTCGACAAGCTGGAGAGCATCCCGGGATTCCGCACCGATCTCACGCTCGAGCAGACCCGCGCGCAGGTGGAGAAGATCGGCTGCGCGATGATCGGCCAGACGCCCGAGATCGCTCCGGTGGACAAGAAGCTCTACGCGCTGCGCGACGTGACGGCCACGGTGGAGTGTGTGCCCCTCATCGCCGCGAGCATCATGTCGAAGAAGCTGGCCGAAGGGCTGAACGGCCTGGTGCTCGACGTGAAGCAGGGGAGCGGGGCGTTCATCACCGACGCGGAGCGCTCGCTCACCCTCGCGAAAACCATGATCGAGCTGGGCGAGGACCGCGGCTGCCCGACGGTGGCGCTGCTGACGGCGATGGACCGGCCGCTCGGGCGCGCGTGCGGCAACGCGCTCGAGGCGGAGGAGGCCATCATGGGCCTCCGCGGCGAGGGTCCCGACGATCTCCGGGAGGTCACGCTCGCCGAGGGCGTGGAGATGCTCGTGCTGGCGGGGGAGAAGGACCGGGCGAAGGCGCGGAAGCGGCTCGAGGAGGCGCTCAAGAGCGGCAAGGCGGCCGAGACGTTCCAGAAGATCATCGAGGCTCAGGGCGGCAATCCCGCCGTGGTGGACGATCCCGCGCTCCTGCCGCAGGCGGAGGCGGTCGAGGTTTACTACGCGAAATCAGCCGGCACGATCCTGAAGGTGGAGCCGCGAGCCATCGGCCGCGCGGTGGTCGAGATGGGCGGGGGGCGCCGGAAGACCGACGACGTGGTGGACCCGACGGTGGGCTTCGTCATCACCGCGCGGCCCGGCCAGAAGGTGCACACGTCCGAGCCGCTGGCCTCGATCTTCGCCCAGGACGCGGACGGGATCGAGCTGGCGCGCCGCGCGCTCGACGCGGCGATCGAGATTGGGGAAGGGAAGGCATCGCCCCTTCCACTGATCGCATCGCGCGTGACGGCGAGGGGAGTGGAGAAGCTGGCGTGAGAAGTGAGGGGTGAGAACGGGTGGCTTCAGACGATTGGCGGCTCGGGCACGGAGCCAGGTCCCCAGTCGTCGCCCTCGAAACCGTCCTCGGGCTTCGCCAGCGGGTCTATCTCCCGCACCTCGTCCTCGGCCCGCTCCAGCTCTTCCCAGTCTATGGAGTCCTCGAGACTTTCGTTCTGGGAACCACTGCGCGACCTGGCGTCTGGCAACTCCTCTGAACTCCGGGTTTCACTCGCTCTGCGCCCTATGACGAGGAATCCTGCGACGCACAGCAGCGCCAAGGCGATCCACATCGTCCTGGTCACAGCAGTCTCGCGATGAATCCGCCCACGAAGTAGCCCACCACGGCCACGCCGAGACCGACGATGAACATGTCGATCCCGCTGCGGAAGATCCCGCGTCCGGTGAAGACGCTGCGCGCGGCACCCACGGCGAAGTGGGACAGCATCGCGATCGCGAACGCCAGCCATACCGCCGGCATGCCGTGCAGCACCAGGAACGGCGCGACGGGGATGAAGGCGCCGACCGCGGTCGCCGTGCCCGTGATCCATCCCTCGCGCAGCGGGGTCGAGTGCTGCTCACCGATCTTCAACTCCTCGCGCACCTTCTCGGCGAGGGCACGCTCGGGGTCCTTCATGATCTCGGCGGCCCGGCGGCGCGCCTCATCCTTCGGCACGCCCTTGGCCTCGTAGACCAGCGCCAGCTCCTCGGCTTCCACCTCGGGCATCAAGCGGATCTCGTCGGCCTCCATCGAGATCTCGTGCTCGAACACTTCCTGCTCGCTCTTGGCCGCGAGGTAGCCGGAGGAGCCCATCGAGAGCGCGTCGGCCACCATGCCCGCTACGCCGGAGAGAAGCACCACGTGCGGCGCGACGCTGGCCCCGATCACCCCCGCCACCAGGCCGAAGTTGGCGGTGAGCCCGTCGTTGAAGCCATACACCACGTTGCGGAGGAACCCGCCCGACTCCATCTGGTGCCACGGCTCGCCGCTCTTGCCCGCGAGCCCCCCCAGCGTCTCGGCGTGCTCCGCCGATTCCTTGGCGAGGGTGAGCGCGGTGTCCTTCGCGGCGCCGGGCGCCGTGTCGCGGTACAGCGCGAGATAACCTCTGACCTCGCGCCCTTCCTCCTTGAGGAGCAGCGTCGTCAGGAGCCCGGGACCGAAACGGCGCGCCGTCCAGGCGAGCAGCCGCGCGCGGCGGCTGGGCCGCGCCTCGCCGCACTTGAAGCCCTGGTCGGCGAGGAGCTGGCGCCACATCGCGGTGTGCCGGTCCTCGACGCCGGCGAGGCGCCGGTAGAGGCTCTGCCTGGTGGGATCCGGCTCCGCGTCCGCCAGCACGCGGTAGAGGAAGGCGGCGTCGGCCTCGTCCTTCCAATGCTCGACCCACTCCGTGGTTTCGCGGTCCAGGGGCATGGCATTAGCATAGCACTGCAGTAAGCCGGGAGACAGGCTGCAGACGGAGCTCTGAGCACCATCAGGGGTGGCCGATGGGTCCGGTGACCAGAACAAGGATCAAGATCTGCTGCATGCAGAGCGTCGAGGAAGCCGAGCTGGCCGTGCGGTACGGCGCCGACGCGGTCGGCCTCGTTTCCGCGATGCCGAGCGGCCCGGGCCCAATCGCCGAGGCGCTGATCGCTTCCATCGCGCGCCGCGTCCCGCCCGGCGTCGCGACGTTCCTCCTGACCAGCAACCGGGATGCGGCGGCCATCGCGGATCAGGTACGGCGCCTCGGCCCGACCACGGTCCAGATCGTGGATCGTCCCGAGCCGGGCTGCTGGGCCGCGCTGCGCTCGGCGCTGCCGTCCACGACCCTTGTCCAGGTGGTGCATGTGACGGGTCCCGCGGCGCTGGACGAGGCGCTGGCCGCCGCGCCCCACGTGGACGCCGTGCTCCTCGACTCCGGCAATCCGGCCCTGCCCGTCAAGGAGCTGGGCGGCACCGGCCGCACCCACGACTGGCGCACCAGCCGGAGCATCCGGGAGGCAGTGGGCGTGCCGCTGTGGCTGGCCGGCGGCCTGACGCCGGAGAACGTGGCGGAAGCGATCGAGACCGTGCGGCCGTTCGGCGTGGATGTGTGCAGCGGGGTACGCANNCAGTTGCCAGTACTTGCCTCTGGTCTGCCTTCTAGTGACTGGCAGCTGGTAACCACTTCCTCCTTGCCGTCTGGCAACTACACTGCCCACCGCTCTCCGTCTACTTGCGCCTCAATAGAGCATGTTGGAGCACATCCGGATCCGCGACAGCACGCCCCACGGCCCGCGCTCGAGGACGGCGTGTCGCAGCCCGGTCGCGCCGATCTGGGCGGCCCCCAGCTCCCACTGGGCGGCGTAGTACGCCACGAGGCCGCGCGCGTGAGGGACGTCGGTCATCACGTCGGCCGCGGCGAGCATCGCCTGCTTGCGCGCCGCACTCGGCCCCGTCAGCAGCTCCCATGGGCTCGCGCACAGCCCCGCCCAGCCCTCGATCAGGTACTCGATCCGGTAGCCCGGCGGGATGTGGGGATTCTGCACCGCGGCCGTGAACTGGATGATGTCCCGCGGATTGACGGTGAGCCCCGCCGCGCCGGCCACGTCCGGCATCGGCTGGTCGAGGCTCTGCTGAGCGTCGCGCAGCACCTCCGCGTCAAGACCGCGCGCCCCCGCCTTGGCCAGCACGGCCAGCGGCTCGACCACCAGCTCGCGCAGCATCTTCTCTCCGAGCGCATTGGCCCGCACGTCGGGCGCCTTCAGGAGCTGCTCGGCGAACGACGCGGTTTCGCCGATCCGGGCCGTGGCGCCGGCCAGGTCGCGCCGCGCGACGGCCAGGATCGCGCAGGCCGTGTTGGCGATCGCCGCCTCCTGGAGCGCGATGGTGCTCGGCTGGGGGTCGCCCGCGTCCCCGGTCGCCGCAAACGGGCTGTTGAGCCCGCCCATCTGTGTCGCCGACAGCCGCGTGCGCGCGATCCGCTGAAAGAGCAGGGTGCGCGGGTGCGCGACCAGGCCCGCCAGCGAGTCCCGGAGCCCGGCGGGCAGCGAGTCCGCGACCGCGTTGCGGAACGCCTGGATCAGCGCGGAGGAGCCGTGGAGCAGGGAGGACGGCCGCGGCCGGTACGGCTGCAGCGCCGGAGCCGACCGCCCGCCGGCATCCGCCAGCTCGCGGATCCATTCCCGCACGGCGCTGTCGGCGGATGCTTCGGGCCGCGGAAGCAGGGCCACCCAGGCGATCCTGGCCGTCTCGACCGGGTCGTCCATCAGGATGTCCTTCTGGTAGTTCACCAGCGCCGCGGTCTTGGGGCCGAGGCGCTGGGTCGAGAGCACCGCCGTGACGCTGGCGGCCACCGCCTCGCCGATCACGACCACGACCACCAGGGTGAGCAGGACGGCGACGAGCTGGCCCGCCCTCGCGTAGCTGAGGAGCGAGCGCCCGGCGGGCCCCGCCGGCCGGCCGGCGTCGGGCAGCGCGGCGTACCAGTCGGCGGCATCGGTGTCCGTCTCCCGCAGGCTCCGCACGCGGGCCAGCGGGCCGGTGAGGCGCCGCTCGGCGATCTGCGCTGCGACGACGGTCGCGATGCCGAGCAGCGGCGGCCCGAGCACGACCAGCCAGAGTCGCAGCCCCATGACCGGCACGACCGGCTGCGCGTCGAGCGAGCCCGAGAGCAGGAGCAGGCCCCACGCACCCACGGCCACCAGCGTCCACAGCACGGCGCCCAGCAACGCGCCGGCGCGCCAGCGGCGCGCCGAAAGGACGGCGTGCCGCCGCGGTTCCTCCAGCGAGGCGTACTCCCGGCCACCGCTCAGGACGAGTCCGCTGCGCCCGTCGTGATCCGCGGCGATGTCCACCAGCGTGCCCCAGCGCCACCCCGCGCCGCGCAGCCGGACCAGCCGCCGCGCCGCGCCGACGCCGAGCGCGAGGAAGGCCGCGAGGCTCAGCCCGAGCACGCTCACGCCCAGGATCAGCTGCGCCTGCCACAGGAACAGCGAGACGGCGACCGGATCCCGGCCCGACGGGTTCTGGAAGGTCCACAGCCAGTTGGTGTGGGCCTGCAATACCCGCGGCGTGAACGTGAGGGCGCTGAGCGTGAGGATGGTGCCGGCGAACGCCGCCAGCGCGAGGCGGCTCAGGACCCGCGCCCGCCCGTGCAGCCAGTGCAACCCCGGCGGTGGCCAGTCAATCTCGGAAGCGAGGGTGGGCATCATCCCGCGCGCCACCTCGTCCGCGGTCGGGCGGTCGGCGGGCTCCTTGGCGACGCAGCGGTCCACCAGGCGGCTCACCTCGGGGGCGAGGTCGGCCCGGCGGTGCCCGACCGGAGTCGGTGTGTCGCGGAGGTGGGCCGCGGCCCAGCCCATCGCCGTGGTTGCCTTGAACGGCAGCTCGCCGACCAGCACCTCGTACGCCATCACGCCGAGGCTGTACACGTCGCTCTTGGGACTCAGCGGGTCGCCCCCGGCCTGCTCGGGGCTCATGTAGATGGGCGTGCCCACGACGTGCCCGGTCGCGGTGAGGCTGCCCGTGGCCTCGGGTGAGGTCGCCGCCACCGCCGCGCTGACGCCAAAGTCGGCGACGTAGGCTCTCCCCGACTCGGCCTCGAGCAGCACGTTGCCCGGCTTGACGTCGCGGTGCAGCAGTCCGCGCGCGTGGGCCGCGGCGAGACCGGCGGCGACCTCGCCGATGATGCGCCGCCCCTCGCGCTCGCTTGCCCGCTGGTGCTCCTCCATCCACTGCGCCAGCGACGGCCCCTCGACGTATTGCATGACGATGTAGGGGAGCTTCAGCCCCTCCGTCTCGCCGACGCCATAGACGCGCACCACGTTGGGATGCGACAGCGCCGCGGCGGACCGGGCCTCGCGCGTGAACCGCACGCGAGCGCCGGCGTCAGCCGCGAGATCCGGCGCCAGGACCTTGACCGCCACCAGGCGCTTGAGGGCCACCTCGCGATACAGGAACACCGCGCCCATCCCGCCCACGCCCACCAGCCGGAGGTACTGGTATCCCTCGCCCAGCGCCGCGCTGAGGTCGCGGGCGACCTGCGCGGTGTCCGTCGTGGCCCGCGCCGCCGGCTGCGAGATTCTCCCCCCGGCCGGCGTGGAAACCAGCGACGCGCCGCAGGTCGGGCACACTTCGACTTGGTCGGGAACGAAGGCGGAACACTCGGGGCAATACGGCATGGCCTAGGAACTATCGGTTGCCGCGGAACATCGCGCCAGCCATCTTGCAGTCCGATGCGCCCACCCACGATCTGCGCGCTGCTGTGCTCCCTGCTGGCCTCGACCGCCCTCGCCCAGGCGCCGGTCACGACGACCGCCGGCGATCCGTCGGTCCGGAACGACACGATCTACGCGCTCGCCGTGAAGCCGGCGGACTATCCCGAGGAGCAGTACGTCTTCCTGCTCGACGACGGCGTGGTGCGCCTCGAGGCCGACGGTCGCGGCACCCGCACCTTCCGGCAGGTGGCGCAGATTCTCACGCAGGACGGCGTGGAGTCGTGGGGCGAGCTGCGCTTTTCCTACTCCGGCTCCCGCGAGAAGCTCACCGTGAACTGGGCGCGGGTCCTCAGGCCCGACGGCACGGTGGTGAGCGCGCGGCCCACCCACGAGCAGGAAAGCGAGGTGCCGGCGGCGCTCGAGTACCCGGTGTACTCCGACACCAAGGTGCATCGCGCCACCCTGGGCGGCCTCGCGCCGGGCCTGCTGGTGGACTACAGCTACACCGTCGAGACGCTTCAGCCGGTGATGCCGGGTGATTTCTTCGCGAGCTGGAGCGTCACCACCGGCCGGCCGACGGAGCGCTCGCGGTTCATCCTGGACGTTCCCGCGTCGCTGACGCCGAGGATCCGGGAGCGCAACATCAGCTTCGAGCGGCAGATGTCCGTCGCGCACGGCCGCCGCGTCTACGAGTGGGCGACCGCCCACATACCGAAGCCGCCGGTGCCCGAACCGTTCGCCTCCGACTCCAACGGCGTGTACGCCGGCCTCGCGGTCGCCTCGCCACTGTCGTGGGCGGACGTGGCGCGCTGGTACGCGGGCCTGGTGCGCGACCGCTACACGGTGACGCCGGCGCTGGACGCGCGCCTCGCGGACCTCGTCAAGGGCGCCGCGACGGGACTGGACTCGCTGCGCGCGGTGCACCGCTGGGTGGCGCAGGATTTCCGCTACGTCTCCGTCGCGCTGGGTCTGGCGGGCTATCAGCCCCGGGAGCCCGCGGCGATCCTCGAGACGATGTACGGCGACTGCAAGGACAAGGCGACGCTGTTCGTCGCCCTCGCCCAGCGGATGGGCTTCCACGCGTATCCGGTGCTTCTCAGCGCGTCCGGCGGCATTGACTCCCTGCTTCCGTCCGCGCGGCAGTTCGATCACATGATCGCGGCGGTCGAGCGTCCCGAAGGCTATCTCTACCTCGACCTCACCGCCGACGAGATCCCGATCGGCCAGCTGCCGGCGCCCGAGTACGGGGCGTTCGCCCTGATCGTGCATCCCGATGGGCGAGGCGAGGCCGTCACGCTGCCGCTCGATTCCGCGTCCGCGAACGGCGCCACCAACTCGCTGGTCGGCACGCTGTCGCCGGAGGGTGTGTTCGCCGGCCGGATGACCACCACCCTGGCGGGGAGGCTGCAGGTGGGGCTGCGGCAGGCACTCAGCCATACCATCACCGCCCGGCAGCGTGAGGAATTCGCCCGCGGACTCGCCAACGGGTTGTTCGAGGGTGCCGTGGGCGACAGCCTGGAACTCTTCGACGGCCGCGACTTGAGCGCCACGCCCCGCATCTCGGTGGTGATCCGGGATGCGAAGGCGACAAGCCCCGCTGGGACCGGGAGCATCCTGCGGCTCCCGATGCGCCCCCTCTTCTCCTCGGAGCTGGTGGCGAACCTCGAGTCGCACGTGCCCCGGAAGTTCCCGATCAGCGTCGCGGCCGTGATCGGGCCCGCGGTGGCGCTCGAGGAGTATCGCATCACCCTGCCGCAGGGCTGGCGCGCCAGGCTCCCTGCCGGCGTCACGGCATCGAGCGCGTATGGCGAGTATCGCTCGACCTACACCCAGGACGGCCGTGAGCTCCGGGTGGAGCGGCGCGCCGAGGGGGCGCGCGGCATCCAGCCGCCGGAAAAGGTCGCCGACTTGATCGCCTTCATTCGCGCCATCGCCCAGGACGACCCCCGCCTCATCATGCTGGAGCATCCGTAACTCACGGCCTCGGCCGGCAGCGAGACTGCCTCCCCGGCGCGCATCGTCGCGCCGGTCGCACCATGGCTAATGGCATACGATTTGCGCCCTTCGCTCCGGTTGTGCCGCTGGCGCGGAGCCTGAGCGTCCGCGGAGGATGCAACGCCGACACGGGGTGGCGGGATGAAGATCGAGGGTGCGCCGTTCGCGATGGTGGACTGGGAGCGGGTGCCCGAGACGGAGCATCCCGGCGAAACGGGCACCGCCTGGTGGCGAACTCTGGCGATCGGGGACATCCGCGTGCGGCGGGTCCGCTACTCGCCCGGCTACCGCGCCGATCACTGGTGCTCGAAGGGCCATGTGCTGCTGGTGCTCGAGGGGGAGCTGGTCACCGAGCTTGAGGACGGCAGATCCGTGGTCATGCAGCCGGGGATGGGCTATCACGTGGCCGACGAGGGAATGCCGCACCGGTCCGCGACGGCCGGCGGCGCCACACTCTTCATCGTGGATTGAGTCAGGGGAGTTGCCCATGAGAGACGCAGCCAGCCTGGAAAGCGACGCCGCGGGCCACATCGCGAGCCTGATGGCCGCGGCGGCCCGCACCGCGCCGAAGACGCGCGGAATTGACAACATCAGGGTCGTCGCGGTGGACGACGCGGAGTCGAAGGAGCGGCTGTGCGCGAAGATGATCGAGATCGCGGGCCGCGAGAACCGCCCGGGACTCGCGCGCGACGCGCGCTGCATCGCGGCAGCTCCGGCGGTCATCGTCATCGGTGTAGTGGCGAACCCGGCCAAGCTCGACTGTGGATTCTGCGGCCAGAAGACCTGCGACGCGCTCCAGGCCGAACATGGCGTGTGCGCCTACAACTCGATTGACCTTGGGATCGCGGTCTGTTCGGCGGCGGCGACGGCGAGCCAGCTCCACGCCGACTGCCGGGTGATGTATTCGATCGGCTACGCGTCGCTCGAGCTGAAGCTGCTGGGCGACGACGTGCGGCAGGCTCTCGGTATCCCCGTGAGCATCACGGGCAAGAGCCCGTACTTCGACCGGGGCTAGCTCGGGCCCAGGCGGAAGCCGAGGCCGAGGCCGAACCGGCCGCTCGGCTCGTAGCGCGGCGGCTGGCGACCCGCTTCACCGCTCGCCGTCACGAACAGCCCGCCCACCAGCCGGACCGACAGGTCGCCCTGGACGAAGCTCCTGCCGCTCCCCTGCACGAGCCACCCGGTGCCCTCGACGCCGGCCTCCACGCGTCCCGTCGTGTAATCGGCCGCGAGCCGCGCATACGGTCGCGCGGTGCCGTCCCAAGCCACGCCGATCCAGGGTCGCCAGCGCAGGCGCACGCGGGGGCTCACCCAGGTTCCGAGGCCCGGCACGCCGCCCAGCAAAGTCAGCTCCGCGGTCGCGGCCGGCCGCTCGACTGCGAAACTGCCGTCGGCTTCGTACTCAGCGCCGATCGCGACGAGCAGTGGATCCTGCTCCCGGAACGCCCGTGCCACGGCTCCGAACACGCGTTGGCTCTCCGGGCGGGCCGAGCCGGCGTGAGCCCGGGCGCCCAGCTCCAGCCAGGTGCGGTCCGCGAGCGAGCCGCGCAGCAGCGCACCCACGTCAAGGACGCTGTAGAGCGGCGATCCCCGCGTCTTCTCCAGCACCAGCGTGGCCGGCTGGGTGAGCGCGCGCGCCGACGAGTACGAGTGCCCGACCAACAGGTCCCACTGGTGCCGCGCCGGCTCTTGGGCCGTGGCGTGCGCACCCAGCAGCAGCGCGGCGAACCCCAACGCGCGCGACTTCACGTGGCCTCCATCCCGTTCCACACGCAGCTCACCAGGTCGCCCACCGTCCTGAGGGCCAATACCACGCGGTCCTCGAGTGTCTCGTGGAGCGTGGCGCGGATCGGCCCCACCACCCGCAGCACGTACCAGTCGTCCCAGCCGAGGTCGGTGTGCAGCCGCGTCTTCCGCGTGATCTTCCGGCGGCCGAAGCCGGGCGAGAGGCGGCGCACGATGCGGATCACGGCGCGTTGCACGCCTTGGTCGGTCCACCGGTGGCCGCGGTCATCCTTGCGGGTCATCACCGCCTCCCTGGAAGCGGCCGCAGGTCCAAGTCCTGCAGCACGGATGCCTTGATGCCGGGTCCCTACGAGCCGCGCGCCCCGCGCGTGCCACCGTCAGTCCGGCGTCCCTTCGCCATCCGCCGACGAGAACGCTCGGATTTGGCGCGGGTGATCCCGTCCACCGCGCTCGACAGGGCTAGTCCGAGCACGGTGACTGCGGAGGTCGGCACCAGCGCAGGCCTTCACGCCTTGCGGCCGCGGAGCTTGGCCCATAGCTCAGAGCCGGATCTCGTCCGGAGCCGGTGTGAAGCCTCAGGACTGGGAGCTGGCTCGCGTCAGCGGTCGGCTCGCCATGGATGGACACGACCTGGTGGCGTTGGCGGGCGAGTTCGGCACGCCGCTCCACGTCGTGCGGGCCGCCGGGCACGTGGCGGAGGTTGCACCCGCGTGAGCCGGGAGGCCGAGGGAGCGCGGGCCGGGGCGGAGGCATGGGCGGTCCGCGCGGCGCGCCGGGTCGAGGCGCGCTTGGCCGCGCGGTCGCACTGGTGGTCGCCGCTGGACCGCGGCGTGCTGCTCACCGTCCGAACCGACTATCGCGAACGACAGCTCTCCGCCGCGTTCACCGTGAACACCGTGGATGCGGCTGGCGCACCGCGGCGGGTGGCGCAGGCGCGGGGTTCCGGCCGGCCGTTGATGATTCTGCCGGGACTCTACGCCGGGCTCAACGAGGGGTTGTTCGCCGTCATCGCCGAGCTGGCCGCGCAGCGGGGGCGCGCGGTGCTGCTGGTGGAGGACCGGCTGGCGGCTGGCACGCTCGCCCTGACGGGCGGCGAGGTCCCGTCGCTGCAGCGCATCGGTCTGGAGCTTGCCGCGTTGGCCCGTACGCTTCCGGCGCAGCCCGACGTGCTCGCGCTCTCCGGCGGCGCCGCCGCCGCGCTCGCCGCGCCGCCGGGCACGTTCGCGCGGATCGCGACGTGGTCGGGGGCGCTGGATATCTGGGCCACCGCGGAGAACCTGGCGCGGCATCTGATGCCGCGCTTCCACTACGCGCAGGTGCACAAGCGGGCTTTTCACGGAGCGGGCCTCGCCGCGCCGCCTATCGCGACCATTCCCGCGCTCCTGGCGGCCGGCGCGCCCTGCGGCCTCCCGCCCGACCCGCTGCTGATCGTGCACGCCGAGGACGATCCGGTGGTGCCGGCCTCGGTCGTCGCCGGTCTGTCGCTCGACGACGGCCAGACGGTCCTGGTCGCTCCCGCCGGAGCGCACCTGGGTTTCGGCACGCTGGTGGGCGTGGACGTGTATCTCACCCCGTTCGAGGAGGAGCCCGACTGATGGCGGTTGGTGATCTTGAAATCGTGCACCCGCGCATCGAGCGCTATCTGGCGTCGCTCATCCTGCAGCGCGACCGGGTGATGATGGAGATGGAGGCGCGGGCGCGGCGGGAAGACATCCCCATTGTCGGGCCGGTCGTGGGGCGGCTGTTCTACCAGCTTGCGCTGATGTCACGGGCCAAGCGCGTGATGGAGCTGGGCTCGGCGATCGGCTACTCGACGATGTGGTGGGCGCGGGCGGTCGGCGGGGGCGGGAAGGTGTGGTACACGGACAGCGATCCGACCAACGCGCGCGACGCACGGCGCTACCTGAAGCGTGGAGGTGTCGGGGACCGGGTCGAAATCCTGGTCGGTGACGCGCTCGAGTGCATGCACCGGGTGAAGGGCAAGTTCGACATCGTCTTCTGCGACATTGACAAGCCGGGCTACCCGAAGGCGTACGCGGCAGCGATGCGTCGGCTGAGGCGTGGCGGCCTCCTGGTCTGCGACAACACTCTATGGAAGGGGCGCGTGGCCTTCGGGTTCGTGCGCGCGAAGCGCGCGCCCTCTACCGCGGCGGTGCAGCAGTTCAACCGGCTCGCCTACGCCGCGGACGACCGCGCCTTCGCCACGCTGATCCCGCTGCGCGATGGCGTGACGGTGGTGGTCAAGCGGTAGGGGCATTCCCGACTCGAACGCCCACTGTTCCCGGGTTTCGATGTCTGCCAGCGTAGGACGCACACTGACGCTGCCCTAACGCTCCCGTTCTAGGTTGCAGACATGACGATTGGCTCGGGTGCCTGTGGTGCCGTCCAAGCGGTACGAGTAACGATCCTGCTGCTGGCCGTGACGGCCTGCGGGACGGAGCGGATCACGACTCCGGATCACGCAGTCTCGGCGGACGCCGACGGCTGGTCAGGCGGGACGTTGCTGCTGCGCTCTGCGGCCTTCGTCGGCGCTGATTCCGTGCCGCTGATCGTGGTGGGGGCGGAAACGCTCGCGGTGAAGTCGCTGAGCCCGGGCTCGGCGCTCATCCAGCTTCCGGACACGAACGGCGTCATCACTCTCTCGGTACGCTTCCGCACCGGCGGCGACGCGGTGGCGTCAGTGCGCGTTCATGGCTTCGCGGCGGCGGGCCCCGGGCCGCGCGTGGATGGCGTGCCGTTCCCGTGGCCGCCCGGCGCGCCCACGGCCTTGGCGCTTCAGGACGGCCGTCTGGTACTCGTGGATTTCAGGTCCAACGCGGCCACGCCTCTTACACCCGACACGAATCTCGGTTTGCCCTGTCTCAACGGCCCCGTGCCCTCGATGGCCGAACCCGGTTTGGTTGTCATCGCGCCGAGGCCGAACAGATCCTGTGGGCCCGTGATCGCGGTGCCGGTCGGAGCAAGCAGCGCACTCCCCGACACCGGGCCGGCCGCACCCGCCTCCGGCTATCCGGCGATACATCTGGGCCGAGGCCGGTGGCTCATCAGCTTGAAGAACAGCTTCTCCCTGTTCGTGGGGTCTGCGAGCGGCGGCTTCACGCAGAGTCAAGTTCAGTGTATCGAGCCGACGACCTTCGCCATATCGCCGCGCGGTGACCGGGTGATCCCGACCCAGTGCTGGATGGGGCCCGCGGGTGGCGTCCCCGTGATGGATCCCGCTGCCCCCGGAGTGGCGTTCACGGTCGCGGGCCTGATGGGGGAAGGCGGTGCAGCCTTCTCCGATGCAGGCGACACGCTGTTCGTGGCGGGTGAGGATCCAGCCTATGGTTACGACCTCTTCGCGTTGAGTGCCACGTCGGGGGCAACGCTGTGGTCTGGTTCCCGCGAGGGCGCGGGATATCTTGGCGTGGCGGTCGATCCGGGTCGGCCATGGCTGTACGTCGCCGACATGGCCGCGGGCCGGCCATACGTTGACGTCTACGATCGAAAGTCGCTTGCGCGCGTTGCGAGACTGTGGATGCCGCAGTGGGCGGTGGACGCTGCGGGGACTCAGCTCTTGTCATACGCCTGGTGGACTATCATCGTGAGTTCGACCGGGCGGCGTCTGTACCTGTCGCAGGACAACTGGGAACTGCCGTCAGGCCCGCCAGCCCTCCCCACCTTCGTCGTGCAGTTCGATCTGATGCCGTGACGGCGACGCGTCCAGAACCGAGGCCCGCCCCCTCTTGAAACTTTCGACTACATCTGTGGTAGAGTAGTCCATCACCCCGCCACTGGAAGTGAGCGAGCTGCAGCTCGCGGTGATACGCGTGCTGTGGCAGAGGAAGAAGGCGGCCGTCGCCGAGGTGCACGAGGCGCTGGAGCCGCGCGGCCTGGCCCTCACTACCGTCGCGACGGTCCTCACCCGGCTGGAGAGGGCCGGCTTGGTGGCCCACCGGACCGCCGGCCGACACTACATGTACCGTCCACTCGTATCAGAGGAAGAGGTGCGTCGCTCGATGGAGTCGGTGCTGGCCGACCGGCTATTCGAGGGCGACGTGGCAGCATTGGTGAGCCATCTGGTCAACGCGCGCGACATCGAGCCCGGCGACCTCGCCCAGGTGAAGCGGCTCATCGAAGAGAAGGAACGGCACCAGTGAACGAGGATCGCATATGCGCCTGATCGTTTCGGCCGGGGTCGGGGCCCTGGCCCTGGTCCTGGGGTGGCCGCTCGCGCACGCGCAGCAGCCGCCGTCCGACCGTCTCCAGCTCACGCTCGACGTCAGCGAGGCCGAGGCGGTCCTCGCCATCCTGGCCAAGCAGCAAGTCCATCAGCCGGTGGATTCGGCCGACTGGCGAAGGTTGTTCGCGACCGAGCCCTACCGGAGGCTCAAGGCGCGGGAAGCCTCGATGCACCGGGCATTCACCGACGCCGACTTCCAGCAGTTCGTTCTGTCCGACTCGCTCGCCGCCCGGGCGACGGAGCTGCGGCAGACTCTCGCCGACTGGCGGCGCGCGGACCTCACCGCCGCGGCGGCGCGAGCCTTTGCCT
>PMIK01000059.1 GCA_003157095.1 Gemmatimonadota bacterium | reverse complement strand
GACGGGCGATCTCGCCGGTGCAGCCGACGCGGCCGAGCGCGCGATCGAGCGGCTGAGCCTGCCGGGCCTGCTCACGGACCGGCCGCGCGAGCTGGTCAACTTCGCGCGGCTGCTCCGCCCAGCTGACGCGGCGCGGCTGCTGCCGTTCCCGCCCCTCGGCCCCGCGATGCCCGACACCGGGGGGTACTACCTGGCGCGCGCACGGATCGAGGAGCTACTCCACCGTGACGCGCGGCCGAGCTTCGACTCCGCCGCCGCCGTCTACGAGCGCCGCCTCCGCGTCCGCCCCGACGAGCCGTGGGACCACGGCTTCCTTGGCGCCGCGTACGCCGGACTCGGCCGTCGCGACGACGCGGCCCGCGAGGGACGCCGCGCTGAGGAACTGCTTCCGCTCACCAAGGACGCTTGGGAAGGGCCGGGCCTGATCGCGAGCCTGGCCTTTACCTACCTCCACTTCGGCGAGAAGGACGCCGCCGTAGCGGAGCTAAGTCGGTTCATCGCCGCGCAACCGGGGAACCGGGCCCTGGTACGCTTTGCTCCTGCTTTCGCGCCGTTCAGGGACGACCCACGCATCAAGCGTTTGATCTCGTGAGGGAGGTTGCATGACCACACCTGACGGAGCGCTCCCGGCCGACAACCGCAAGCCGCGCGACGACGAGATCGACGTGTACGCGCTGACCCACATCGGCAAGGTGCGCAAGACCAACCAGGACCATTTCCTCCTGGCGTCGATTCACAAACGCATCCAGCTGCTCCAGACCAGCCTGACCGACCAGCAGCGGCTGCCGTTCGGCGATGAGCGGTTGGGAGTCATCGCCATGGTGGCGGACGGCGTTGGCGGCGGGGAAGGCGGCGGGAAGGCGAGCGCCACCACGCTGGAGATCGCGACCCAGTACCTGGTGGGCAGTACCGACTGCTTCTACCGCGCTGATGCGACCGAGGAGGATTTCATCCACGCGCTCCAGGACGCGGCCAGGCGGTGCCACGCCACGGTAGCGGAGCGGGCCAAGTCGGAGCCGCAGATCCGCAGCATGGCCACGACGCTCACCCTGTGGATGGGTGTGTGGCCGTGGTACTACATCCTGCAGGTGGGCGACTCGCGCTACTACCTGTTCCGCGACGGCCAGCTCACCCAGGTCAGCCGTGACCAGACCATCGCCCAGGACCTTGTGGACCAGGGCGTGTTCACTCGCGCCGTCGGGCTCCGCTCCCGCTTCGCCAATGTTCTCTCGAGCGCGATCGGCGGGCAGCAGGCGGAGCCGGTGGTGACTCGCCTGCGGGCCGATTGGCACAACGTGCACCTGATGTGCAGCGACGGGCTGACGAAACACGTGCCGGACGAGCGGATCGCCGAGCGGCTGGCGGCGATGACGTCCGCGAAGCAGGTAGCCGAGCAGCTGCTGCAGGACGCGCTCGACGGCGGCGGCACCGACAACGTCACCATCGTGGTGGGACGGTCGCTGCCCAAGGATCTCCCCTCGTGAGGGTTCGGAGACTCGTGGCCCTGCTCCGGCGCACGGCGATGGTGGCGTGCCTCGCCGCCTGCAGTCGCGGCGGCAGCGGCGCCCCGGAGCCTGTGGCTCTCAGCGCCGTGAGTCAGACGAGCGGGACCACGCAGCTCCTGATAGGCGTGAGTCCGGTCAACGAGCGGGTGGTCTGGGTGAGCGGCACCGGCGGGACGTACCTGCGGACGACCGACGGAGGAGCCGCCTGGCAGGTGGGTCGGGTGCCGGGCGCGGACACGCTCCAATTTCGGGACGTGTACGCGGTGGACTCGAACACGGCCTGGCTTCTCTCCATCGGCAACGGCGCGCTGTCGCGCATCTATTTCACCCGCGACGCGGGCCGCACCTGGACGCTCCAATTCACGAACGTCGAGCCGAAGGGGTTCTACGACTGTCTGGATTTCTGGAGCCCACGCCGCGGCATCGCGATCAGCGACGCGGTGGACGGCCAGACCGTTGTGATCACGACGACCGACGGCGGCGAGCGCTGGAGACGGATACCTGCGGCCGAGCTTCCGGCCGCGCTGCCTGGCGAGGGGAGCTTCGCCGCGAGCGGCACGTGCGTCATCACCGGGCCGGGCGGCCACGCGTGGATGGCGGCGGGCACGCCGATGGCGCGCCTGCTCCACACGGCGGACTACGGCCGCACCTGGTCGGTGGACACGATTCCGCTCTCCGGCATCGCCTCGGTGAGCTTCCGCGATCTGGTGAACGGCATCGTCCTGGGGAGCGACTCGACGGCCGCGACTGCTTCAACCCACGACGGCGGACGGACCTGGGTGAGGGGCGGGCCGCCGCCTTTCGCGCTGGGCGTCTACGGTGGCGTTTACGTGCCCGGGACCCGGAGGCCGACCGTGGTCGCGGTCGGCCCGCGCGGGTCGGCCTACTCCCTCGACGACGGTGCGACCTGGATCGCGATTGACGGCAACGCGTACTGGTCGGTGGCGTTCGCTTCGCCGCGGGCCGGCTGGGCGGTGGGGCCACGGGGGCGCATCACGAGGCTCGGGGGATTCTGAGATGGCGGAGCAGCACGTGACGGACCCAGTTGCCAGACTGCGGACAGCCATCGCCGACCGTTACGCGATCGAGCGGGAGCTGGGGCAGGGCGGGATGGCGACGGTCTATCTCGCCCGTGACCTCAAGCACGACCGCCAGGTCGCGCTCAAGATGCTGCGCCCGGACCTGGCCGCCACCCTCGGCCCCGAGCGCTTCGCCCGGGAGATCGCCGTGGCCGCGCGGTTGCAGCACCCGCACATCCTCGGCCTGCTCGACTCCGGCGACGCCGACGGCTTCTTCTACTACGTGATGCCCTACGTGGAGGGCGAGACCCTCCGCGAGCGCCTGGC
>PMIK01000180.1:4259-4385 GCA_003157095.1 Gemmatimonadota bacterium | reverse complement strand
CACCCGCTCCACGTCGCCGAGGATATGCGTCGAAAAGAAGACCGTGGTGCGCCCCCGCAGGGACGCGAGCATCTCGAGCAGCTCCTTGCGCCCCATCGGGTCCAGCGCGCTCGTCGGCTCGTCGAG
>PMIK01000180.1:0-4118 GCA_003157095.1 Gemmatimonadota bacterium | reverse complement strand
GTTGGGCCCCAGGAAGCCGAACACGGAACCCTCGGGAACGACGAGATCGAGCCCGTCGAGGGCGCGCGTTCGGCCGAAGACCTTCGTCAGGCCCGCTATCTCGACCGCGGCTGTCACGGGGGCGGCCCGCCGGGCCCGGCCGCCCCGCCCGGTCCGCCTCGTCCGTACAGGGCGTTCACGGCCGCGGCCACCCGATCCGAGGCGGGCCCCGCGGGACGAGCGTCAACGGCCGGCGTCGGCCTCCGTCCTCCGACGAGGTAGAGGATCGCGCCGATCACGCCCACGAACAGTACGATCGGCACCCACACCCACTTGTTGCCGAGCGTGACCTGTGCGACGGGGCGGCGATACAGATCGACGAGTGCGATCACATCGAGCGTGATCTGCACCACGATCAGCACGCCGATCGCCACGAGTGCCCACGCCGGAAGCCGCTGCGCTCCCAAGCCGAGAATGTCCGCCGCCAAGTGCCGCCTCCGGAGCTGTCGCACGAACGGATGGGAGCTGCCCGCGCACCGGTCCGAGTATCTGGGCAGCGAGTGGGCGCGTCAAGGACGCGGCAGGCTGGTGATGACGGCCAGGATGGGCATCAGGGCGGAACAGACGACCCGGTCTCGGCGCATCATGCACCGAGCGCATTGTGACAGTTCGGTAAGCAGTTGCAGCTGACTTGACGACCTAGATACCCAATATGGGTATGAGCATACTCAATATGGGTATTGTACCTCGTCATCAGGGACAGCGTTCCGGCAATATGGGATCGCTCCTCGGCCGCCTCTGAGTGGTGGGCGCGCTGATCAGGAGTGGTAGAGCGTGTTCACCGATAAGATCGGCTGCGTCTTCCGCCTCGCACTCCGCCCATCGAAGATCTCACGATCGGAGGCGACCAGTCGCTGGTCGGCTCGAACGCGGCGCCAGTGATCCGGGTCGATGTCTTTCTTCGCCGGCTTCGAGCTGACCGCGCCGGACAACGCGGCGTCGCGGGTCTTCAGCAGGTCGAGCGTGCGCTTGACTTGACTCACGGGACATTGGTGCGCGGGAGCGCGCCCGGTCGGCGAGAGGGCGAGTGGCTAGCTGCGAGGGGATAGCGCGGTCCGCGGTGGAAAATGAATCACTGTAACAAGGGCCGTGGCATTGAGAATGTCGGATGCACTGACCATCACATCTCTCCTGCTTCATTTGCGCTGGAGGNNGGCCTTGATGGGTTTGGTGAGATAGCGGAAGAACCCCAAGCCCAGGCCCATCTCAATGTCGCGGGGCATTGCATTGGCGCTGAGGGCAACGACAGGGATGTGCGCCGTGGCGGGGTCTTCGCGCANNAGATTGATGTCCATCAGGATCACGTCCGGCAGCGAGGTGCGCGCGATCTCGATGCCGAGATTCGCGTCCCCCGCGGTCAACAGGCGTAGTTCGGGGCGTCGTGCGATGAGCTGCGCGACCAGTTTCAGGTTCGCCGGATCGTCCTCCACGCATAGCAGCGTGCGCAGTCGCGCGCCGTTCGGCAGTGCCGGTTGTCTGCGCTCGCTGGGCTCGGCCGGTCCACCGTCGCTCTCCACCGCGGCAGTTGAGAGCAGTTCGATCCAGAACACGCTGCCCGTGCCGACCGTGCTTTCCACTCCGATGACACCATCCATCAGTTCGACCAGTCGCTTGCTCACGACCAGGCCGATGCCCGTGCCTTCCTCGCCGCCTGCCTCCTGTCCAAGACGATTGAACGGCTGAAACAAGTGTGCCAGCTTGTCCGGAGCCAGCCCGGCGCCGGTGTCCGTGACGGTGATGCGAACGCGNNNGCGACCATGTCCTGGCATTCCAGCATGACATCGGCCAGCGGCACCGGTTCCAGGGAGACTGTCAGCCTTCCGGACTCGATGACGGCGAGGTCGAGGATCTCGTTGATGAGTTCCAGCAAGTACCATCCGGCCTGAAGAATCTGGTCGATGCTGGCCTTCTGCCCCGCGGTCGGCTGCGGGGAGTCGGACTGCATCAGCTGCGCGAAACCGAGGATCGCATTGAGCGGGGTGCGAAGCTCATGGCTCATCTTGGACAGGAAGTCCGATTTCGCGAGGTTGGCCTTTTCCGCGACGGACTTGGAACTCTCCAGTTCGATGTTCTGCTCCCGGAGCACCTGATCCAGGCGTTTGCGCTCCGTGACGTCCCGTGCGGCGGCGAATACGCCCTGTAGCCTTCTCTCTCGGTCGTAGAAGGTGGTGGCGTTGTAGGACACCTCTGTTGTGGTGCCGTCCCGGGCGCGCGCGGTGAGTTCGTAGTCGGTGACTTTCTTTTCGCTCAGCACCTGCTTAATGGCCGCTTCGGCCCGCTCCGGATCGGTGAAGAAGTTCTTGAACGGCGCGCCGATCAGCTCATCGCGCGTGCAACCGGTGAGCACCTCCATCTGTCCATTGACATCGGTGATGATGCCGCGTGGATCGGTGGTGATGATCGCGTCGATGTTGGACTCGATGAGCGAGCGCGTGTAGAACTGCTGGTCCCGCAGGAGCTGATCGAGCTTTCTCTGCTCTGCTTCCACCTGCTGTCGCGCGGTCGCTTCGGTCTCGCTCCGAACGAGCTTCTCGCGGATACGGCGGTTCTCATCCTCGAAGTGTTTGCGGCGGAGCTGAGCGCGCAAGCGGGCCTTGAGAACGTCGAAGTCGGCGGACTTCGCAATGTAGTCGTCGGCGCCAGCGTTGATGCCTTCAAGCATCGAAGCCCGATCGTCGCGCGCCGTGAGCATGATGAGGGGGATGTCGCGCCATTCGGCGCGCTGTTTGATGCGCCTGCACGTGTCCTGGCCGGACAATCCAGGCATGACGAGGTCGAGCAGAATGCAGTCCGGCGGCTGAGCCGCAAGCAGTTCCAGCGCCTCCTCACCGGAGCTTGCCAGGACCACATCGTAACCTTCCTGGCGAAGCTGGCTTCCGAGCTCCTGACGGTAGGTGATGCTGTCGTCGATGGCGAGCACGCGGCGNNTGTCCGAGGTCGTAGGGTTTGCCGATGTACTCGTCGGCGCCCGCGCCCATCCCTCCGACGCGGCTCTGGACCTCGGCCTCGGTGGCAAGCAGCAGCACCGGGATTTGCGCTGTCGCCGGCGAGCTCCTCAGCTCGTTGAGAAAATCGAGCCCATCCCCGTCCGGCAGCAGAATATCGAGCACGACCAGGACAGTGCCTTCACCGCCGAGCGCCTCTCTCGCGCTTCGAAGGTCGGCGCACAGAACCGTCTCGAAGCCGGCCGACTGGAGAGCGTCGCCGATGTCCATTCGCACCGTCAGGCTGTCGTCCACGATGAGGACCCGTGGCCTCACATCCGCCTCCCCGGGTCCGCGCCGCGGGCCAGCGCGCCAAGCACCGGCGCAATCTCCTCCAGCGGAAGGACCTGCTCGGCCGCCCCGAGAAGGATCGCTTCCCTCGGCATGCCGAACACCACGGACGTCGCTTCGTCCTGGGCGATCGTCCTTCCACCAGCACGCCGTATGGCCAAGAGGCCCTCGGCTCCATCCGTGCCCATCCCCGTGAGGAGGCAGGCGGCACAGTCGGCACCGAGCTCCTGCGCCAGCGACGCGAAGAGCACATCGACCGACGGTCGGCAGGAGTGTCGTTCCGGATCTTGAGTGAGCCGGAGCTTGCCCTGGCGGAGCACGAGGTGGCTGTCGGGAGGAGCCATCAGCACTCTCCCCTCTCCGAAAGGAGGGAGAGGATCGCCATCGGCCGCGTAGGCCACGCGGACGGGGCTCTGCCCATCGAGCCAGTCGGCGAAGGCGGGAGCGAAGAGCTTCCCGATATGGATGACCAGGAGAATGGGAAGCGGGAAGCCGTGGGGCAACCCGCGCAGAATCTCGAGGAGCGCCGCCGGCCCGCCCATGGAGACCCCAATCGCGACGGCGCGCAGACGACCCTCTTGCTGCAGTGCCTGGCGTTGCGCCACGGGCGCAGCGAGCGCCGTTGCGGGGGGAGCGGCCTCAATCGAAGCGGGGCCACCCGGCGGCTGTGCCATGGGGCCAAGTCGGGCCCGTGGATGCGTGATGACCTTGATGCGCGAGATGAGCTTGACGGTGGAGACGAGCTTCTGTTCCCAGGCATCGTCGAGCTCGTTCCCCAGCGGCTTGTCGAGCACGTCCAGGGCG
>PMIK01000111.1:6708-6912 GCA_003157095.1 Gemmatimonadota bacterium | reverse complement strand
GAGCTGAACCACTCCTGGGATGTGGTGCGGCAGGCGTACTTCGACTCGTCGCGCGCCCAGTACCAGCGACACGACGCCCCGCACTTCGACTGGGCACCCGCCGTCGCCCGGCAGTCCGCGGCCCTCGCGCGCGAGCGCGATCCGCTGCTGCGCCAGATACTGCTTCTCCAGCTGCTCGACGCCGCCCAGCTCGACGCGACCATA
>PMIK01000111.1:0-6623 GCA_003157095.1 Gemmatimonadota bacterium | reverse complement strand
GGGCCATCAACGACGACGCGCGCGCGAACGACTACTACACGCGGCTCGTCACCGACTATCCCTACTCGTCGTGGACTGCGCTGGTGAAGTCACAGGTGGCGCCCCGCCGCGTCTGGCGGGNNTCTGGGCGACGTGGTGCGGGCCGTGCGTCGGCGAGATGAAGTACCTGCAGGCGGCGCACGACAGCCTTGCCTCGCGCGGCCTCGAGATCCTCAGCGTGTCGCTGGACCGGACCCCGGCCGATGTCCGCCGGTTCCGCACCGGTGCGTGGAAGATGCCGTGGCTCCAAGCCTATGTGTCCGGCGCGTCGGGCGATCCGCAGATGCGGGATCTGGAGATCACGATCTTGCCGCGCACCATGTTGATCGGCCGGGATGGCAAGATTCTGGCCGTGGACGAGGAGCTGCGGGGCGACGCGCTGCTGCCCACCCTGCGGCACGCCCTGGAGGGCCAGGANNATGCGTTTTCGGTTCGCCATCGCGGCAGTCGCGGCCTTCCTGGCAACTCCAGTCGCTCTTCCAGCCCAGGCACACGCGCCCGGGGTGACCGTCATCACCGGCACTCTGCTCGGAGCCGACGGCGCGCCGATGAAGCTGGCCCACGTGCATCTGCTGAACTCTCGAGGCTCCGGACTCGTGGCCCGCGCCCAAGTGGAGCCCGACGGGCGGTTCGCCCTTGCCACCGTGCGCACCGGCATGTTCCGGCTCGAGTTCACGGGAGTGGACCACTACTCCGCCACTATCCCGCTGTTCGCGCCCAGCCACATCACGCTCGCGGTGGACGTGCGGCTCAAGCACTACGCCTACGCCGACACTCTCGACAAAGTGACGGCCATCGGCGACTGGAACCAATTCGGCTTCGGAGACCCGAAGCCGCTCACTCGCCAGCCGGATGGTCGCTATGCGGTGACGGTTGATGTGACCACCGACACGCTGGCCTACCAACTGCTGGGCCTCGAGGCGACGGCGGGCGGCAGTCACAGCATCAACGGCACGTCGTCCGACCGCTGGGTCTATGACGAGGGTGGCGACTACAGGTCGGTGATCGCGGCGCGCGACGGTCACGCGACGATCGTCTTCGATCCGGCGAAGCTTGACCGCCGGCCTCCGGGGGAGGTGTCCGTCACCTTCGCCGACCCCAAGAGTCCCGAGGGACGCCTCTACGCCCTGTGGGGAGACTGGCAGGCCGAGCGGAATCACATGATGGATTCGGCGCAGGCCGCCAGGAAACGGAACGAGCACACCCATTACGACTGGGCGCCGTTCCTCGCTGGCCGGATCGCGATGCTGCCCAGGACCCGGGATCCGCTGATCAAGCAGCTAGTCCTCGAGCAGATCCTCGACGCAACGGCGATGGGCGGGAAGATTGACACGCTGCTCGCCCGCCGGATCATCGCGGAACTGCCGCCGACGTCCCCCTTGTGGGCGTTCTTCGAGTTCGGGAGTCCGTCGCGGATGATGGCTGCCTACCGCGCGGCGCGGGGCGACTCGGCGCAGGCCCGTGACACCACCGTCTTCCGCCCGACGCTGGCGTATGTTGACCGCGCCGTGGCCGAGAACCCCGACTCGAGCGTGAAGGCTGAGGCGCTGAGCCAGGGCGTGATGCTGGCGCGGGTCCTCCACGACCAGGTGCGGTCAAACGAGTACTACGACCGATTGGTGACGGAATACCCCGACGCTCCGGACCTCGCCTACCTCAAGGCGCAGTTCGCGCCGAACCGGGTGTGGCAGGCGGGACACGACGTGCCCGCATTCCACTTCGCCTCGCTCGACGACACCACGGTGACCTACACGCCCGCGAGCTTCGCGGGGAAGGTGTACCTGCTCGATTTCTGGGCGACCTGGTGCGGGCCGTGCATCGGCGAGATGAAGTATCTCCAGGCGGCGCACGACAGCCTGGCGGCTCGCGGCCTCGAGATGCTCAGCATCTCGCTGGACAATTCGGCCGAGGACGTGCGGAAGTTCCGCGGCGGCGAGTGGAAGATGCCGTGGCTCCACGCCATCGCCGCCGGCGAGTGGGGCGGCGCGCGGATGCGGGAGCTGGAGATCATCTTCGTGCCGCGCGCGATCCTGGTGGGGCGCGACGGCAAGATCCTCGCCGTGGACGAGGGCCTGCGCGGCGACGCGCTGTTGCCGACGCTGCGGCACGCCCTGGAGGCCGCGCCGACACCGTGAAGCGCGCGCGAGCGCTGTGCCTGACGCTCGCCTGGGCGCTCGCCCTCGCCGCCGCCGCCCGGGCGCAGGCGCCCGACGTGCGGGTGAGCGCCATCCCTGAGTACACTGCCGTCCACCCCGGCGGCACGTTCCGCGTCGCGGTGCGGCTGCGCCTCCCCGCGGGGTGGCACATCGGCTGGCTCAACCCTGGAGCGGACGGGCTCGCGACCACGATCGCCTGGCATGTACCCGCCGGCCTGAGCGGCGGCACCACGGAGTGGCCGTATCCGGAGACCGACGATGCCGGCGGCGAGATATCCCACGTCTATCGCGGCACCGTCGTCCTCTTCTCCTCCTTCGCCGTCGGGACTGGCGTCGCGGGCCCGGTCGAGCTGTCGGGCGATCTGAACTGGGGGATTTGTAGAATCGTCTGCGTCCAGCAGCACCATACCGTAACGATCACGGTTCCCGTGGCGCGCGATGTCGCTGCGCGTTCGAGCATGTGGGCGGAGGCGGCGGCCGCGATGCGCTTGCTCCCGATGCGCGAGCGGAGCGCGGGCTTCGACGCGATTCCGGAAGGCGACAGCGTGCGGCTCGCCATGACGGGACTCAGGGCCGGTCCAGCGCCAGGGTCCTGGGTGACATTCTTTCCGCTCGAGCCGGGCCGGCGGTCGGTCGTCGTCCCGGTGCGGACGATCCCGGGCGGCATCGCGGTTCTGCTGCCCCGCGCCGTGGTGAGCGGCGCACCGACCGCACGGCTCTCGGGTGTGCTGGTCGCCGCCCACGCGCCCGGCGCCCCGCCGCCCATGCGCGCCCTCGCCGTGGACGTGCCGGTTACGAAGTAGGCGCTCCACCCGACACCGGGAGCCTCAGCCGGGCTTCGGCCCCCGTCCGGTCCGAGCGGGTTCGGACATCAATCGCGCCGCCGGGCCGCCGGGACCGTTGCCCCCTCACATCTGCAGCGCCTCCCTCCACGTCGCCACGTTGGTGACGGCCTACCCGGCGCTCTGCGCGCCGGTGGACCGCGCATCCAACAAATGAAATCGCACGTGCCGGCTTCGGCCAGCCAAGCCGCGCCAGCAACGGCAGGTGCCCGGTCCACGTGCGGCAGCAGGCAGCTCGACTTCGTATGCGAACTTGATCCTGTCTGCATTCGAACCTGATCCGGGTCACATGCGATCTTGATCCTGTCCGCATGCGATCTTGATCCCACTCGTATGCGAACCCGATCCNNGACCGTGGGCGGACCTCATCCAGATCGTGTGCGAACCTGACCCAGAGCGTGCCCACCGGGACATGCACCTGTCACGACAATTCCCTTCATCCTATATGGGTTCCGTTTAAGGCTTGAGATCAACCGCCCGGCTCTGAGGCACGCTGGCAGCGAACCGAACTGCTGCGGAGCACCGGCACTCCGCCGCAGTGGCGCTGCTCAAGTTCGTATACGAAGTCGGAACGCCGGCGACCGGGGAGGGAATCGATCTCCAAGGCTCCTGGGGGTGTGCCGGGCCACGATCGTATTCTCGACCCACCTCGCATGGCCCGTCACGTGCGATCTCGCGTCCTATCGCCATAGCCGATGGCCGATCGCGAGCAAGCCCCAGTGCGCGCCTCTCGCCGCCACACTCTAGTGGCGCGGCGTTCAGATGGGCATCGGTGGCTGGGCGGCGTGGCGGTGCGATGGCGCGCCGGTGCGGGGTACGGCGGGGCCGGGCACGACGGCGCGCGGGCGCTTCGGTGCGGGGTGCGGCGGTGCGGGGACACGGCGGCACGGCTGCGCCGCGACACGCCGACGCGGCTGGCCGGGACCCAGGCGGCCCGCACCGCCGTGTCAAGATCGTGTCACGTTCCTACCAACCGCGCGGTGCCCCGTTAACTTTCGGTGCACATGGACGATCTTGCCGTCTACATCGAGCGGTTCAAGGGCCTGTTCGAGATCGAGCGCCTCGTCGCCAAGTCCGACGAGCGGCTGCTCTTTCTCGCCACCGACCCCGTTCTCATGCGCCGGATCGCGCTGCGGGTGCACGTGGACCCGGCGGCGCCGGGGCGCGCGTGGTTCCTCAAGGAGGCGGAAGTCCTGGCACAGCTCGACCACCCGTCCATCCGGCACGCCTATGCGGCCGGAAAGCTGGACGAGCTGGCGTGGCGCGCCGGCGCGTGGATCGAGGGCGAGAGCCTGGAGGAGGCGTGCGAGCGGGGGCCTCGGCCGATCCCCGCCGTGCTCGGCATGACCCGTGATCTGCTCGACGGCCTCGAGCACGCCAATGTGCGCGGCGTCATGATCCGCCGCATCCTGCCCACCACGCTGATTCTGGAGGTGTCGGGCCGCGCCGTCATCACCGACCTGCGGTACGCGAACCTGGTGCTGCCCGCGGTGGCCATCCCGGACCCCAAGGCGAACTTCCCGTTCCTGGCGCCGGAGATCCGCGGCGGCGAGCCGGGCGACCCGGGCGCCGACGTCTACACCGCCGGCGCGGTGCTCTACTTCGCCGTGACCGGCGTGCCACCTGGCGAACCAGCGGTGCCGGCGCGCGAGCTGCGCTCCACCTGCCCCGCCGCGCTGGAGCGCGTACTCCAGCGCTCACTCGACCAGAATCCCCGCGAGCGCTACCTCACGGCCGGTGGGATGCTGGCGGACCTCGCGGCGGATACGGGCGACTTCGCCGGCCCCGACGCCGGGCCCCCGCCGGCCCACATGCTCCCCGGCTCGGCGGTGTGGGAGCGGCGACTGAGGCGCGCGCTGGGCGACGACTACGAGCTGCTGGGCGACATCGGCAGCGGCAGCTTCGGCCACGTGTACCGGGTGCGCGACTTGAGGCTGGAGCGCGAAGTCGCGCTCAAGGTCCTCGATCCGGCCCTCACGACCGACGCGGAGGTGGTCGAGCGGTTCCGGAAGGAAGCGCAGCTGGCGGCCAGCCTCCAGCATCCGAACATCGTCAGCATCTACGACATTGACGAGCGATACGGCCTGCTGTGGTACACGATGGAGCTGATCAAGGGCGACAACCTGGGCCAGCTCGTCGAGGAGCTGGGCCCGCTCGATCCCGAGAGTACGGTGGGGATTCTGAACGACGCCCTGTCCGCGCTCGAGCACGCGCACGAACATCGGCTGGTGCACCGTGACATCAAGCCGGAGAACCTGCTCCTCGGCCCCGACGGCCGGGTGCGCGTCACCGACTTCGGCCTGGCGCTCGCCCTGCCCCGCGGCCGGATGTGGGGCGGCGCCACGTCGCGGAGCGGCACACCGCAGTTCGCCGCGCCGGAGCAGCTCGTCGGCGGCCAGGTGGACGTCCGGACCGATCTCTTCTCCCTCGGGCTCGTCGGCTACTTCGCGCTCATAGGCAAGCCGCCGCTGGAAGGGCGCACCACCGAGGCGGTGATGCGCGGCCAGGTGGGCGGCACGCTCCCCGACCTCAAGGCGCTGCGGGACGACATTCCCGAGGGACTGATCCGAGTGCTGAAGAAGGCGGCACAGATGGACTCCTCGGCGCGGTACGCCTCGGCGACGACGTTCAAGCGGGCGCTGGAGAGGGCGATGCCGGCATCGGGGGAAACCCAGGCGCCGGCGCCGAGGAACTTGCTGCAGAGGATTACGGGGATCTTTGAATAGGGGCTAGGGGCCAGGGAAGGAAAGCGCCAGCTCCCGCACCCGTTGGGTACGCAACACAGACCCGTGTGGCAGAGATTGCATCTCGTGAGCAGCGGCATTCGCAGCTACCGGGATCTCAAGGTCTGGAAGACCGGGATGAACCTCGTGCTCGAAAGCTACCGGCTCACGGCTCGGTTCCCCAGGAACGAGACGTTCGGCCTCACGAGTCAGATTCGCCGCGCCGCGGTCTCCATACCAGCCAACATCGCCGAAGGTCACGGTCGCCTGCACCGAGGCGACTACCTGCGCTCACTTTCAGTCGCGATTGGGTCAGTACAGGAACTGGAGACCGAAGTGACGCTCGCCCGACACTTGGGCTACATAACGGCAGGCGAAGTCCTACTCATCACGCAGATGGCGGACGAAGTCGGCAGGATGCTCGGTGCCCTCACGCGCCGCCTGCGCCGCCCTTCCCTAACCCCTAACCCCTAGCCCCTAGCCCCTAGCCNNCGGCGTTCACCGCCCAACCTGCGCTCGCCGCCCACTCGGCGGTGGACGGCAACCATGTGGATTGAGGCCCGGCGCTCTGCGTCACGGCGATGGGGTATCACGCGCCTGCCCGCTTTGGCGCGCCGGTCGGCGGAAGCGCGACGCTCCCGGGGCGGGCGACTCGTACCGTTGAGACTCACGCGCTGCTCCACGGCTTTCCTGCTCGGCGAGGGTATAGCGGAGAACCCTGACAATCTACCCCGCCGCGGCCGCGCCGGACAGGCCCACGGGCTGGCCCAGGCCACGCCTCGCTGCTAGGCTTGAATCAAGCCCCCCTGCGTCAAGTGCAGCCGCGAAATCCCTCCGGCCAATGCCTTCTGTCCCACCTGCGG
>PMIK01000160.1 GCA_003157095.1 Gemmatimonadota bacterium | reverse complement strand
CTTGTAGATCGCGGTGGACGTCGGATTAGTGGTGGGAATCAGCGCCGCCACCACCCCCATCGGGACCGCCAGCTCCTTCACCCCGATCTCGGGAAGGTCGCGGATGACGCCGCCCGTCTTCAGGGGCAGGATGTAACGGAGCACGTCGTCGGCGGCGAACCGGTTCTTGAGGACCTTGTCCTCGAAGCGGCCCATCCGGGTCTCGTCCACCGCGAGGCGGGCCAGCCGCTCGGCCTCCGCCGACGCGGCGCGGCCCATGGCCTCGACGACGCGGTCGGTCTCCTCCTGGGTCACATGCGCGAAGGCCCGTTGAGCCTCGTCGGCGCGACGGACGAGGTCGCGGGCCTCCTGGACGGACGCGAGATCGCGATCCATCGGCGCCTCCGAGCGGCTTTAGGTGGCGTGCCCCAGCCGGCGGAACAGCGCCAGCAGCTCGTCGCGATTGGCGCGCGACAATTCGCGGCCTTTGAGCGGGAAGTCCGGGGTCAGCCGGGCGCGGTGGCGCAGCTCGACCACCTTCATCTCCTCGAGCCGCGGCGGCGGCCGGCGCTCGGCGGCCGGTGTCCCGCCGCCGTCNNCGCGGGATCACGTGCACGCTGACCAAATGGCCAACGCGCTCGGCCGCCGCCGCGCCCGCGTCCACCGCGGCCTTGACGGAGGCCGTATCACCCGAGAACAGGACGGTCACGAGCGCGGCATCCACCCGCTCGGTGCCGAGCAACTCGACCGGCGCCGCCTTCAGGCCGGCGTCGGCGGCCTCGATGGCACCGATTAACCCCCTGGTCTCGATCAGGCCGAGGGCCTGCTCGGTCCAGGACACCGCGCTACTCCGCGGAGCCCTTCGGGAGGATCAGCTCGAGTTCCGCGTGCGGCCGCGGGATCACGTGCACCGACACCAGCTCGCCGACGCGCTCGGCGGCCGCCGCGCCGGCGTCCGTCGCGGCCTTCACCGCCCCGACGTCGCCGCGCACGAAGACGGTCACGTACCCGCCGCCCACCTTCTCCTTGCCGATCAGCTTGACGTTGGCGGCCTTTACCATGGCGTCCGCCGCCTCGATCGAGCCGACGAGGCCCTTGGTCTCAATGAGCCCAAGTGCTTCAAGTGGCATGGCTCCTCCGGGATGTAGCACGGATTGGGAACGACCGGTGCTACGATAGGTGCTCCCAGGCCAAAAGTCAATCGCGGCAAACGCTTGCGCCCTCTCCGGACGTCGCCCATCTTCCCCTCCGCGTGAGCGCCGAGCGGGTCGTCGTGGTCGGGGATTCTCACCTCGGGTCGGCCGATGCCGGGGACCAGTCGGCGTTCCACGACTTCCTCTCCGCCGTGCCCGCGATGTCCCACCGCCTCATCATCACCGGCGACCTGTTCGACTTCTGGTTCGAGTACAAGTTCGTGATCCCGCGCCGGCCGTTCCACACCCTCGCGCGCCTCGCCGCCCTGGTGCAGCAGGGCGTGGCCGTCGAGGTGTTCGGCGGGAACCATGACCGATGGGGCGGCTCCTTCTGGCGCCGGGATCTCGGCATCCCGTTCCACCGGGAAGGCGCAGAGATGGAGCTGGCCGGCCGGAGGAGCTGGGTGATCCACGGCGACGGGCTCACCGAGACCAAGCTCGGCGGCCGCATCATTCACCGCGTCACCCGGCATCCAATCACCGTCGGCACCTTCCGGCTGCTCCATCCCGACCTGGGCTTCTGGCTGGCGGACCGCCTTTCGGGAGGCCTCGCCGAGGCGAACCGGACTGAGGAAGCGATGGACCGGGCGGCCGCGGCGCAGGAGCGCTACGCCAGGGCCTTGCTGGACCGGCGGCCCGAGCTGGACCTCGTGGTGATGGCGCATACCCATCGCCAACGCCTGCTGGAGCACCGGCCGGGCCGCTTTTACCTCAATGCAGGCCAGTGGGTGCGGGACCGGGACTATGCGGTGATAGATGAAGGCGGGATCAGGTTGATGAAATGGCCTGCAACGCCCTGAGAGGTAAGAAGTTAGAGATGAGACGGTCCAGTTACGTCTCACCCATCACCTTCACCTCGACGTCTTTGACCCGCTCACCCAGAAACATCTTCCCCACCTTCACAAACTGCTTCGGCGCATCGCTGACCACGAAATGCACGTGGCCCGTCGCCGCCGCGGGGGCATGGAGGGTAGAGCGGGCCAGCTCACGGGAGACGGCGGCCGCCGTCTGCTCCGCACTGTCAATGAGCGCGATGGACGGGCCCAGCAGCGACGAGAGCAGCGGCTTCAGGAGCGGATAGTGGGTGCAGCCCAGGACCAGGGTGTCAATGTCGTGGGCCCGGAGGGGCGCCAGGTACTCCTCGGCGATCAGCCGCGTGGCTGCGTGATCGAGCCACCCCTCCTCGACCAGCGGGACGAACAGCGGGCAGGCCTGGGCCGCGACCTGCACGCGGCCGTCCACCGCCTCGATCGCCCTCACGTAGGCTCCGCTCGCCACCGTGCCCGCGGTGCCGATAACGCCGATGCGCCCGCTGCGGCTCGCCGCCACCGCCGCGCGCGCTCCCGGCTCGATCACGCCCTCGACCTTCACCGGGGCGACGCGCCGCAGCTCCTCCAGCGCATGGGCGGTGGCGGTGTTGCACGCCACCACCACCAGCTTGACATCGCGCGAGAGCAGGAACTCGAGGATCTCCCGGCTGAAGCGCCGCACCGTCTCCGGCGACTTGTTGCCGTACGGCACGCGCGCCGTGTCGCCGAAGTAGATCAGCGATTCGTGGGGCAGCTGGCGCATCAGCTCGCGCACCACCGTCAGCCCGCCGATGCCGGAGTCGAACACGCCGATGGGGCGACGATTCACCGCAGCGGCACCTCGAGGCCGACCCCCGTGGCACCTCCCGGCAGGGTGCGCACCTTGAGGGCGCCGGGGAAGTCGAAGAGGTTCGCGGAGACGTAGGCTTCGGCGCCCGCGAGCAGGTGGTTGAAGATCAGGAGCACGATCCAGTCCTCGCGCTCCTGCGTGTGCGAGGCGACGAACTTGCCCCGCGCCCGCGCATAGTCGAGCTGCCACTGCGCCTTCCAGACCATCGTCGCGCAGACCCCTTCCCAGATCAGGAACAGCCCGCCGGTCACATCGCGGTCGAGCCGTGCCTGNNGGTGGGACGGGACGCACCGAATCGCCCTTGATGCGCCGCACCGGCGTCGTGTCCACGCCCTGGCCCGCGTTCACGGGAGGCATCACGCGCAACGTGTCCGCCGGCTTGCTGGGCTCCGGAACGGGCGGGTTCTGGGCGGCGAGCGGCGCAGCCACCGCCAGGCCGGCCGCGATGGCCCAGCCCCAGGCTCTCACGCCCCGTGGACTCCGCCCGCTCCCACGAGGACCCGCAGGCGTTTCGGCGCCAGTGTGACTTCGATCTCGCGCACGTCGGGCGCGCGCAGCTCGCCGTCCAGGTGGAGCAGCAGCGGACCTTCAGGCGAGCGAATCGTGAGCGACGCCGTCCTGAACATCGCCACTTCCTTGATATGGGTGTGCTCGCCGCTCAGCACGCGGGGAACATAGCGCAGGAACGTCAGCAGGCCGACCTTCCGGATGAGGCAGACGTCGAGCAGCCCGTCGGACGGATCGGCCTGCGGCGTCAGGTAGAAGCCGCCACCGGCGCTCACCCCGATCGAGCACTCCAGCATCATCATGGCTCCCATCTCCCGGTGCGCAAGCGACACCACCTCCAGCACGGGTGCGCGGAAGGTGACGAACGTCTTGTACACCGCGACGACGTAGACGGCGAGCCCGCGAAGCTGGGTGAGCTTGTTCGCCTGCCTGACGACCTCGGCGTCGAATCCGATGCCCAGGGAATTGGAGAAGTACTCGCCGATCACCCGCCCTACGTCGAAGAGGCGTTCGCAGGCCCCCGCCATCCGCGCGGCGGCGACCTCCGGCGGAAGCTTGAAGACGCCGAGCAGCTTGGCGAAGTCGTTGCCGGTGCCGATGGGGATGACGCCCAGCGCCGGTCCGGTCGCCCCATCCTCCGCCGGCGGCGCCTGGATCAGCCCGTTCGCCGTCTCATGCACCGTCCCGTCGCCCCCGGCACACAGCACCCGTGCGACACCCGCCGCGGCCGCCTCCCTGCCCAGCGTCACGGCGTGGCCCGGCCCCGTCGTTTCGACCAGGTCGAACCGGATTCCGGCATCGCGGAGCCCGCGCTCGATGCGCGGCCGGAGCTTCTTGCCGTGGCCGCGGTCGCTGGCTGGATTGAGGATGAGCAGCGTGTTTACGGCTGAGCCGATGAAGCCCCCCGGGGACAAAGGATGGCCCCGAACCTAGCACCGCCCTGCCCCGCTGGAAAGCGGAGCCGGTCACGGACGGCGCACGGCGGATCGTACACTCAGAATCCCAGCGAGAGGCCGGCCGGCCCCGCATCGAGACGCAGTGCGGCGAGCGAATCCAGGCGCGAGACGGCGCCCGCCAGTTCGGTGGGCGGATGGGTGGTGAGCACGGCAATGACCGGCATTCCGGCGGCCTGCCCAGCCGCGAGGCCCGTCGGCGAGTCCTCGAACACCAGGCAGTCGCGCGGCGTGACGCTCAGCCGCGCGGCGGCGAGGAGGTAACCCTCGGGATCCGGCTTGCCGCGCCGTACGTCATCGGCCGTAATGAACACCCGCGGGATCGGCAGTCCCGCCGTGCGCAGCCGCAGGGTGGCGACGACCCGGCTGCCCGACGTGACGACCGCCCACTGTGTGTCGCTGAGCCGAGCGACCAGCTCCACGGCTCCGGGCACGGGATGAAGTCCCCGAGTCTCCACCGCTTCCATGGCGTCGAGCACCCGTGTCTCGGCGACAGCGTCGAGATCCGGCCGAACAAGCCGGATTGTCTCGGAGATACGGCGCCCGTGGGCGACCCGCAGGAACGGCGCGGGATCGAAGCCCCGCTCGGCCGCCCACGCATGCCAGACGAGCTCGATGCACGTCCGCGAGTCCACCAGGACACCATCCAGGTCGAAGAGCATGGCCCGGCATTGTACGCTGGGGATGGGCGACGTCTCCTTCAGCGATCCGAAGGGATGAGCGGGTGGCGGCAGCGAGTGGAAATCCAACCTGCGCCGGTGTGCTCAGCAGTCTCCGGCTGGTCTTGGCGCGTGGAGCGCGGAACGTTCCGGCCAAGTGACCGGTATGCTCAGACCGACGCCCGAGGCGGCTCTCCTTCCTCGTGCGCGTAGG
>PMIK01000108.1 GCA_003157095.1 Gemmatimonadota bacterium | reverse complement strand
CGTGAAGCCGCGCACGCGGAACAGTCCGTGCAGCGTGCCGGAGCGCTCGTAGCGGTACACGGTGCCGAGTTCGCCCAGACGCACAGGCAGGTCGCGATAGCTGCGCGGGCTGTCCTTGTAAATCAGGATGTGCATCGGGCAGTTCATCGGCTTCACCCGGTAGCGCACGTCCTCGGCCTCGCCCTCGCCGGCGCCCATCGCCGGGAACTGGTTCTCGGCGTACCACGGCAGGTGGCCCGATTTGAGGAACAGCTGCTCCCGCGTCAGGTGCGGCGTATAGACCAGCTGGTTGCCGCGCTCGAGCAGCACGTCCTCGATGAAGCGGCGCAGCTGGAACTGCAGCATCGCGCCCTTGGGGTGCCAGAAGATGAGACCCGGCCCGACGAGGTCCTGCACGCTGAACAGGTCGAGCTGCCGGCCGAGCAGCCGGTGGTCGCGCTTGCGCGCCTCCTCCAGCCGGCGCAGGTAGGCCTCGAGGTCCTGCTTGCTGAACCAGGCCGTCCCGTAAATTCGCTGCAGCATCTGGCGCCGCTCGTCGCCGCGCCAGTATGCCCCCGCGGCGTGCAGCAGCTTGAAGTGCTGGAGGCGCCCCGTGTTGGCGAGGTGCGGGCCGCGGCACAGGTCCTCGAACGTGCCGTCGCGGTAGACCGAGATCACCTCTCCCTCGCCGATCTCGCCGAGCCGCTCGAGCTTGAGCGGATCGGCGGCGAAGCGGGCCTGGGCCTCGGCGCGGCTCACCTCATCGCGCACGATGGGGTAGTCGGCCGCGACGACCTGGTGCATCTCGGCCTCGATCTTCTCGAGGTCCTCCGGCGTGAAGGGACGCGGCACGTCGAAGTCGTAGTAGAAACCGTCGTCAATGGAGGGACCGAAGCCGATGCCCGCGTCGGGGAACAGCCGGCGCACCGCGGTGGCCAGGACGTGGGCGGCGGAGTGCCGCAGCACGTCCAGCGCGTCAGCGTCCCGGTCGGTGAGCACCTGGAACGGCCCCGAGGCCGCCAGCGGCCGATCCAGCTCCACGATCTGGCCGTTGAGACGCGCCGCCACCGCCGCGCGCGCGAGGCCGGCACCGATGGACTGGGCGATGGTCCGGGGCGTGGTCCCGGCGGGGACGCGCTTCTCCGCTCCGTCGGGGAGCGTGAGGACAAGCTCTTGGGCCATAAGCTCCAGGCGGCGCACCCCGCCATGAGGCGGGCGCACCCTCCGTCCGACAAGCCAGGCGTGACGGGGCTCAACTTGCGACAGGAAGCCCGCTTCGCCAGTGTTAGAGACTGGATTGGAATGTAGCGAGGGGCCACCACTGTTTCCACCGGAGTCAAGGTGTCGCGCCACGAGCACCGCTCACCGTTCACCGTCGGCGATCTCCTGCTGCTGGCTGGAGGCGCGGGCCTCGGCTTGGTGGTGGGGTACTTCGCGGCGGAGCGGGTCGGGAGGCTGAACTCGCACCGCGTCGCCGGCGCCCTCGAGCGCTGGAGGATGCGCCGTCGCCGCCCCGACGAGCCGTGGACCGGCGCGGACGCCGAGCGCCTGGAGAGCCGGGTGCTCGACGCGCTGCGGCGCGACGCGGCGCTGGGGCGCTGCCCGGTGCGGGTGCGCGTGCTGGAGGGCGGGATCGTCGAGCTGAGCGGTCGCGTCGCCCACCCGAACGAAGTGCGGCTGGCCGGCAACGTGGTGCGTGCGGTGAACGGGGTCCGGACGGTGTTGAACCACTTGCTGGTGCCGGGAGCGGATGCGGAGGCCCGGGCGGTACCGGGACCGAGCACGCCGCTGGCCGCGCGCGGTTGAGGCGGGTCGCATGCCCGTGCTCCGCGGCCCGCGCTACGCGGGCCTTTTTGCAGCGGTGACGGCGCCATGAGCGACGCCACCACGCTCGCGCCGCAGTTCAACGCTGCCGCCATCGAGGGGCCGCTCTACGCCGACTGGCGGGCGCGGGGATTGTTCTCGCCCTCCACCGCGCCGGGAGCCCGGCCGTACGTCATCGTCATCCCGCCGCCCAACGTGACCGCCGTGCTCCACATGGGCCACGGACTCAACAACACGGTGCAGGACGCGCTGATCCGGTTCGAGCGGATGCGCGGCCGCGCGGCGCTGTGGGTGCCGGGGACCGACCACGCCGGCATCGCGACACAGAACGCGGTGGAGAAGATGCTCGCCGCGGAGGGCAAGACCCGGTTCGATGTCGGCCGCCAGGCCTTCGTCGAGCGGGTGTGGGAGCACGTCCGCGCGACGGGCAACACCATCCTCGACCAGCTCAAGGCGATCGGCTGCTCCTGCGACTGGTCCCGCACCCGGTTCACGCTGGACCCCGCGATGAGCCGGGCGGTGCGCGAGGTGTTCGTGCGGCTGTGGGAAGAGGGGCTGATCTACCGCGGGTACCGCGTCATTCACTGGTGCCCGCGCTGCCACACGGCGCTCTCCGACGAGGAGGCGGAGCACGCGGACGTCGAGGGCGCGCTGTACTACATCCGCTATCCGTTCGCCGACGCCGAGGGCCACGTCACCGTGGCGACGACCCGTCCCGAGACCATGCTGGGCGACGTCGCGATTGCCGTGAACCCCGAGGACCAGGCGCGCCG
>PMIK01000263.1 GCA_003157095.1 Gemmatimonadota bacterium | reverse complement strand
AGGATGTTCTCGGGCTTGATGTCCCGGTGCACGACCCCCAGCGCGTGCGCATAGGCGAGGCCGTCGGCGACTTCGGTGGCGATCGTCACGGCTTCGCCGATGTCGAGCGGGCCCACCTTGCCGAGCCGCTGCCGGAGCGACTCGCCCTCGACGAACGGCATGACGTAGAAAAACAACCCGTCGGCCTCGCCCGAGTCATGCAGGGTGAGGATGTGCGGATGGTTGAGCTGCGCCGCGATGTGGATCTCGCGGAGGAAGCGCTCCGCGCCGAGGTGCGCCGACAGCTCCGGACGCAGCACTTTGAGCGCCACCCGCCGGTCGTGCCGGAGGTCGTGCGCGAGATAGACGACCGCCATCCCGCCCTCGCCGATCTCCCGCTCGACGCGGTACCGATTGCCGAGCGCGGCGCGTAGCCGGTCGGCGACCGCCTCGCCCAGGGTGCCGCGCGCGCCGGGCAGCGAGATGGCGCCGCACGANNACGGTCAGCCGTCGGACGTGATCCGCTGGATGAGCTCGCCGAGGACGGTCGCCGCTCGGTCGTTCTCCACCTGGCACGTCCCGGCGGCTTCGTGGCCGCCTCCGCCGTAACTCAGCGCCAAGGTCCCGATGTTCGTCCTGGACGTGCGGTTGAGGATGGACTTCCCCATCGCGAAGACCGTGACCTGTTTCTTCAGGCCCCAGAGCACGTGCAGCGAGATGTTGCACTGGGGGTAGAGTGCGTAGATCACGAACCGGTTGGCCACGTAGATCGGGTCCTCGTCTCTCAAGTCGAGCACCACGAGATTCGCGTGGACCTTCGCGCAACGCTGCAGCTGCGCCCGGGACGGCTCCTGGTGCTCGCGGTACAGGGTGACCCGCTCCGCCACGCTCGGCAGCCGCAGAATGTCGTCAACGTTGTCGTGCTTCCAGCAGTTCTCGATCAGTTCCATCATGAGCTGGCGGTTGGATACGCCGAACGTCCTGAATCGTCCCAGGCCGGTCCGCGCATCCATGAGGAAGTTGAGCAGGACCCAGCCCTGCGGGTCGAGCACCTCCTCCTTCGTGAACTGCGCCGAGTCTCCCTTGTCCACGGCGGCCAACATCTCCTGCGACAGCGACGGGAACGCGTCCTTGCCCCCGAAGTGGTTGTAGACCACCCGTGCGGCGGAGGGCGCCTTCGGGTCAATGATGAGGTTGCGCGGAGCCGGGCCGCCCAGCCGGACCGTCTCGCTCGCGTGATGATCGAAGGCGAGGTGGCACTCCGGCGCGAACGGCAGGTTGGTGGTGATATCACGTGGGCCAATCTGGACCTTGCCGTCCTGCACGTCCTTGGGGTGTGCGAACACGATGTCGTCAATCAGGTCCCGGCTCTTGAGCAGCGCCGCGCACACCAGGCCGTCGAAGTCGCTGCGAGTCACCAACCGATAGCGCTCTTGGTCAGCCACGGATCACCCGCGTCCTTTCCGCGAAGGCTTGTCTGCAATGACGAAACGAGGGATGAGGCTTCAATCTAGGCCGCGTAGCGGTCACCACAAGCGGGCGCCGAGCCGCGCCCCCGCGGTGCCGGGAGGCGGGACCTTTGCGGCGGCCGGCGCGGAGGCGAACTTGGTGCCAGGCTGCAGCGGCGCGCTACGACGGCGCGTTGGACTGGTCAGCCCAACGGTCGCTGGGTGCCGCCCATCATCGCATGAATGTCCAGCTCCTCCTCGTCCCCTACGACTCCGGCCGGCGCGGCTGGCGGATGGGCGCCGGCCCGGAGCATCTGCTGCGCGCTGGGCTGGAAGCGCACCTGCGGTCGCAGGGCCACGAGGTCGGCACCGACGTGCTCACGGACGATCCCCATGAACCGCCCGCCGAGGTCCGCTCGGCCTTCGAGCTCATGCGCCGGCTCGCGCCGAAGGTGCGGGCGGCCCGCGAGGCCGGCGCCTTCCCGCTCGTCATGAGTGGCAACTGCAATTCCGCCTGCGGGACCCTCGCCGGCTTGACGCCAAGCCGCCGCGCCGTCTTCTGGTTCGATGCGCACGCCGACCTGAACACCCCCAGCACGACGACCTCGGGCTTCGTGGATGGCATGGCCCTGGCCACGGCCCAAGGCCTCTGCTGGGAGCAGCTCGCGGCCACGATCCCCGGCTTCGAGCGCGTGAAACCGGAGCTCGTCTTTCTGCTCGGCGTCCGGGATCTGGATCCCCCCGAGGCTGCCCTCGTGGCCAGCTCGGGGATCGCTCGACTGCCCCCGAACCGCCTCGCCGAGCAGCTGCCGGCGCTCCTGGGCTGCTCCCCTCTCCCCGGTAGCGTAGCTTACCTGCACTGCGACCTCGATGTCCTGGATCCCGGGATCGGGCGAGCGAACCTCTTTCCTGTGCCGGGCGGCCTGTCCGTCGAGGCGCTCACCTGGGCGATCGGCACGATCGGCGCGGCGGTGCGAGTGGAGGCCGCCGCCCTCACGGCCTATGCTCCGGAGTACGACACCGACGGCGCGGTGTGTCGCGCAGCCTTTGCCGTCGCGGACGCCATCCTCGCAGCGGCGCGACACCTACCTCGGCCATGAACCGAGAGGGCTCAGTGTCCGATCCCATCGCAGGCGGTTCGCCTCCAACTCCACCCCCGCGGCCTCAGAGCCTTTCAATAGCCTCCACGGTCTGCTGGCTGTGGGGCGCTGTCCTGCTCGTTGTGGGTGTCTACCAGATCGTCCGTGCGACAGCGGGCCAGCGGTCCTGGACCGGACCAACCCTGTACGCCGGCGTCCTGCTGCTGCTGGGCGGGATGTTCGTCTTCGGCGGCTTCGCCCTTCGCAGACAGCGCCAGGCGGGGGCTTGGGTATCCGGAGCGGCTGCCGTGCTCGTGTCCGCGTTGCCGTTGCACGAGCCGGCCATCCAATCGCCCATGGGCATCGCCATGAGCCTGGCCATCCTCGGTTTGGTGCTCGCGAACTGGCGGCACCTGCGCCGCGCCTGACCGGCGCCTGTGGCAAACGCGAAGGAGCGACAGCGCATGGAGCAGCAGGTTCCACCTTTCTGGAGCGTGCCCGCCGCCGATGTCCTGAAACGGCTGGAGACGGCGCCCCAGGGGCTGTCGGCGACCGAGGCCGCTTCCAGAATGAAGCGATACGCCGCCCGCCGCCTGGCGCTCAAGAAGCGCACCGACACCCTGACCCTTCTGGTGTCGCAGTTCTCGAGTCCGATCGTGCTGCTGCTCCTCGGCGCCACCGTCATCTCCATCTTCCTGCACGATCCGACGGATGCCGCCATCATCCTCGCCATCGTGCTCGCGAGCGGCCTCCTGGGCTTCTGGCAGGAGAAGGGCGCGGCGGGAGCCGTGGAGAAGCTCCTCTCGCTCGTCGAGGTCAAGGCCCAGGTGCTACGGGACGGCGCCCCGCATGACGTTCCCCTGACCGACGTCGTGCCCGGCGACGTGGTCCTCCTCTCGGCGGGGGCCACCGCTCCGGGCGACTGCCTGCTGCTCGAGGCGCGGGACCTGTTCGTGGACGAGGCCACGCTCACCGGAGAGACGTTCCCGGTGGAGAAGTCGGTCGCCGTGCTGGGCGCCGACACGCCGCTCGGCAAGAGGACCAACACGGTCTTCATGGCCACCCACACGGTCTCCGGCACGGCGACGGCCCTGGTGACGGCGATCGGACGGGACACCGAATTCGGCCGGATCTCGGAGCGCCTCAAGCTGCGCCCGCCCGAGACCGACTTCGAGCGCGGGTTGCGGCGCTTCGGGTACCTGCTCCTGGAGGTGACGCTGCTGCTGGTGATCGGCATCTTCGCCTTCAACGTCTATCTGCACCGCCCGGTTCTCGACTCCTTCCTGTTCTCGATGGCGCTGGCGGTGGGCCTGACTCCGCAGCTCCTTCCGGCCATCGTCAGCATCAATCTCGCGCATGGCGCGCGCCGCATGGCCGAGCGGAAAGTGATCGTCAAGCGCCTGGCCTCGATCGAGAATTTCGGCAGCATG
>PMIK01000035.1 GCA_003157095.1 Gemmatimonadota bacterium | reverse complement strand
CTCGGCGATGGGCTCGAACGCGTCGAGCGCCGCCGCCACCGGCGGTTCGGCCAGTTCCGGCAGTGCCGAGGGAGGCTCGAACGTCGGAAGCACCTCGGCTACCGACGCCGGAGGCGGCTCCTGGACGGCCTCCGCCGGGGCGGCGGCGCCCTGCGCGGCGGCCGCCGGGGCAGCCGCGATTTCGGGCTCAGGAGCCGGCGAGGGGGGGGGCTCCGGAGGCGCCGACGCGAACGCCGCCACAGGCTCGACTTCGCGAGCGACGTCGGCGAACGAAATCTCAGAGCCGGCCTCGATCTGAATCGCCTCCATCGGCTGGGTCGGCTGCTCGGCGATCGCACCGCCCAGGCGCTGGAGATCGGCCTCGGCCTCGACATTCATCGAGTCCACGACGAGGAGCTGTTGCAGCCACTGCCGAGCTTCGAGCGTGCGACCCGTGCGCTCGGTGATCTCGGCCAAGCTCTTCAAGGCGATGATGTTCTCGGCGTCGAGGTCGAGCACCGACCGGAAGGTCTTTTCCGCCTCCGCGTCATCGCCCTTGTCGAGCAGGCAGCGACCCAAGACGATGTGCGCCGAGAGGTAGTCGGGGTGCTTGCCGAGCCCGGAGCGAACCAGCTCCAGGGCACGGTCAAGGTTCCCGGCCTTGCGGTAGGCGTCCGCCAAGGGCGCAAAGAACCGTCCGTCGGGGTTCTCGGCGTATCGGCGTTCGAGCTTTTCGATCTCGCTGGGTGCGGCCATGAAGCTCCTGAGGGCAGGCGGGGCTTCGGCCGCGAACATACAGTGTCCGGGCGCGTAGTGTCAACGGGGAAGTGACTTTAGGCCGGTTGGCTTTGCGCGTTGTCTCGTCTACATTTAGCCCGCTCCCGTGAGGGAGCGGAGGGAGTATACGCCATGCTGCGCACGATGCGCGAGAAGACCAAAATCATCATGCTCGTCCTGTCGGTGGCCTTCGTCGGATGGCTCGTCTTCGACGTGGGAATGGGCGTCACGGGCCGCAGCCAGTCCCGGTCGAGCCGGGACCTGGGCTCGGTGAACGGCTCGACGATCCGCTACCAGGACTGGCTCGTGACGTACCAGCAACTCGCGGAGCAGCAGCGGGCGCGCGATCCGGGGCAAACGCTCACGCGTGAGGACCAGAAGGCCCTCGAAGACGCGGCTTTCGAGCAGCTGATCGAAGAGCATCTGCTTCAGGAGCAGTACCGCAAGCGCGGCGTGGTCGTGACCGACGACGAGATCAGAAACGCCGCCCGGCAGATGCCGCCCCAGGAGATCGTGAACGACAAGGAGTTCCAGACCGGCGGCAGGTTCGACCAGCAGAAGTGGGAACGGTTCCTTTCCAGCGGCCAGCAGCCGGCCTTCCTGATCCAGCTCGAGGATCGCTACCGCGCCGAGCTGCCGAGGCTCAAGCTGCTCGAGGCCGTGACCTCGGACATCTACGCCGCCGACGCGAAGCTGTGGACGATCTTCCGCGATCAGCACGATTCGGTCGTCGCGCGCGTACTCGCCATCCGTCCGGACCAAGCCGTCGCGGACGCTTCGGTGGAGGTGACGCCACAGGAGGTTCAGACGTACTACGACACCCACACGGGCGACTTCAAGCGACCGGCCGCCGCGTATCTGTCGTACGTCGGCATCAACCGGAGTCCGCAGCCGGTGGACTCCGCGGTTGCGATGAATCGCACGCGCGCCTTGCGCGATTCGCTGCTCAAGGGCGGGGACTTCGCCGCTGCCGCCAAGGCCGAGTCGGCGGATTCGGCCAGCGCCCGGCAGGGGGGCCTGCTGCCCACCTTCGGCCACGGCCAGACGGCCCCGGCCTTCGAGAAGGCCGCGTTCGGGCAGCCGGTGGGCCGGATCGGCGAGCCGGTGGTGACGCCGCTGGGGATCTATCTCATCAAGGTGGAGAAGCGCAGCCGCGACAGCGTGACGGCGCGGCAGATTCTCATCCCGCTCGAGCGCACCGGCGCGCGGCTGGACACCCTCGAGGCGAGGGCCGATTCCCTGGACCGGTTGGCGGCCGAGCAGACGGACCCGACCGTGCTCGACAGCACGGCCCGCAAGATGGGGCTCGGCATTCAGCACTCGGGGCCGAACTACGAGGGGAACGCCATCGTCCTGGGCAGGTACCGCATTCCGGACGTCGGCGTGTGGGCGTTCGAGGCCAAGGTCGGGGAATTGAGCCCGGTCATCGAGATCAGCGGGGCGTACTACGTGTTCCGCCTCGACAGCCTGCTGCCGGCGGGCATCGCGCCCCTCGCAGCCATCGAGCCGCGGGTGCGCGCGGAAGTGGTGCGTGAGAAGAAGCGCCAGGCGGCGGAGGCGATCGCCCGCGACGCGGAGCACAGGCTCGACTCCGGGCAGACCCTGGACCAGGTGGCGGCCGAACTGCGGCTTCCGGTCCAGACCCTGGGCCCGTTCTCCCGGACCTCATCGGTACCCCTGCTCGGCACGGCGACGGAGGCGGTGGGTGCCGCCTTCAGGCTGCGGGTGGGCGAACGGTCGCACCTGCTGGCTGGCAACCAGGGGTTCTTCTTCCTCGAGGCAATGCGGCGCATCCGGGCGGACTCCGCGGCGTGGGAGAAGCAGAAGGACTCGGAGCGCGTCACCGTGATCCGCGCGGCGCGCCAGGTTCGCGTGCAGGCTTTTGTCGAATCGCTACGGCGTGAGGCGAAGGTCGTGGACAACCGGGCGGCGGTGCTGCGGCCGACTCAACAGCAGGGGCAATAAAGACAGGGGCAGGGATTAGGGGT